>JBHHUS010000023.1:0-30048 GCA_046861615.1 Fidelibacterota bacterium
AAACCGGTGTGACCAAAACTGGTACTGCTCAAATAGACACCGCCGGAGGCGAGACCTTCAGGTGTATCCCACCCCAGACAGCGGGAACTTCCCGGCACTACATTGGCCCGGCGGGTGAACAGGTTCACCGTTTCAGGTTTAAAAATACGGGTCCAGCCGTACAAGCCACCGTTAAGCAGCATTTGGGAGAAAATGGACAGATCCCGGGCGGTTGAGAAAAGACCGGCATGACCGGAAACCCCACCCAGACTATAGGCATTCTCATCGTGGACATGACCGTGGACAAAACGACCTTCGGCCTGACTGTATTCTGTAGGGACAATCCGTTTCAGGCGCTCTGCAGGAGGATTAAAATAAGTGGAACGCATTCCCAACGGTTTGAAAATCAGGGAATCGGTCAACTGATCCAACGACAACCCGCTGATCCGTTCAGCCAATTTCCCCAGGACCATGAAACCGATATCCGAATAAACGGTAGTATCGCCAGCGGGGAAAAGGGGCTCGGTGTTAAAGACGCTGTCCCATTTAGCCTGGACCGTCCCTTCCAGCTTATAGTAGGTTCTGAACGGTTCAAGTCCTGAGGTATGGGTCAGCAACTGTTTAACGGTAATATTTGATTTCTGTTGGAAATATTCTGGTTGGCGACCTTTAAACTCCGGAAGATAGGTAACAACCTCTTCATCCAGGTCCAATTGCCCCTGATCGTACAGTTTCATGATCGCCGAGGTTGTGGCCACCACTTTTGTCAGGGAGGCCAAATCAAAGATATCTCCTCTATTAGTGGGAATTTGTTTTGCATAAGTGTGAAAACCAGCGGCAGTGTGGATGAAGATACTTCCGTCTTTGGCTGCCAGCAATACCCCGCCGGGCCAGGCAGAATCAGCCACCGCTGTTTTCAATAATTCCTCTACGGTAGAGGGATTAGCCCTCACCTCGTAGGGCATGACTCGTTTCAACTCCGTTCCAGGGCGATTGACTTTTGTCGGACGTCTCCAGGGACGGGCCTCCAGATTAACCCCCTCCCATTGACGTGCTACGCCAGGGATAGATACCGGTAATTGCCCCTCGATGGGGTTCTTCCCCATAATTGCCTCCGCCAGAGCACGATTCATCAAGCCACTGTTTAAATAGGCACAGAAGTAAACAGGTGTTTCAGGGAACTGTTGAATAATGTAAGGGTTCCCAAAACTAGACAAGAGGACACGGTCGGTTTTCTTATTGAGCTGGTGGAGGAAGTTCGCCTCCGTCTCAGGGATAAAAATCTCATCCTTGTAAGCCACCGGATTTACAAAGGCATTCACAATCACAATAGCGCCGTCAGGAATCGTATTAATCAGTGCATTTACCATCTCCAAACTGTCAGACTTATCAATCTGGAAGGTACGCACACTGGGCCAGCCCTGCTTGAGGATAAGTGTGGTTTGACTTTCCCGGTGGTTATTGTCGTAATCGTACAGGTCCACAACATACAACGTATCTCCCTCCTGGGGATTCAGAGGAAATACCTTCCCCTGATTTTTCACCAGAGTAATAGCTTGGGAGGCGACTTGTCGAGCCGTTTTCCTGTGTCGGGTTGTTCCCAGATTTTTCCGGGCGAAGTCCATGCTGACATGATTTAAGTGATTGAGTCCGACTTTTTCCTTGAGTTCCAGAGTTTTCAGGGCAGCGGAATCAATCCGTGTCTCGGAAATAAGTCCAGAATGAACGGCCCGCTCAACAATATCCACCGCTTTACGGAAATTATGGTTCTGGATAATAATATCACAGCCGGCATTGATGGCATGGATTAAGGCGTAATCATCGGAATAGTTTTTGGTAATGCCCCCCATGGTCATGGCGTCGGTTACTATGGCCCCCTTAAAATGGAGGCGGTTTTTCAGGATGTCCTGAATCCAGAAGTGGGACATGGTTGCCGGTTCTTCGGCGTGGGGCTGATAGTCCGGTGCGGTTAAATGGGCCACCATAATTAGATCCACACCGGCATCAACAGCGGTTCGGAAAGGCTGTAGTTCCACCGACCACAACCGGGCCGAATCACTGGGAATTTCAGCCAGGGCCGTATGGGAATCGGTTTCTGTATCTCCATGCCCCGGAAAATGTTTAGCAGTGCTGAGCATTCCGTTTTCCTTAAGTCCGGCAATAAACTGGGTTCCAAAAGTTGAAACTGTATTTGGGTCTTCTCCAAAGGATCGAGTGTTAATGATCGGATTTTGGGGATTGTTATTGACATCCATAACCGGTGAAAAATTGAGTTGGATTCCAACCGAGCGTCCTTCCAATGCGGCAATTCTGGCTGCTTCATAGGCATTTTGGGGGTCACCGGTGGCGGCGACGGCCATCAGGGGCGGTAATTGCGTCCCGGATGAAAAACGTCGACCAATCCCATTTTCTATATCCGCATTGACTAAGACAGGGATTTTCGACCGGGACTGAATTTCATTTAACAGTGTCAGGGAAGAACCCACATCTCCAAACCAGATATGTAAATGACCAATCCCATCGGTGGCCAATAATTCCTGTATTTCCTTCCACTGTTTACTATCCTGATTTAAAAACTGCATATTCATATTATAGACCATCATCTGAGCGATTTTCTCTCTTAAAGTTAATTTTTTTAGCGTCCGTTCCGCCCACGTTTGCTGAAACCAGAATTGCCCCGGCCCAGCACAACCGATGACAAAAATCAAGAGGATGAATGTTAATCTGGTTTTCCCAATCATGTGGTCTGACTACAATATATGGCCTAAAAATTAACAGAACTTCTATTCAATAAGCTGTAATTTTTCTTTCAACAGGTAATGAATAACGATACTACCACCAGCCACCCTCCCATTGAAACCATGATCGGCCAAATGTTGATGGTCGGTTTTCAGGGCAGTACTCCCGAGCAGATTGAACCGACGCTTGAGTTAATTAAAAAGGGGATCATCGGCGGTGTTATTCTTTATAATGAAAAAATTACTGTCCGTCCACCAGCTCCCCATAATATCCGTTCCCCCCAACAGGTAAAAACTTTAACTACCTGCCTCCGGCGGGCAGCCCCGGTACCACTGCTGATTGCTGTGGACCAGGAGGGAGGTCTGGTCAACCGGTTAAAACAGGAATATGGTTTTCCACCGACACCTGCCTGGGCGGAGATCGGAGTCGAATCGGATCCTCTGAAGACACTTCAATTTTCCCAGAATATTGCCATAGAATTACAAAATCTGGGTATCAATTTGAATCTGGCTCCGGTTTTAGACCTGGGTGCCAATCCTGAAAGTTTTATCGTTAAACGACAGCGTTGCTTTTCCGGGGATCCGGAACTGGTAAGCCGACACGCTGAAATCTTTATCCAGGGACACCGAAAGTTTAACATCCTCACTGCTGGAAAACATTTCCCCGGTCAGGGCAGTACCAAAGGCGATACGCACGAAGGATTAGTGGATGTCTCCGCCACCTGGTCCGAAGAGGAGCTAAAACCTTATGAACATCTGATAAAAAATAACAGACTATTCTGTATCATGACTTCCCACATCTTCAACCGGAAACTGGATCCTGAATATCCCGCCACCCTCTCCCGGAAAATTCTCACCGGATTGTTAAGGGAAACGATGGAATTTAAAGGTGTTATTATCAGTGACGATCCCCAAATGAAGGCTCTTGCCGACCACTATTCATTGGAGGAAATTCTGGAGTGTATGATCCACGCCGGAGTGGATTTGTTCTGTTTTGGAAATAACCTAACCTATGTTCCTGATATTGCTAAAAAGGCTCAGAAAATCATCTTACACCTAATCCAGACCGGTCACATTTCCCAAAAGCGTATTTCTACATCTTATCAACGAATCATGAAACTTAAAGGGATGCTAGTCTCGTGAAAAACCAGCCATTAGTGATCGGACTGGACGGTGGCGCATCCAAAGTAAGGGGAGTTGTAGTACAGAAGTTGGCAACGGGAACATTTATACCCGGAGCCGAAAAATTTACCCAATCCTATTCACATTCAGAATTGTATGATCCGAATTTTAGACCTGTCAGTCTAAACCACCAGTTCCATGAACTTAATTCAAACCAGCTTCAACCAACACCCGGTGAAAGTAGACGGGAAGCAGCTATTATCCAATCCTTTATAGCCGTCATCAGCCGGTTAACAACCGGAGAACCGCTAAGGCTGGGCATCGGATTACCGGGGATTAAAACAAACGACGGAGGAGGAATTGCCGTCATGGCCAACGGTCCGCGAATGCCCTATTTTTCTGAACGGTTGATTTCAGCTTTAAAGCTGGCAGGATTATCATTAGAAGAACACCTTCCCGCCATTGGGAATGACAGTGACTACTGCGGAATGGGGGAAGAATTTGCCCGGGGAGGAAATTTCAGGAGTGTAGATAACGCCTATTATCTAGGGGGCGGCACCGGCGTAGCCGAAGCTTTAAAACTGGAAGGAAAATTAATCCCTTTTTCTTCGGCAGGAAATTGGATGGCCAAGCTCTGGGAACTGTCGGATCGGGATAATGTCCCCATGGAAAAATACGCCTCCATGGAGGGGATTCAGTCTTTCTTTTTAAAAATTAGCGGGGACGATCCAGTCTATCCCGACATGATTCTTTCCCTTGCCAGAGAGGGGAATCGTGCAGCCGAAAAAACTATGGTTTTAATCGCCAGTAAAATCGCTTTTATTCTATATGAAAGGATGGTAACGCTTTCTTGTGGATGGCAGAATCTTTTCAACCTGCGATCCTTCGTCCGTCGACAAATGGAGGTGAATCATCCCTATCGCAGGTCTGTCTTTCAACGAATCGTTATCGGGCAACGCCTGGCTACCTTATTTCAACATTCTAAGGGAAGCAATCTACTTTACAAACCATTCCTGGCAGAACTGGAATCCCTGATCACAAATTCATCCCGTTTATCAATTAAAGTAAAACATTATTATCTGGTTCATCTTGAAAACGATCTGATTTGTTTTTCTGATCTGCATTCAGCTCCGGCTCTGGGTGCGGGAATTCAGGCCTGGTTTCATTTGGAAAATAAATAGTCATGCTGATACCTGGGAAAATACCTATTGTTGAACCCACCATCCGGGTGGGGTTGATTTTACCGGAAGATTCCCGTCAGAAATTAATAGTTCGGCTCGATCCTCCCGATAATTTTACTTCGGCTCCTGCTACAAATGAATCCCTCCCACCTGAGCTCCATCTCCAACTCAGCGATGGTTCAATCATAGTCCAGGAATTGAGCAGCTCTCCTTTTAAAACATTCAGCATAAGCTATAAAAATCGACAACAACCCGATTCCTCAATTTGCATAGCCTCCATCCCGGTAGGACGAGGATTTCACTGGCAAAAAATAATTGAAGTCGCTTACTATGGTCAAATTCATGTAAAAGTTGACCAAGGCCGGCTGATAGTTATTAATGAATTGCCTTTAGAAACCTACCTCCAATGTGTCGCTACCTCTGAAATGAGCGCTTCCTGTCCGTCAACCTTATTGGAAGTTCAGACCGTTGTTGCCCGTTCCTGGGTATTGGCCAATAGGGAACAAAAACACGCCCATTGGGGGATGGATGTGTGTAATGATGACTGCTGCCAGCGGTACCAGGGGCTTAATTTCTTAACTCCACAGGCGATGGAGGCCAACCGAAACACCAGAGGACAAGTATTAATCCATAACGATCAGATTGTAGATGCCCGGTATTCAAAGTCCTGTGGCGGTATGACCGAAAGATTTGAAAATGTCTGGGCCGGACCCCCTCAACCGTATTTGCAGAATGTACCGGATATGCCGAAAGATGAACAACAATCATTCCTCTCCCTGGCAAACGAAACCAACTTTCGTAAATGGATTTTAACACCCCCAAACGCTTTCTGTAGCCCCAGATACGTCCCCGAAAATAGTCTGAGTTCCTACCTGGGAAAGGTGGATCGTCAGGAAACCTATTTCAGATGGGAAATCAGGTTTTCCAGTCAGGAATTATCAGAATTAGTTAATAAAAAAACAGGTTTGAAGACTGAAAAAATAATCGATCTTGTTCCCCTGAAACGGGGAGGCTCCGGTCGAATAAAAAAGTTAAAAATAGAATATAGCAATCCCGGAGGGAAACCGGAGGCTACTGTAATTAATAGCGAATATGAAATCAGGCGCATTCTCCATCCTAAATTTTTATTCAGCTCTGCCTTCCTGGTAGAAAAATCAGGGAATACCTTTCAGTTAAAAGGATCAGGTTGGGGTCATGGGGTTGGTTTATGCCAAATCGGAGCTCTGGGAATGGCTTTGAAAGAATATTCCACCAGTGATATTTTGCGCCATTATTATCTTGGGACAGAACTGAGAAACATCTATAAATAGCGGACCCGGAACCGATGGAACTACAAGTCATTGATTGGATAATTATACTGATTTATATTTTGTTTTCCCTGAGTATTGGAATATTCTTCACGAAGAGGGCCGGTTCCAGTACGGAGGAATATTTTCTTTCCGGTCGGTCCCTGCCCTGGTGGATTGTAGGGACTTCCATGGTGGCCACTACATTTGCCGCCGATACGCCCCTAGCCATTACAGAATTCGTCCGTCAGGACGGTATTTGGAAAAACTGGTTCTGGTGGAACATTTTGCTGTCGGGTTTACTGGCGACATTTCTCTTTTCACGCCTCTGGCGCCGGGCCAAAGTACTTACCGACAATGAATTACTGGAATTGCGTTACAACGGTAAACCTGCAGCCTTTTTAAGGGCTTTTAAAGCCGGATATTTTGCATTACTCTATAATTTTATCGTCATGGGTTGGGTGATCAACGCTATGGCCTCCGTGGCAGCGGTGATGTTGAACATTGACCGCTGGACCGCCGTCTGGGCCTGCGTAATGATCGCATTATTGTACGCTTTGCTTTCGGGATTCTGGGGTGTGGTAATTACCGACTTTGTCCAGTTTGCCATCGCCATGCTGGGATCTATTATCCTGGCGATTGTAGCTGTTAATGCCGTGGGGGGGATGGATTCTGTATTGACCAAAATCAACGCCATGAGTGCTGCCGGTACAATTTCCGAAGGAACATTGAAATTTATTCCTCCTTTACCCGATGCCAGTCTGGTCACCCGGTCTTTCTGGGAATCCCCCTTTTCCAAATTCCTGATATTCCTGACCGTTATGTGGTGGTCGCACCACAACACCGACGGTGGTGGTTACATCATTCAGCGCATGTCAGCGGCAAAAGATGAACGTCATGCCTTACTGGCAACCCTATGGTTTAATTTGAGTAACTACGCTTTTCGCGTCTGGCCCTGGATTATCGTGGCTCTGGTCTCGATTGTCGCTTTTCCCGACGTGTCCGGTTGGGAATTGGGAGACAAGGTTGGCTATCCCCTGGTGATGCAGAAATTCCTGGGTTCCGGCTTACGAGGACTCCTGGTGGTCAGCTTTTTGGCTGCATTCATGTCCACCATTGACACGCACCTAAATTGGGGTACTTCATACCTGATCAACGATGTTTACAAACGTTTTATCCGGAAAGACAGTTCATTTACCGATCCCGCTCAAGCACAAAAACACTACGTACTGGTCAGTAGGATAATTACGGTGTTTCTCATGGTTTTCGCCGCCCTGGTGGCTATTAAAATGCAAAGTATATCCAGAGCCTGGGAATTCATATTCGCCATGGGAGCCGGAATCGGATTAGTGCTGATTCTACGCTGGTTCTGGTGGCGAATCAACGCCTGGACGGAGATCTCTGCCCTACTCACATCCCTGACCTTAACTGTAATGCTGGAGGTGATCGCCGCTTACCAGACAATCCGGGATGGAGAAATCTACACATTGTTTGGAAAAGCTCCCGTCTTATTCGGTATACCACTGCAAATTCATCACAAACTATTAATTATAGTTCCCATTTCCGTCCTTACCTGGCTGATTGTGACCAAACTGACTAAACCGGAGCCAAGGCAGGTGCTCAGATTATTTTATGAGCGGGTACAACCGGGAGGTTGGTGGGATCCAATCATCGGGGATTTCACTCCAACCAAAAAACCGGTTTCCAAAGGTTTTTTTCAAAATTGGCTGGCGGGAATCCTGATGATTTATGGGGCTACCTTTTCCATTGGTCAATTCGTGTTCGGAAACCAGGGAAACGGCATCCTTCTAGCTCTAGTAGCAGCAGCCGGATTTTTCTGGGTTTGGAAATTCACGCTTAAACCGGAAAAGAGGATTAGTTGATGTCAGAATTAAAAAACAGACTGGTATCATTAGATGCCTTCCGAGGACTAACGATTGCTTTCATGATTCTGGTGAATACACCCGGCAGTTGGGCCCATGTTTACGCTCCTTTAAGACATGCCCCCTGGCATGGATGCACCTTGACCGATCTCGTATTTCCGTTTTTCCTGTTCATCGTCGGCGTCGCTATGCGTTTTTCCCTACCAAAATATGCCGCCCAATCCACTATTGCAGCGGTTAAAAAAATACTGGCTCGTACGCTCACGATCTTTTTAATTGGTTTACTTCTGAATCTCTATCCCTTTATTCGCCAGAATTGGGACTGGTCCTATTTGCGGATCATGGGGGTACTTCAGCGTATTGCCCTGGCTTATGGACTGGCAGCTATTTCAGTATTATGGTTTAAACCACGCCAATTAATAACAGTAATCATTTACCTGCTGGTTGGCTATTGGGTGATTCTGTTTAGTTACGGCTGGCTGACAGGCCTTGATCCCTATGACTTGGAAACAAATCCCGGCCGCTGGCTGGATCTAAAATTGTTAGGTGCCAACCACCTCTGGCACGGTACCGGCATTGCTTTTGACCCGGAGGGAATTCTGAGCACGATTCCTTCAATAGCGACGGTTTTGTCTGGTTTTCTGGTTGGTAATCTGATTTTCAACGCTGATAATCGATTGGAAAAAGCTCGACAACTGGTAGTTCTGGGGGCTGTGGGAACCATCATCGGGTGGATCTGGGGTCTGGTTTTTCCAATTAATAAACAATTGTGGACCAGTTCCTATGTTCTGTTTACCGGTGGAATTGCAACTATGATGTTGGCATTTTTTTACTGGTTGATTGATATCCGCGGTTGGAAAAAGTGGGTTTTTCCACTGGTGATCTTCGGTACTAACTCCCTGTTTATTTTTGCCGGATCCGGGGTATGGGTCAAAACAATCCTACGGATAAAATTCAATCTGGAAGACCATATGATGTCCGGTTATGCCTATCTATATAAGACGATTTTCCAACCACTGGCAGGAGATTTAAACGGATCACTGTTATTTGCCCTATCCCATGTGTTGATGTGGTGGTTGATCCTGGCCTGGATGTACCGAAAAAAAATCTTTATCAAGATCTAATTAAAACCAGTTAAATCGCCGGAGAATTTCCGCTTCCTGGTCACCTTTTAATTAAATGAATATAAATCCAACCCAATCCAGAATTTTTATTACCGGTGCAACTACAGGCATTGGAAAGGCCTTAGCGCTGGCCTATGCCGGAAAAGGGACCATTCTTGGTCTGGCTGCTCGCAGAGCCGATTTACTCCTATCTGTAGCAAAACAGTGTCAAAATTTGGGAGCCAAGGTGCAAATATATCCCCTGGATGTTCAGGATCAGCTCGCTACGGCGGAAGCAGCAAAAGCATTCGTCAAATTAAGTGGTGGTATTGATATAGTGATTGCCAACGCCGGGATCGGAGGCCATGACAATATTATTCATGGTGATGCCACTACAATCAATACGATCATAAAAGTCAACCTTTTGGGAGTAACCAATACGCTGGTACCTTTTATCCCCATTATGAAAAACCAGATCAGTGGTAAACTTGTAATCATCAGCTCCGTATTAGCATTCTTTCCCATGCCCTACCACGGAGGTTATTCCGCTTCTAAAACAGCCTTAAAGAGGCTGGCCGATAGTTGGCGCATCACCTTGAAAAAGTACGGTATTCAGATTTCCACCATCTGTCCCGGTTATGTCGATACGCCCATGACTGAAAAGCAACATGCCCGGATATTTTTATTATCTGCTGATGAAGCTGCTCAAAAAATTAAACGGGCGGTGGCAAGGGGACGAAAAACATTAATTTTCCCCTGGCAAATGAAAATCCTGTTACCACTCATTGAAGTAATCCCAAAAAACATTTTCCGGTGGGCTAATGATCGATTTAAGTGAAGTCTGAGATTTAGAGTTTGTTACCGCCAGAACCGGGGTAGCGTTGGGGACAGCCAGGGTCGCTGCATAGAATCGTTGTTACTCCCAGGATCCGTCATGAATGGTCTAATCCCAGTTCCTGTTCCAATCAAAAAGATTAAATTCGTCTCCATCCAGATGTCTTCAAGCGTATTGGGCTCCAACCCAAATTCACGTTCCCTCTCCCGTAAGCAATCAGGAAATCCACCACAAAAACTAAAATGCTGGGCAAGTTCTAATTCACCATCTGTCAGGGTGTAATTATATTCATTGTCAAAACAATCCCAGTCATAACATTCAGTAATTGTCAGGATTGTATCACTGGCTGACCACTCAATATCCCGAGTGTAATTCCCTCCAAATGGATCATGGTTAGTCATTGTACCAGTGCCGTCTTCATTCAGGGTTAAAGTTAATGATCCATTATCCCTGAATCCTTCATCAAACAGGTATGGCTCTTCAGCCTGAATTTCGGTTCCCTGTCGATTTAAAGTACCGGACAATACTGCCACCCGCGTTGAATCTATAAACTCATTCTGGTCAATATAAACCTGGCGATAAAGCGTATCCTGATTAATAGTCAACGAACGATCAACCATCGAATAAGTATAGCTGAAATGGCCACCGATATAGGGGTAATATTCATCGCGGACTCGCTTATACATCATCGATTTATCAAATCGGTTCAAACTGGGTCGATAATCCTGAATCTCATATTCGTATCCTAATTCCGGACTTTCATAATTGACATGAATATTCACTTCATCTTCGGTTTTATAGATGGAGAAATGTTTCATTACCACTGCTTCCAAAAGACTGCCGCTGTCATATTCAGAAAGGGTTAAATCGCCGGTAGCTTCCAGCCAGGGGAAATAGGCCACCTGTGATACGTTAACCAGAAGATAATTCCCACCTGAAAAATCCTTTAATTCCCAGGTATTCACCAGCGGATCAGCCAACTTCTTTTTTTTATCCTCGCAGCCTGTTAACACGAACAGAATGGTCCCGATAATAAAGACCAGATTAATTATTTTATGCTTTACGAACGTATCAACACTCCTTGTTTGGTTACAGGAATTAAAGTCGCAGTTACTTTAAAAAGCAATAATTATTAGCAGTATGTGCGGGAATTGATAATTGGTTTTTTCATCTCGGTTCTATCCGGATTCAGTGGATTGCAAGATACTACTAAGCGATTCCCAGACCTCCCTGGCAGTGATGGAATGTAAACAAATCAGCGGCTCGCTGGTATTTTCACAGATATTCTTCCGGCAGGGACTGCAGTGCACCACCTTGTTCACAAAAGTCGTTTGGGGGCCAACGGGGCCAGTGAGCTGAATGTTACCGGCACCGAACAGTGATACGGTTGGGATTCCCAGATTAGCGGCAATATGTCCTAAACCACTATCAGTGGCGATAGCCGACTGGCAAACGCTGATCAGGGCAATCGCTTGCCGCAAGGTGTATTTACCACAAACAGATCTTATTCTCTCTCCGGGTAGTGCTTGCTCTAATTTTTTCCCGGATTCCTGATTACCGGTATTACCAAAAATCAGAATGGGATTTTGGGATTCATTCAGAATCTCCACTATTTTCCTGAACGGAATATTGCGCGCCGGAGCAACACTGAAGGGGAATACGGCCAACGGTTGTTTAAACCCAATTTTCTCCAATTCTGCCTTGGCCCAGGCAGATTCCTTATCAGTCAGATGGATCCCCGGACTTTGGACAGCTCCGGCCCCTCGGAACTTTTCTTTTTCGGTAACCCGTAACAATTCAAGGTATCGTTCCGAACGATGTAGGACTGTTTTCGGCCGGGGAACAATTTTGTTTAGAAACGGGGAACGTCCCTGACTGGGGAAACCAACTCTAAAGTCAGTACCAGACAACCAGGCAATATAAGCACTACGGAAAGAATTGGACAATAAATAGACACGATCCAATTCCATACTACGTAAATCTTTTCCGTATTGAGTGGTTAAACGGAATCCCGATTGAAACCGTTTATCCATGGCTAAAACAGAATCAAGAGCCGGGTGTGATTCGAAAATTGCCCTCACCCAGGTTTTACAAAGCACAATGATTTTAGCGTCAGGATAAATTGTCCGGCAAGTATTCATAAAAGGAAGAGCCATCACTGCATCACCTACCCAATTGGGAGCGATGATACCAATCCGTAGATTCATTTCTGACCTAACCGTTGTTCAATGGCATTTACCAACCGCCAGGAGGCTTTTCCATCCCCTTTGTACAAATACTCTTCCAGCGCTTTCTGCCGCTGGGAACGCATTTCTTCAGGGTGTTCTAAGGCATGGTAGGTTAGGGACAATACATCCGCCGGATTTACTAAACGGTAGGCAAAATCCACAGATTCCATGCGCTCAAAATCAAGTCTGCGCTGAAACCGTCGATTAAAAAGGCGGTGTTTTAAACGAAGGGTAAAACATTCAGCCATGATGATGGGCCGGTCCAGAGCGAGGAATTCATAAATAGTTGAAGATATATCTGAAACCAGCAGATCAGCCAGTTTATAATAAGGGATAATATCGTATTCGTCTGCAGGTACTAAGAATGTGTTTTTGTGTTCATTGGTAACCTGTTTCATTTTTTCGCTTTGAGATAGGTAGCGTTGCTGGTGCCAGCTGAAGCTGTGCAGTTTAATAATCAGATTAAACTCATAACTTAAATTTTCCAGATAGGGAAGCAGTTTCTCTTGAGATGAAGGGTAAAATGTTGGCGCGAACAGTACGGTTTTCCTGCGTGGGTCTAAACCCATTTGGTCTAATTTTTCCCACTGATCAGATGAAATATTTACTAACGGATCACATTTGGTAAAGCCTACCAACACCAGATTAGTATAGCCTCGATTTTGCAATTCCTCTAATCTTACCTGGGATTCTACCGCCCGCAGATCAATCCGGTCATCAATATCTCGGTAGTAGGTCTGCTTCATGCCAATCCCATGATAGACCATGACCGCCAGTGAAGTATCATGGATAATGGAATGTAATTTGCCAATATTCCCAACCACTACTACGTCAAATTCAGCCTGGTTCAGGGTTGCCAAACGGGAGGTTTCATCGATTCTACTAATGGTGGGGATCCCTATATTTGCACAGGTCCTTTGAAAAATCTTCTGTTCCTCCGAATTAACCGAGTGAGGAATCGAGGCGGTGATATGATAATGCCCACGTTTACACATTTCGTCGATAATGGGGATGAAATTAGGTAGATAATAGAGATGATGACATTCAAACAGTACGGAAACAGTTCGCAGGTTTTTTTTTGGCACCGTCATCACCCTGATTATATTCTCACAATCATCTTATTTCAAACTTTCAAGAAAATTACTAATCCGTCGTACCGATTTACCGTCATTAAAATAAAAACAATTATTTAACATGGTTTCATAAGCCTTTGGATCATGATTCTCCAGAGCATTGTAGATAACCGTAATAATGTTGACTCCGATGTTACCATCATAGTGGCTGGCAATCGTATTCACATCCAATTCCGGTGGCATGGCGTGAAGATCATCAAATTTATTCTTAATCACGACAATTGGCCTGTTAACAATTAAATATTCATACAGAATAGAAGAAGTATCGCTCAATAAAAGATCGGAAACGGCAAAATCGTACATGGTATCATTGGTCAGAATATTGGCCGGGTTAGAGAAATAAAGGTGTTTGATCCCCCTGAAACGGGCCCAGGCTTTGAACCCGGAAATATATTTACGGTCAAAATAATGGGGCCGGATGATCAGGTTGAATTCCCCGGTCAACTCCTGGGCAAATTGTTTTCCGTACCGTAATAAAGTCCCGTCACCCCATTTCCAGGTAGGCGCATATAATATTGTCTTTCGATTATTATCCTGAATTCCTAAATAGTTTCGATAACCATCAACATCGACCTCATGATTAATAATCTCATCAAAGCGACAGTTCCCGATCTTAATCAAGCGTTCTTCAGGAATTTGGACGTTTAAATCTTCCATTTTCTGTAAATGTTTTAGCCCAGAAACGAAATGGTAATCAAAGGTATTTAAATCGCTAGCCTTACCTCCATACTTTTTATCCCCTGTTCCGTGACCCATAAAAACAGTTTTACAAATGGCCTCATTTCTCAAAATTACCGTATTGCTGTTGGAAATGAGGATCCCCGGTAAATCAAACGGTTCATGATTCACGTCTTTGACCAATATTTCAGGTGGGTGCTGAAACATGGGGCTACTGGCTCGCACCCGCTGGCTTTTCCGCAGAAACCATTGTAATCGCAATTTACGGTTAGGTTTCCGAACCACAAAAATACCTCCCAGATGCCCGTAAATAAGCCGGGCAAAGGAATATTCATAAACCTGGTTAGCATAGTAATAAATTGATGTTCTGAGACTCATGGATGAAATGATAAACTAATTAGGTTTGTTAATTTATTCCCATTACGTCTTAATTGGAAGATATGTGCGACTGTGGTAATTACACCGATTAAAAATCAATTAACAGCTGTTTTTTAAACCAGTTTAAAAACAGGTAAAGATTGAATGAAATCCGTTACTCGTTGTGCACTTTTCCCATCGTTATAATAAAAGCAATTATACAATAATTCAACATATTGCGAACTTTTATTCTGTGATAACATCTGATGTACAAGTGACTCAATTTTAAAACTGTTGCCCAAACGAAAATGCGCTGCAACTGTATTGATATCCAATTCCGGAGGCATGGAGTGCAAATCACTAAAACCGGTTTCGATGATTAGAATCGGGTTCCGGGTAATAAGATATTCATAGGCAATAGAAGAAGTATCACTAATCAATAAATCGGAGATAACAAAATCGTGCATTGTGTCGTGTCGGTGAATCTGAGCCGGATTCGAAAAATAGACGTGGTCAATTCTATTCATCACTGTCCAGGCTTTCATTTTTAGAATGAGTCGTCGTTCATGGAAATGGGGTCGAATGATTAGATTGAACTCTTTGGTCAGATTTTTACAAAACAGTTGATAATGAGTTAACAGCGAGCCTTTTCCCCATCGCCAGGTTGGAGCATATAAAATTGTTTTACGGTCCAAATCCCTAATCCCCAAATATCGAGCACTTTCTGCCCGGTCGATGGTGTTATTAATATATTCATCAAAGCGCGGATTTCCGACTTTTATCAGTTTATCTTCGGGGATATCCAGCTCTTCATCGATCAATTTAGCCATTTGTTTTCCACCGGAAATCAATAGAAAGTCGTAGGAAAGTAAATTGCGGGCATTTCCCCCATAGCGTTTATCACCACTTCCATGTCCTAAGAATAAAGTTGTACACAAGCTGGGATCATGACGGATGGGAGCGTTGCTCATCGAAAGAATAACTCCCTTGAGAGAATCCACATTCAAATCCTTAAACGTTACTCGGATCCCCGGCCAATGACGGAAATACCATTTGAAGCGGAAATAGTGACGGGCATCTCTGACAAGAAATGTGCCCCCTAACTTTTCATACATTAACCTAGCGTGGGAATACTGATATTCCTTATTAGCATAATAATATACAGCACTATCCATTTGGTTCCGGTCCACAATATCCCAATGGTTAAATGCTATCTTGTTTTAGAATACTGAAGCGTTTCATCTCCTGGTGGCTAAATGATTCCAGGCCTCCGGTGTATCCAGGTCCAACCAGAAAGAATCCCCGATATTGATTCCCCCCATGCTTCCCTCTTTAATTAAAATATTACAGGCATCGGCCAGGCTGCAGTTGCCGGATTTTTGAGCTATCTCCAGGGCATTAAAAAAATCATACTCGCATTTAAAAACACCACAATCCACAGCATCGTAGGGATCCAATTCTTTGGACATGGCAGTAACCTTTAATCGGCTCAATCGGTCAACAGTCACCTTCATGGCGTCATCAATATCAAAGATTTGATCAAGGTTAAAATCCAGAGCTACCCGGGCACCATCACCCGCCAGATCTGAATCCAGCACCTTTTTCAGTAGATCTGATTCGTAATAATGATCACTCATGGATAGAATGAATGGTTCACCTTGGGGAATGGCAGCCTTAGCTGTAAGAACACTGACTCCATTGGCCATTTTCCACTGGGGATTGTGAATGATTTCGATCGAAAGGGAGCCAAATCCTGACAATAAATAGTTTTCCAGGACCCGATGCTGGTAACCCGTTACTACTACCACTTGGGTAATTCCAACCACGGAACAATTGTAAAGAAGGTGGCTGATCAGGGGCTTACCATTCACCGGAAACAATGTTTTAGGTTTTCCGGATGACAGGGAACGGACTCTTGAACCTTCTCCGGCAGCAATAATGACCAGTATCATTGAACTCTATTCGTCGTAATAATCGAGCCCCAGATGGGTAATCAGCTCTTCTCCCATGATATGACGGAGGGTATTTTTCAGCTTGGCCAATTGAACGAACAGGTCATTTTCCGGATATAATTCCGGGAGGGTCATGGGACTCTTGAAATAAAATGAAAGCCATTCCTGAATCCCCTTCAGCTCCGCCCGTTTAGCCAGATCCATAAACAGAACCAGATCCAGGGCAATCGGCGCTGCCAGAATACTATCCCGGCATAAAAAATCCACTTTTATTTGCATGGCGTAACTTAACCAGCCGAAAATGTCGATGTTATCCCAGCCTTCCTTATTATCTCCCCGGGGAGGATAATAATTAATTCTGACCTTGTGATAAAAATCCTTGTAAAGGTCAGGATTCAATTCCGGTTGGAGAATGTAATCCAGAACGCCCAGCTTACTTTCCTCCTTGGTCTTAAAGGCTGCGGGATCATCCAGAACTTCCCCGTCGCGGTTTCCCAGGATATTGGTTGAAAACCAGCCGTTAATTCCAATCTGGCGGGCCTTTAATCCCGGAGCCAGGATTGTTTTTATCAACGTCTGGCCGGTTTTATAATCTTTCCCGCCGATCGGAGTAGCCGTTTCCAGGGCCAGCATATTCAAAGCGGGAATATCCACTGTAAGATTAGGCGAACCATTAACGTAAGGAATGCCCCTTTTCAAGGCCGCATAGGCATAGATCATACTGGGGGAAATACCGGAGTCATTATTACGGAGTCCAGCCTCAAATTTTTCCAGTGTGGAATGAACTTCCTGAGTAGTGATGAAAATTTCTGTACTTCCACACCAGATCATTACATTGGCTCTGGTATTATTTTCAGCGGTAAAGGAATCAATATCATCCCCAACCTTCTCTGCCAGATCCATTTTAGTTTTACCCGATTTCACATAACTGCCTGATAACCGGCGGACATACTGCTCATCAAACACTGCCGGTAATACCTCCAGTCCCTGAAGAAAATCTCTTAACTCCTCAATCTGGGATTTTTCGAGAACACCGGAACGCAGGCAAATATCATAGAGATTTTCCTGATTAATGTCCCAGCCAGTGAATACCAGATCTTCTAAAGCGGCTAAAGGCACAAAATTCTTGATCAGAGGAACTCTGTTTTCGGTACGTTTCCCCAGCCGGATTGTCCCCATTTGAGTCATACTGCCAATTGGTTTGGCCAGGTTTCGTTTAATCGCTTCAACCCCGGCGATAAAAGTACTGGCAACGGCACCCATCCCGGGAATTAATACTCCCAGTTTGCCTTCCGGTTTTTCATATTTCATAATTCAATACTCCTAATTAAGCCCATCATTTGAACTATAATGGTTTTGATCAATTTCTTGGGTTAATTGATGATAAGCATCCAAAACTTTGTCTGCACTAATTGTATCCAGCGATAATCCTCTGGCAGATAAAACCATCGCCCTGACTCCATAGGGAGCATAGCGCCACTGATTCCGTGTGTCACCGGAATAAAGTCCGACTACTGCTGTGCCCATAGCAGCAGCAACGTGTATCAGCGAAGTATCCGGTGATACCAATACCCGGCAATGGCTGAGAATGTCAGCCGCGGCCAGTAAATCAGGTGACTCCAGGGGATAATGAATCCGTTCTGAAAACTGTGCTTTCAATTGCTTGGCTATTTCCTTCTTTTTGTCAATCGCAAACAGGGCAATGTTCAGGTCAGGTTGATTTTCCAAAATGGTGCTAATAAGTTTCCTCCAGTTGTCCGCTGACCAAGCTCTATAACGACTCCCGGCTGATAGATTTACGGCGATCAGTGGCTGGGAATACTCCGGCGTAGAAGAGATCGGTTTCGGGACTGGAGGGAAATAATTAGACACCGGGAATTTAACCCTATATTGACGGAGTAATTCAGCATTCTTTTCAATGATATGGGTCTTTTCCCGATTGATAAGAGCGTGGTTATAGTACTGATGATAACGTGGTTGAAGCAAACAAACTTTTACCTCCGCTCGTACTAATTTTGCTAAGCGGAATGCCGTAATTGAAGGATGATCTTTAGGATTGTAAAAAATATCATACGTCCGAGACTTTAACTTTTTTTTCAACTTCTTTTGATCCGCCCGGTAGGTCAAAGTTTCCCCCACAAACGGCAGAGCATTAAACAAGTACTGATTATGCCGGGAACACAATACTTCAATCCGGGCATTTGGAAACCGCTGATGAAAAGCGTTTAAACAAGGCATTAACAGGATGGCATCTCCCAGTTTTTCTTGAGCCTGGACTAATAAGCTACCCGGTTCGAGCGGTAGATCTTTTAGTTCCAGCCCCGGAGACCAGGGACGATAGAGTTTCACCAGCAATTTCCGGGGATAATGCCGGGGATTATCCCGGAGAGAACGGGCTTGATTAACGCTTGGATCGGGCATATTTTTCATAAAAATAGGTTTCCAACTCATCCAGCATATTATCCAGCGAGAACCGGGTCCTGATATGCTCCCTCGCTGCCGCTCCCCAGGATTGAACCTCCGGAGCACCTTGATTGCTTAAGGCAAAGGAAATAGTCTCACAGATCGCCTGGGTGTTAAAAGGGTCAAAAATGTAACCTGTTTTCCCATGTTCCACTAATTCCGGAACACCATTTACCCGGGCTGCTAAAACTGGTTTTCCGAGAGCCATACCCTCCATTACAATGTTAGGCATTCCCTCCTGCCGGGAAGTCACAATTATGAAATCAGCCGCTTTCATAATCGGCAATAAATTGCTTTGAAAACCGATGAATTTCACCTGACCATTTAATCGTCTCTTCTGAACCAACCGGACCAGCTGTTCCCGCTGTTTCCCACGACCGGCGATTAGTACCGTAAAGGGATATTTCCTCGTTTTCATCTGCGCTACCGCTTCCACCAGTAAATCAAACCCCTTCTGGGTTGTCAGACGCCCGGCAGCCAGAAAAATTGTGTGATAGTCGGGAATATTCCAGAGCGTTCGAATATCCACCTTGGGAAGCCCATTGGGAATGGAAATACCATTGTAAATAACTTTGGTCTTTTCCTTAGGCATCCACGAATAAGAATTATAAGCCTCGCGAATCGTTTCGGAGTTGGTTATGATACCATCTACCAAACCCATGGTTTTTTGATGTTTCCATTTATCTGAGATAAGTTGAATTCCGTTGCGGGCCAGAATTACAGGTACTTTAGCCCAGTGTGCCGCCAGCCCGGCCACCCGGATATCCTTATTCAAATTCAAAACAATTACATCTACCTGCTCCCGTTTTAAAATTCGTTTGGTATACCAGATTTTAAAAGGACTGTAATCTGCATAAATATTTAGGGGAATAACTTCCAAACCCATCTCCCGGGCGCGGTGTAAAAGCACCGATTTTGCTTTCCCGGATAAAATAACCCGATGGCCTCTGTTTTTCAACCCGGTGGCGGCAGTAATCATCCATTTCTCACCCCCTCCCCATTTTGGTACAGAAATAGAATTACTAAAAAAGATGGTCAGTTTATCTTTCATCTCAGAACGATTCGGTCAGTTGCCGGGTTTCGCGGAAAATTGAATATCATACAATCTTCGATAAAGTCCTTCTTTTTCATACAGTCCAAGGTGAGTTCCTATTTCAGCGATTCTGCCCCGGTCCAGAACAATAATCCGGGAGGCATTCTGAACAGTGGACAGGCGGTGAGCAATAATTAGGGAAGTTCTGTCCCGCATCAATATTTCAATAGCCTTTTGAACCATTTTTTCCGACTCAGTATCCAAGGCAGATGTGGCTTCGTCTAAAATCAAAATGGGTGGATTCTTCAGAATAGCCCGGGAGATGGCCAGTCGTTGTCTCTGGCCGCCGGACAATTTGACACCCCGTTCTCCGATTATAGTGTCAAACCCATTAGGCATCTGTTCGATAAATTCCAAGGCATTAGCTGCCCCGGCAGCACTACGAATTTTATCATCATCCACAGATTTAACACCATAGGCAATGTTATTTTTTACCGTATCGTTGAACAGAATGACATCCTGAGTGACAATCCCCATTTGACCGCGGAGTGATTTTAATCGTACCTGTCGAATGTCAATACCATCAATCAGAATTGACCCGGAGGAAACATCGAAAAAGCGGGGAATCAAATCGGCGATGGTCGATTTACCGGCACCGGAGGGACCTACCAATGCCACTGCCTCACCCTTTTTAATAGTGAAATTGATATCCTGCAGAACACGTTCATCTCCATCGAAATACTCAAAATACACTTTTTTAAACTCAATTGAATCATTGAATTGTTTTAATTCTGCGGCACCTGGTGAATCTACAATTTCAGGTGGGGTATCCAATAATTGAAAAACCCGCTCTGCAGATGCAAGCCCCATTTGAATACGGACATTGACATTGCTGAGTGTTTTGATGGGACCAAGGGTGGAGAACAGAATTAAAATAAACCGGATGAAATCCTCTGCTGAAATTCCCTTTTGTGACAATACCTCCATTCCCCCGAACCATAATAAAATTACACCGATGATTACCCCAAAACTTTCAGTAATAGGACCAGCCAGCAAATCCAACCGGGCCCGTCGATATAGCAATTTGAAATAATTACGGCTCTCACGGGTAAATTTTTGAATTTCCTCCTGTTCCATGACAAAGGCTTTCACAATCCGGATAGAGGAAAGGGTCTCCGTCAGGATATCCATGATTTGGGCAATTTTTCGTTGTGTACGGTGGGACTTTCGACGAATACTGCGACCGATATTAATAATCACAACACCGGCCACCGGAATGATGATTACGGCAATCAGGGCTAGTTTCCAGCTGATAACAAACAACAGAATGACGAACATGAGAATATTAATCGGCTCTACAAATAGTTTCTGAAAACTAACTGATAAAGTGCCTTGCATTTGTTGGACATCATTAATGATAATAGAGCTGATCTCCCCGGTTTTCTTTTGACTAAAATAACCCAGCGAGAGGGTGCTGATGTGTTGATATAACCGATCACGAATCTCCGTCACCAGTTTGAGTTGAACATACCTCAACAGGATATTCTTAAAATACAAAAACAGGTTTTTAGCAAAGAAAACCAGTAATAGTGTAATCGATAGAACTTTTAATGACTCCAGGGGCGTATCCCGAAGAATCAACAGGTTTGTCCAGTATTTCAGCTTTCCGTTCAGGGATAAATTGGGATCAGACATCCACTGAGTCTGCTGCTGAACAATCTTATGAAAATCGGTCAGAATGTTATTAATCAGGGAAGCGGTCAACCAAATCGAGGCGCTATTTAAAATAACATAAACAAAGGCCGAAAGAGTGGAGGCCAGTAGAAATGGCCAGTACTTTGACAGGAGCTGTCCTAATCTTTTGTAAATAGAAGGCGGCATAATGTAATTCCGGTTTAGCCTAGTTTACGTGTTTTCTAAATAAATATCATTCAAATTTAAAATGGAATCTAAGGCTCATTCCCTTTCACCGGGAATAAAAACCATTTTTTTATGAGGAATTCCCGCTTCAAAAAAGTGCTTTCCGCGAACCTGGAATCCAAATTGCTCATAAAACTGAATGACCGCCTCCTGAGCATTGAGATAGATTGAACCTTCATTCCGAACCCGGTTCAGAATAAACTCTACTAATGCTTTTCCAACACCGAGTCCCCGGTATTCCTGTAGCACTGCAAAACGTTCCAGCTTTATTCCCTGATCTGTTTGCCTCCAGCGGGCAGTACCCACGGGATTCCCATTGACCAGTGCCAGTACATGGGTAGCGACAGCGTCATATTCATCCAATTCAATACTGGGATCAACCTTTTGCTCTTCCACAAATACCTGTATTCTAATCTGATGTGCTTGTTTCAGCTCAGTTGCAGTCTTTACAATTTGAATCTCAACGGACATCCCTTCAAATTTCCTCCAAATTTCTGAATTTGGACAGGAGTTTCCAGTCTGATTATTCTACCGAAAAAAAGATCAAAATCCGGGTCTAATTACCTTCCAGTGTCGTTGAAAAACAGACAGCAAGAAGCGCTGCGGTGGTTAAGGTTGGACCCGACATTTCAAATGGTCTGAATCAACTGACAGAATAATTTAACCAGACAGTTCACTGCTGCGGCCCATCCCATACCAGCGGGTAAATCGCCTCACCAAAAATACCAACTCCGTGCTGATAAAATAGGGTCAAATCCTCTAGTGAAAACGGAGCCCCCGGTTGATCACCCTGGTTCACATTACCAAAATAATTACTCCCATAAGCCTTAATGGAGGTTTGATCCCGTACGAGACGCACCGGATGAACATCTGCTTTCAGCGCCGCGATCATATCATTATCCGAGTCGCCGTAATAAAGATCCAGGCCCAAAGTCTTCATTGGACGCTGTTTAGTTGTATAGCGCTTCCCGTTAATAGTTTCTTTCGGTGAAAAAAACAGGTTCTTATTGACAATAACCGGAATCCCGAATTTTTCAGAAAGCAAGGCTGCCAGTTCTTCACCGCTGACTGGCTGCCGGGCAGTGATAAAATAGACGTTATGACCCTGAGCGATAAAGAAATTAACCAGTGTCACGGTTGGAGTAATCCATTCAGAATACTCCCGGTTATGGCTGTTAATCCAGGCATAATCCAGACGACCATCCTGATCGCGCGGAGCAATTTGAAACATGGATTCGGAATAAAGGACCGAATCGTCAACATCAAAACCAACTTCCAGGATACCATTCTGAGCCGATAATGAAAGAAGAAGCAGATTGAGCAAAATGAACCAATATATTCTGCGCATTTTATTTTCCTTTGTTTGTTTCAAGTTGTGAATTTACCGATAGTAAAAATCCGATGTAAGTTTCCATATGTATCGGGCCGGTATTTATGTCCACATTCCTTTCTGTAAATCCAAGTGTGACTATTGTGACTTTTATTCCGTGGCTAATCAGGAGGCCCTCATTCCACAGTTTATCAAAGCCCTGGTTCGGGAGATTCAACTTTACGATCTGGACGTAACCGATTGGAAATTGGACAGCCTCTTTTTCGGCGGTGGTACACCCAGTCTGCTGGAAGCTGACCATTTAGAAACAATTTTAACTGCACTGGAAACCGTTTACAATTTATCCCACCTGGAAGAGATTACCCTGGAAGCCAATCCCGGAGAAGTAAGTGAGAAAAAATTGCGGGATTTCCGCTCCCTGGGTATCAACCGCCTGTCTTTAGGAGCTCAAGCTCTAAAACCGGATTTGTTGAAATTCCTGACTCGCATCCACACCCCGGAGCAGGTACTGGAATCCATCTCAGCCGCCCGAAAGGCCGGTTTTGAAAATATTAACTGCGACTTGATCTTCAACATTCCCGGACAAACTTTCAACCTTTGGAAAAGAGATCTGGAAACCATAATTCAATTGGATCTGGAGCATTTATCCTGTTATTCCCTGACCGTAGAGGAAGGAACGCTGTTATACCGGCAAGTAAAAAACAAGGAAGTGAAAATGCCCGATAGTAACCGCAGTGCTGAATGGTATTATTGGACCCAGAAGCGACTGGATCAGGCAGATTTCAGGCAATATGAAATATCAAATTGGGCCAAGCTGGGGAAAGAGTGCCGGCAGAACCTCCACTACTGGCGGATTGAACCCTATTTAGGATTTGGACCGGCTGCTCATGGCTTTGACGGGAAACAACGATACAGCAACTTCCGGAGTCTGGACCGCTATTTAAAGCTGGTTGAAAACGGAAAACTTCCCAGAGAATCAATTGCTGAAAATTCAGTCCTTGATTTTACCAACGAATTGGTAGGATTCGGTCTCCGGACTATAGATGGGATAAATCTCGATAAAATACCGGGACCCTATAAATCAACAGTTAAACAAGCTTACCAGTCAAAGCGGTTAAAATGGAAAAATTTCTGTAAAAAGGAGGGGGAACGCATTTGGTTGACACCGAAAGGGTTAATCTTTGCTGATGAAATTGCAGTGGATTTAATGATCTAATCCAGTCACCGATTTCAATTCCGGCTTCAATAGGTAAAATGTTTTATCGGCTCCCCTTCTTCACCAATACCAGTCATTGCTTCAATCCCGATACTCAGATGTAAATCTAAATATTTCCTAGTGACTTCTTTGTCAGACTCCTCTGTTTTTACCCCTTCGGGAGTCATGGGTGTATCGGAGACCATCAGCAGGGCGCCACGATCAATTCCGTTGGCAAAACCGACAATAAATAGCGTAGCAGTTTCCATGTCAATCCCGATTGCCCGAATCCGCCGTAAATACTGTTTAAAGGATTCATCATATTCCCAGACACGTCGGTTAGTAGTATAAATCACACCGGTCCGGTATTCCAGCCCATGATTTACCAACAGGTGGGAAACATATTTATGCAGCTTGAACGAAGGCATGGCCGGGACTTCCTTGGGGAAATAATCATCACTGGTGCCTTCCCCTCGAATGGCGGCAATCGGTAATATATAATGACCTAATTCAGCGGACTTTTTCAACCCTCCACATTTCCCCAGGAACAAAACCCCTTTAGGTTGAACGCCTGAAAGTAAATCCATAATTGTAGCCGCGTTGGAACTGCCGATACCGAAGTTAATAATGCTGAGATTTTCATGGTTGGTAGCGGAAGTCATGGGTCCGCCGATTCCCTTAACAGAAACATCAAACCGTTTGGCGAACTTCTCCACATAATTCTGGAAATTTGTTAATAGTATCCACTCACCAAATTCATCCGCTTCAGTACCTGTATATCGTTTAATCCAATGTTGGACAATATCTGCTTTTTCCATCAAAGTACCTCCTGTTTCAGTGCCAGGGAAATCGGACAATGATCCGATCCCATGACATCATCATGAATATCCGCCCCTTCCAAATGATCCAGAAAGGCTTCATTCACAAAAAAATAGTCAATCCGCCACCCCACATTCCGGGAACGGGCACCAAACCGGTAGGTCCACCAAGAATAACGATCCGGCTCAGAATGGAAATAGCGAAACGTATCCACCCAGCCAGTGTCCACATACCGGTCAAGTTTTTCCCGCTCAATTGGCATGAAACCAGAATTATTAATATTATCTTTAGGCCGGGCTAAATCAATTTCATGGTGAGCGGTATTCCAGTCGCCGGCAACGATGACATTATTCCCCGACTCAACCTGTTCATTAATTATGGGTAACAGGGCATCGTAAAAATCCAGTTTATACTGTAGGCGGTGTTCATCCTTCTGACCGTTGGGAAAATAAATATTGTACAACAGAAAATTATCATGTTCAGTGATCAGGACCCGACCCTCATTATCAAATCGTTCAATCCCCAGGCCATTTTGGATATAATGGGGCTTTTCCCGGCAGAAGGTTGCCACGCCGCTATAACCGGGGCGCTGGGCAGAGTTCCAGTAAGTAAAATAACCATGCTCCTTTAATAAAGCCGAAGAAAGCTGATTTTCCTGTGCTTTGGTCTCCTGCAGACAGAGGATATCCGGTTGTGTATCCATCAGCCAGGTGAGCAATCCCTTTTTTTCCGCTGCCCGAATACCGTTCACATTCCACGAATAAAGTTTCATATTCACTCCAAATGATAGCGTTGAAATTGAGCAAAAATGCAGAGATTAAAAAGAAAGACAATTTTCCGCTGATATTTCTGAACAATACAAAAAATTACAGCATAGACCTTGGATAATCATTAACAGACTAAACAGTTAATTAGACATTTAATTGATTGGTCAAAAAATCAAGAATATTAAATTGTTACCCTAAGGTCCCGCTCCGTAAATTTCACTTCAAGTTCGTTCTACCCGTGTTAAAAAAGGTCAACTAACTAATTTAATGAAGGCCCTCGTCAAAGTAAATCCTGAACCCGGCTTATGGATGAAAGAAATGTCAACCCCTGAAATGGGGACTAATGACATTCAAATCAAAATCAGGAAGACTGCCATTTGCGGGACGGATTTACACATTTTTTCTTGGGATGAGTGGGCTCAGAACACGATTCAAACGCCGCTTATTATTGGCCACGAATTCATGGGGGAAGTGGTAGCGGTTGGGCCCGGGGTTACTCATTTCAAACCGGGTGACCGGGTTTCCGGAGAAGGACACATTACTTGTGGATATTGCCGGAATTGCCGGGCGGGAAAACGCCACCTTTGCCATAAAGCCAAAGGTATTGGTGTAAACCGTGATGGAGCATTTGCCGAGTATTTAATCCTGCCGGAACGGAATGTCTGGCCCATTCACCCGGATATCACCGACGAAATCGCTGCCTTTTTCGACCCGCTGGGAAATGCCACTCACTGTGCCCTCAGCTTTGAAATGGTAGCGGAGGATGTTTTAATTACAGGGGCTGGTCCCATCGGTATCATGGCTGTTCCAATCTGCAATTTTGTCGGCGCCCGCCATGTAGTCATTACCGATGTAAATGATTACCGCTTGGATCTTGCTAAGAAAATCGGCGCCGCCTGTACAGTAAATGTATCCCGTGAAAAAATTGCAGATGTATTCACGGAGTTGAATATGTCCAACGGTTTTGATCGCGGGTTGGAAATGTCCGGAAATCCCCAAGCATTTAATGACATGATCGGCACCATGTATCATGGTGGACACATTGCCCTGCTGGGATTATTGCCTAAGGGCACAAGAATCGACTGGAATCAGGTGATCTTTAAAGGACTGCATATTAAAGGGATCTACGGCCGGGAAATGTTTGAAACCTGGTATAAAATGAGTCAAATGATCCGGAGCGGACTGGATGTAAGCCCGGTAATTACCCACCGTTTTGCGATTGACGATTTCCAGCAGGCTTTCGAGGTCATGGAATCCGGGCAGTGTGGGAAAGTAATTCTGGAATGGGACTAAATTTCATTTTATTGCTTGTTTATACATTTAACAATTCTGCTAAATAAAAACTTATGAGCTGAACCATGAATAAAGCAGCTTCAATTTACCAAAATGCTTTGAAAGAAATCGAAGCGGAAGGTCTTTTCAAACGAGAGCGTACTATTACCACTCCCCAGGGCGTGGACATTTCAACCCTGGAGGGCGGAGAAGTACTGAATTTCTGTGCCAATAATTACCTGGGACTGGCAAACGATCCGGAGATTAAGGCAGCCGCACGGAAGGCTTTGGAACAATACGGTTTCGGCATGGCCTCCGTCCGATTCATCTGTGGAACCCAGGATCTGCACAAACGTCTGGAGCGCAAAATAGCGGAGTTCTTCGGTACTAACGATGCAATTCTCTACACCTCCTGTTTCGATGCCAACGGTGGTTTATTTGAAACACTCCTGGGCCCGAAGGACGCCATCATTTCAGACGCCTTAAACCACGCCTCAATTATTGACGGTGTCCGCCTTTGCAAGGCCAAGCGCTACCGCTATGTCAACAACGATATGGCTGATCTGGAACAACAACTCCAAAACGCCCAGGATACGCGCATCCGGTTGATTGCCACCGACGGTGTTTTTTCCATGGATGGTTTCATTGCAAAACTGAATGAGATAACTGCCCTGGCAAAAAAATACAATGCATTAGTCATGGTGGATGATTCCCACGCCACTGGCTTTGTGGGCCCCACGGGACGGGGCTCGGGAGAATACCATGGTGTCCTGAATAAAATTGATATCATCACCTCCACCCTGGGGAAAGCGCTGGGCGGCGCCTCAGGCGGTTTTACCACCGGCCGTCAGGAGATTATTGACCTGCTCCGCCAACGCTCACGTCCCTATCTGTTTTCCAATACCCTGGCTCCGGCCATCGTTGCAGCAGGGATTAAAGTATTCGACCTGCTTTCCGCAACCACTGAATTGCGTGATAAGTTGGAACGGAATACTACTTATTTCCGCCAGCGGATGAACGACAATGGTTTCGACATCAAACCAGGAGATCACCCAATTGTCCCCATTATGCTTTACGACGCCGTTCTGGCCCAGAAAATGGCAACCGCGCTGTTGAATGAAAGAATTTATGTGATCGGCTTCTTTTTCCCGGTGGTACCCAAAGGAGAAGCACGGATCCGCGTTCAGATTTCCGCCGCCATGACCCGGGAACACCTGGACCGCGCCATTATAGCTTTCACTAAAGTCGGAAAACAACTAGGTATTATTAATTAACTTACCGAAATAACGATTAAACAGGAGAATTCAAACTTGAATCATTTTCTAAAACAATTGCTACTAACTGCGCTTACAACTGTTTTCCTCTGGTACCCGCTCACAGGTCAGACTACCGCATCCCACGTAGGTGTTTTTATCCATGAAAATATGATTAACGCGTTTTTACAGTCCATTGGACCGGTTTCCGGTAATGGCCAGAAAAAAAAGACCCATTACCAATGGACCGTCATGGACCCCCGGGTGGATATTGAACCGGGACAGGCAACCTTCCTGGCCAAGGTACATATTAAGGCCGGTGCTTTTGAAGCCAATAAACAGGCCCGGGGAAATGTGGACATCCAGTATCTTCCGGAAGAAAATAAAATCAAAATCACCGTCAAAGAAGCACGCGTAAAACTGTATTTTAAACTCCTAGGGAAAAAGATCCCCATAGGTACCATTAATGTGGCTGACTACTACCGACCCTCCTTCGAGTTTCCCGGTCCTCAACCGATTCAAAAGACCATAGATGTGGATTTACCCGATGGCACCAAAAAAACGATTCAACTGATCTCCAGGGATGAAAATCTAGTAATTGAAAAAGACCGCATTTCCGTTTATTCTAACCTGGAATTCACGCCTCAGGGGTAAAGGCGAACGTCACCGACAATTCTGCGTCAGCTGAATAACGTTTTGACGACCGACTAATAAGGTTTCAATTGCCTGCCTTTCAGACAGCAGGGTATATTCACCGGCTTTTTTAACCGCATTAATTTTGAATTTCAATGAAAAATAAACTAACTCCACGTTTTTTAATCATCGCCCTAGTCATTTTCTGGGCGGTTTACGCACTCTGGCCCACCGTCCGATTCCAGACACTCTCCGAAACGGAAAAAGAAACTCTACGGACAGAAGGCAAATTAAATCAACTGGAGGCCCGTACAATTAAACAGGGTCTCGATCTGAAGGGAGGTATGTTCATCGTGTTGGAGGTGAATCTACCGACCCTCATGAACAACCTTGCAATCAACAAGGATGCTAAATTCGAAGGGGTTATCCAAACAGTGGAGGACCAGCTGAAAGCCACACCCGAAGCGGATTTCTTTTCACTGTTTGCTCAGGCTGTAGCCGATCAGCGTTTAAAACTATCCCGGTATTATTATGAGCTGGGTTCCGACACTAAACAGATTCTGTCCAGTTTAAAAAAGGAAGCTAACGATGCCATTGACCGGGTTCTTGAAATCCTGCAGAATCGGGTTGACCAATTTGGTGTTTCCGAGCCAACAATTCAGAAGCAGGGGAATCAACGCATCATCGTGGAACTGGCAGGAGTTCAGGATCCGGAACGAGCCCGGGCGTTGCTGGAGAGTACGGCGTTGTTGGAATTTTATATAGTTAAGGACCCGGAAGTAACCAATAATATGCTCCTGAGAATCGACCAGGTGCTCAAAGGAAATGAGGATCTGACTTCCGTAACCGCTGACAGCTCCCTTGAAGTTCAGGAACCGGAAGAAAAGG
>JBHHUS010000059.1:0-8693 GCA_046861615.1 Fidelibacterota bacterium
GTCGTTATGTTCACCTTGTATTAATTGATCGCCAGTTAGATTGTAGGTATGCGGACTGTTAGGATCATCCGCGCCACCGGTTCTGGAGAGGGTAATTGTTCCCTTCAGCATTTCCTCGGAAGTGCGGTAGGAAACTGAAATCCGGTTTACAGCTATACTTTCAGGTGGGTACAATAAAGCCAGTTGTGGTGGTCGTACATCGAATAAAATATCCTTTACCGGGATTACCTTAACCCGGTTACCAGCCCGGTCAAATCCTTCAATAGTAATAGAATAGCGTCCGCCATCCGCCAATTTATCGTCGAGTTTTATATCAACATCACTGTGAAGGCCCTTACTCCGTTGTTCAGGTTTCAGCGGTACTTTATGAGGTGACAGAGGATCAATCGTGCCACCGGTCTGTCTGAAAACTGCAATTCCCTGTTCCAGATTCTCCGATAATAAATAGGTGATTTCAGTATTCTTGATTTGTTCCCCATCAATTGGTTTACTCAGGGAGGCTTCCGGCGCTTGATTGTCAAAAAACACGTTTTCAATTGTTGCCGGTTCTGCGGGATTACCAGCCCGATCCTGGCCAGAGAATTCCATTGAATAGGTCACACCATTAATTAGTGGACGGCTGTTAGCTAAAGCAACACTATCCTTCTCTCCCGCCAGGAGTTCATCGCCAGTAAGATTTACATCATACTGTTGCAGAATTTGACTAGTTGAAACCAGGGGCATAAAATTTACCGTTCCGTCTAACAGATCTTCACTTAAGGTATAACTTAATGTCTGATAGTTTATAGCACTATTATTCTGAGGATTAACAATCGTTATCACGGGCGGTGTAATATCGTATGTGATCATGGTAACCAAGGCCGGATCAGCTTCATTACCAGCCCGGTCACGACCGCTGATAGTCAAATTATAGACAGCACCATCAACCAGCGATCCCTTATCAGTAATGATTTGTTCAGAGTAAGTACCCTGTCTGCGGGCTTCCGGTGTTAATTTCACCTTATGAGGTGATTTAGGGTCTTCGTTTCCTCCAACCTGTTCCAGGGTCACCTCTGCCCCGGCTAAATCTTCACTGATAGAATAGGATATTGCTTCAGAGTTAATGAAGGAAAAACTGGCGGGAGATATTAACACAATTACCGGTGTTTCATTATCAAAGGTGAGTTGATCAACGATTGTTTCCGGCGTTGTATTCCCGGCTGAATCGATTCCTTCAAAATAGAGTCGATAAATGCTTCCATTCACCAGCGGAATCAGCGAGGCTGGAATTAGACCACCACCAGGGCCTTTTAATTTTCGTTTGCCAACTAAATTCACGATGCGTTTCTTTTCTGGATCGGGCGAGCCGCCAATATTTTCGAAAATGATCTGCCCTGATTTAAGATTTTCACTGAGGGTATAGGAAATATTGACTTCCCGGATATATTGACTGTCCACCGGTGTTATATCACTGAATTGAGGTGGCGTTACATCGTAAAGGATATTATTCACGGTTATGGATTTGGCCTCATTCCCGGATAAATCTTGGCCGGTAAAAGTAATGTTGTATCGTTTTCCATCCTTCAACGCCGGAGGCGCTGACAATTCAATTTCCAGGTGATCGCCAATCAGAAGATCATTTTCAACCAGATTTATTATATAGGGTGCCCCCGGGTCGCTATTATCGGCACTTTCCCATTTCAGTGATGCCCGAGATAATGTTTCACTGGTAGAATAACTGACACGGGTGTGATTCACCGCGTCGTTACCGGCAGGCGTTAAAAGAGCTAAAACAGGAGGTGTCTGGTCAAAAGTGAGTCCGGTTATTGTGTCAGTTACAGATTGATTTCCGGCCCTGTCAGAACCCCGGATAAATAGCTCAATCGGTTCATTCTCAGGTAAAATAATATCGTAATTATCTAATGAATGTAAACCGATTGAAAGATCGGTCTGGTTTAAGGAAAATTCTTTTTCCCCCTGACTGGTTACTAACCAGACCATTGCCGCCTTTACCAGCGATTCATTGGTCTTGTACCTGACAATTGTTTCCCGGATATGTTCACCTTTCTGCGGTTTCAAAAGGACCAATTCCGGCGGTGAAATATCGTAAGTCACACTATCTACTGTTAAGGTATCAGAAATATTTCCGGCAAAATCAATTCCTACCAGCTGAATCTCATACAGCGCACCATCTTCGAGAGGAATTTTTTCCAACAACTTTCCCGGACTGCGGACACCACCGTTTAACTCATCCTTTTGTAATGATACTGGGATGGTTTGATTATTCTTTAATGATTTAAAGATGATGATGCCGGAGGAGATATTTTCCGACAGTTCCCAGCCAAAATCCAAATCCTTAATGAAAGCATGATCTGGTACAAAAAAGGCGGAAAATTGCGGTGGAGTCCGGTCCACGCGATAGTTAGTAAGTTGTACAGATTCCGCTTTGTTTCCGGCGGCATCCTGGCCCTCTAAAGTAACCGTATATACAGCACCATCCTGAAGATCAGGGACATAGTAAACATCAGAGTGATGTTCTCCGGCTACGGCAGCATCTTCTAAAAGATCAAAGGATTCAAATAGCTGCTCACCCCCTGTTCCGGTACCCTCCCAGATCAACCGACCCTGGGCCAGATCCTCACTTAGCGAATAAGTGAGATCTGTTTTTGTAGTGAAAATATTGGAAGTCGGAGCGACAAAGGACAAAGTCGGAGGCGTCACATCATAGGTAACTGGACCAATCTTCAATGTATCGCTGGGATTCCCGGCGAAATCTATTCCCACGAATTCAATTTGATAGACGGAGCCGTTAACCAGATATGGATTTCCAGCTAATACATGGTCGGTGAAGACGCCTTTTTCCAGTTCTTTATCAGCCAACTCTACCACATGGGGTGAATTCAGGTCATTTACTCCCTTAATGCGAGTCCAGGTCATTCGGGCACTTTTCAGGTTTTCACTATTTCCGTATGAAACCAGGGTGTGATTCACCGCCTGTTCGGATTGGGGGAAAGAAAGTGTAAGTATTGGCGGTGTGGCGTCATAAATCACCCCCCGAATCTGAACTGTAGATGCGATATTACCTGCCCGATCGCGTCCGCTGAATGAAATAGTGTAAACACCTCCCTCCACCAGCTCTGGCCCTTGAATTTTAAAAACGGAGTCATGGATACCCATGGATCGAAGAGTAGAATCCATTTCAAATTTATGGGGAGAGGCTGGATCAATACTCCCTGAGGATCGGGCGTAAATAATTTCTCCTCGGTCCAGTTTCTCTGATAATTCATATGAAACCGCCGGGCTGGAGATGTACGCATATTCAACCGGATTTAAAGGTTTAATCCGCGGAACAGTCATATCATAGAAGACATTTTTAATATTAATCCGATTGGATTGATTTCCCGCCGGATCCTCACCTGAAAATTCAATATCGTAAATAGCGCCATCTTTTAGCGGTGGGCTTTTGATCAAGCTATTTAGAGGATGTTCCTGCCCGTAAAGCTCCTCACCTGCCAGCTGGACCATATGCACTGAATCCGGATCAATACTGCCTCCGGTCCAAACCCAGGTGATCTTGCCGGTGGCTAACAATTCGCTCAATTCATAGTGAAGCTTTTTATGGTTGACGGCTGCATTATTCTTCGGTTCGTACCAGGTGATGACCGGCGGAGTAAAATCATATTGTAAACCGGGAACCATTTTAGGTTTAGATCGGTTCCCTGCCCGGTCCGAACCTTTCACTATCAGCGTATAAAGGGCATTCTCCCGGAAATCCGGCATACTATCCAACAATACATTTTCATGACGTCCTTTTAATAGTTCCTTTTCATTCAAGGTTACTGTATAGGGCGCCAGACTATCGGGGTCACCCCCCAGCCAAATCCAACGGAATGAACCGCTCTGCAGCTCTTCCGAAAGCGTGTAGGTCATTGTCTGTGTATTGGAGATGGATCGTTGCTTCGGGTATTCAATAACAATTTCAGGGGCGGTAAAATCATAGAGTACATCGGTAATCTTAACGGTGTCGGCAATATTTCCGGCACGATCAGAACCAGTCAGAAAAAGCGTATAAACAGAACCATCATGGAGGTTTGGTTCGTTTAATAGGGTTAATTGTCTATGAAATTCGCCAATCAGCTCTTTTCCCTCCAACCAGGCCAGGTGAGGTGCGTCGGGATCCTCCATTCCACCGGTATTTACCCATAAAACTGAGCCCTTAGCTAGATTTTCAGATATTTCATAAGATAATTTCACTGTGTTCAAGGCTGCACCGGAATCCGGTTTCACCCGTGAAAACATGGGGGGACTGGCGTCAAACAGAATTCTATTTACAACTACCGGTTCACTATCATTACCTGCCAGATCACGTCCGGTGAACGTCAAAGTGTAGTAGGCACCATCAACTAACCTGGGTTCATTCTGTAGGTTGATATGGATTTTTTCCTGGGATTTCAGTTCGTCTCCAGCTAGTGCTGCTACTTGTGGGGAAAGAGAATCCGGAGTTCCACTAATTTGGGTCCAGAGGAATTCACCAGCCTGAAGCGGCTCATCTACTGTATATGATATAGCCGGGTTCTTCATGGCAGCATCATCATAGGGAAAAATCATCGTCAACACCGGAGGTGTTACGTCATAGTGTAAGGAATCCACAGTCACCGGATCCGAGTGATTACCTGCCAGATCAATGGTAGTAATTTTCAATGCATAAACAGCACCGTCTACCGGTTGGAAATAAGGCTGTAAATTGGTTTCTGAAACTGACGCTGCTGATACGGTGTCAGAAAACTCAAATCGATAAGGCGCCCGTTCATCCACGGTACCGCTCTGCCAGATCCATTCAACCACCCAATTTTGAATGGTTTCATAGGGCTTAAACGAAACAACCTGGTGGTTGATATAGTTTCCTGCAGCCGGAGATTCAATAATTATAACAGCTGGAGTAATATCATAGTGAATGCTGTCAGCAATAGCAGGTAGCGATAAATTTTGCGCCTGGTCAAACCCAAATAATTTCACCATGTAAACGTTTCCATCCCGGAGCGGTGTTTGCCTTTTAGGGCGAAATGGTTCGGATAATTTCATTAATTCATTTATTGTCAATGAAATTGTGTCCGATAACAAAGAATCCGATTGCCAGACCAGGAAGGCTGAATCCAGCGGTTCAGAAGTCATGAACCTGACAACAGGTTCATTAATGTAGGAGGCAATATTTAAGGTCATAACCGGCGGACTGATATCAAATGCCAGATGGTGAATACTGCGGGAAGTGGCGCGGTAGCCCTTGGTTCCCATCCCGGTGAATAATACATTATAGATCATACTATCCCGAAGGAAAGTCTCATCTGAAAAAGAGATTCGGTGCCGACCTCTGGTCAATCCAGATTCACCCAGCAGCACTTCCTGGGTGTCAACAACTCCCGACACAATCCAGCTTATTTTTCCCCACTGAAGGTCATCATCTAAGTCGTAGGTCACAACACTATTATTAACAACAGTTGAATCCCGTGGGTTTATAAACGACAATAAGGCTTCAGTGCCATCAGCGCTTAATTTTACATCCATTACCAGTATCCCATTAGAATCGTATTCAAAAATATGGGTAATATCGGTTCCGGGAATATAATCGTAAAGGAATTTGTGCATGGATTTATCATCCGGGCGGCGAAACCATTCCTGGCGAGTCATACGTCCGGTAGAATCATAATCAAATTTCATTCCACCATATTCAAAAGCATCTACATCATAAAAGCGATAATTCTCCGGTTGACCGCGGGGATTTAACTCGCTGGTCGTGAAACGGTCATCCCACTTTTTCACTGAATCTAATCCGAAGACGTAATTTATATAGGCAATTGATTGTGGTTCTGGCCCGAAAGTAGTTCTGTATTTCAGGTTACCCTGGTCATCGTAGACCTCTTTTTGCCGGATAACATGGGATGAGTCCCGATACCCATAATTTTCAGTCCGGAGGACATTTCCGTACTGATCCACCTGAGCTTTGATAATTAATCGGTCCAACTGATCGTATTCAGCCCGAACATGGGCATGGTTTAAAACTTCCGACTCCGGCACCGGTCGGTTAGTAAGAAAATCCTGTTCTGTAAGAAAATAGCGGATTCTGCGGGCGGAAGTTGCCAGCACAATTAGAAAAAATAAGAGCAGGCTGATTCGATAAACGCGTTTCACAATCTTTAAATTTAGGACAACGCGAGGGGCAATGGAACGAGGGATTCAACCCTCATTTTCGCTTTATTCCGACTTTTTTTCTTTCGCCAATCCGGACTTACGCTTCTGCCGTTGCTGATCCTTCGCCAGTTCCCGCATGTCCGCCACCGAATCGGATTCGTCCATTATTTCCACGCCCAGCAGAGTCTCAATACAGTCTTCCAGCGTAATCAGACCAGACGTACCACCGAATTCATCCTTCACAACGAACATGTGGGATCGTTTTTTGATGAATTTGTCCAGGATCGCTTCCACCGATTGTTTTTCAAAGACCGTATCCACCGGCTCCGCCAGTTCCGCCATGGTAATATGGTATTTATCATCGGCCATGGCCTCCAGTAAAGTATCTTTATAAATAATTCCTAAAATATCATCCAGATCCCGTCCAAAGATCGGTATCCGGGAAAAAATGATTTCATCGTGTTTTTCCAGCACTTCTTGTACCGTAGCATCCTTATTAAAAGCGAAAATGACGCCCCGGGGAGTGAGAATATCTTCAGCCGTGAGTCGTTTCAATTGGAACAGGTTTTCAATAATCGTACTCTCATGTTCTTCAATCGTCCCTTCATCTTCCCCTAATTCCGCCATGGCGGTAATTTCCGCCCGGCTCACTTTTTTCTGCTGGCCTTTTTGGTCCCGGAGGCGTTTGGAAAAAGTACCGGAAAGCCAGACAAAAGGATAAGTGAACCAGATTAGGACCTGGACGGTGTAAGCCGCCGGCGCGGCCAATTTCCGCCAATAAGTGGCACCCAGTGTTTTAGGGATAATTTCAGAAAAGACCAGAATGCAAAAGGTGAGTACGGCAGAAGCGATAGCCACTTTTCCGGAACCGAATAACTTTAAGGTCTGGGCACCTACAACGGTTGCACCAACAGTGTTGGCAATCGTGTTTAAAGTTAGAATAGCCGCCAGGGGACTGTTAATGTCATTCTTTAATTTCAGTAATAATTCGCCTGTCCGGTGCTTTTCCTTGATCAAAACACCGATATGGGAATGGGTAACCGATAGAATAACTGCTTCCAACAGGGAACAGAGGAATGATATCCCCAGGGCCAGCAGAAAGAAGGTAATTAAAATGGACATTGAAACGTCTTAATTTACATTACCCGGAATTACCGGACGGGCGCTTTTTAGGTGCGTTTAAGTGAGATATACATGGGTAAGTACACCAAACCCAAAACCAGGATCCCGAATATCTCGATTCCCACCAGGTACCAGGGCCATGATCCCAATATGAACGGCGAAGCCGTATCCGGTTTCGCACAAATAAACCAGTAATTGCTATGGAGTGCTTTATTAACAAAACTCATTATAAAAACAACAGCATTGGTAATAAAAATCGTATTTAATAGGGACCCCAGCCGACAGCGCATCCCAATAACAAACACCAGCCAGAGAACATTCAGGATAATGATGCTGTGGCTGAAAAAGAATGTAAAAGTTAACACCGGCGAAACAATGCCGGTAAATTCCGGAGTCATGATCGCCTGAATGGCACCTGCAAGGCCCCAGAAATATGACAATTCAAAGGCGGTCTGGTTTTTGGTATAAAGCGCAAAGGTTGTACAGAAAATGCTGAAACCACACATATGTAAGGGTAAATCCTTATCCAGCATCCAGATTCCTTTATACCAGCGGATTAGATCATCGCTTAGATCCTGACCAAAGGTGAGAAAAATCAAAATCAGGGTGCCGATGAATTGTTGGCGACGATTCAAGTACTTCTTTCCTATGTACGGAATCAATATCCATCCTACCAATGCACCGCCGATATAGAATAAATGCAACGGACTGAACAGATATAAATTATTCATACACGAAAGCTGCTTTACGACGCAAGATGGTCATGGGAAGATTAAACAAACACATCAATAAAAAGCCAATGATCTCGAAATTGATCAGGTACCAGGGCCAAGTGCCGAAAACCAGCGGATTAGTCACATTCGGTATACTGCACAGATACATATAATTACCACCGGTGAGCCAGTTGGCAACACCGGCAGGAATGATCATCAGATTTAACAACAGCATTGTCCTGAAAACCGCTCCTCTGGTGGTACGCATGCCATCAATAACAATCAACCAGATGCAGAATAAAATGATCAATGAATGGTGGATATAAAAAGTTATATAACTCACCCAGTTATCAAAATCGGTCATATCCGGAGTCAGCAAAGCCTGGAGCGCGGCGGTCATACCTGTTAAATAAGAGAATTCAAACAGGAATTGATTTTTTGAAATCAAAGCGATGGTAGAAAAAATCAGGGCGTAGTGGCAAACGTGAAAGGGTAAATCCAAATCCCAGGATAACGGTCGAACCTGCATCCGATTCCAATAATCCACTATCTCCTGAGCTACGGCGAAAAAGACCAGAAACCAGACCAACATTTTCTGTTTCCGGGAGTTCAAGGAGCGTTGACTGACCCAGGGCAGGAGCACCCAAACGGTGAAACTGATCCCAAGGACGATCAGGTGGTGGTGATCAAATA
>JBHHUS010000060.1:0-8592 GCA_046861615.1 Fidelibacterota bacterium
AAAATTGAATCAGTTTAAACGCAAGGTCAAAGGGTTGGCCCTTTATGATTTTTATTTGAATGACCTGCGGCGGGTGAAAGCTCACATTCTCTCCCGACCGGAGGAGGAACTGCTGTCTCTCTCCCGGGAGGCTACCCGCGGCACCGGCTCTGCCTTTGGAATGTTAACTAACACAGATTTTAAATGGGGTAATATTCTGGATGAAAATGGGCAGGAAGTGGAAATGTCACGCAGCCGCTATTATTTGTATATGAGCTCGTCTGACCGCCGCCTCCGTCACGATGCTTATAAAGCACTGTACGTACCTTACCAAGATCATATTAATACTTTAACCTCGCTGCTGATTAGTCAGTTGAAGACCAACATTTTTTATATGAAAGCCCGGAAATACGATAACTCTCTGACTGCTGCTTTGGACGGACCTAATATCCCGGTGGAGGTGTATTACAACTTAATTCAGACACTGAATGATAATTTGGAACCGCTTCACCGCTGGGCCGGATTGAAAAAGCGGGTTCTGGAGGTGGATGAATTACACCCCTATGACACCTATGCTCCCCTTTTTCCGGAGGTGGAAAAAAAGTACACCTACGAAGAAGCCCAGGAAATCATTAAAGCGGCGTTACTTCCCTTGGGACCGGAGATCCAGGAAATTATTAATAAAGCCTTTTCGGAACGCTGGATTGATGTTTATGAAAATGCCGGGAAACGGGGTGGGGCCTATTCCGCCGGTGTTTACAGTGTTCATCCCTACATCCTCATGAATTTCAACGGTACCCTTAATTCCGTTTTTACTCTGGCTCATGAATTGGGACATACTATGCACTCCTATCTCACTACTTCGAGCCAACCTTATATTTATAGTGGTTATGCCACCTTTAATGCTGAAGCGGCCTCCACTACCAATGAAGCGCTGTTACGGGATTACCTGTTAAATCATGCTGAATCCGATGCTGAAAGATTATCATTGCTACAGGAATATATTCAGAGTATCGGCAGCACTTTTTACCGCCAGGGCCGCTTTGCTGAGTTTGAACTGGCTATTTACCAGAAAGCTGAAAAGGATGAACCACTGACCTATGAAACCCTTAACCAGATTTTTGGAGAACTTTACTCGAAATACTGGGGCACGGCGATGGTGGTGGATCCAGAGGAGAATATGTCCTGGACCCGAATTCCGCATTTTTACTACAATTATTATGTTTATGCCTACGCCACTTCATTTGCGGCTTCTCAAATGATGGCACAGAAAATTGCTACTGAAGGTTCCCCGGCCGTGGGAAAATATCTAAAATTCCTCAGCAGCGGTGGTTCTGACTACCCAATTGAACTTTTGAAAATCGCAGGTGTCGATATGTCCACTCCGGCACCAATTGAAGCCACTACTGCAAAAATGAACTCATTGATCGATCAGGTTGAGGCGATTCTGGCGAAAAACTGAGGAATTATATGATCTAATTACCGGCGATGATTTTCAGTCTTTTAGTCACTGCAAATATTGCCAGGAACCAGCCCAGGGCAATGGTCATGTTGATGATGACATAAATCGGCCAGGGGCCAAATGACTGTTCCAGCGGTAGCGTTGCCCACCGCAGGTCCAGGATATTCTGGTTGAATACCAGGTTATAAACGGCGATGCCAGCGGTGTAAATTATCATCGTCAGGATGACGGTTTTAAAGGCTTTTCGTGACAATTTCTGATGATTATTTTTTATTAAATGGATCGTGAGCAGAAGTGGTCCAATATGTTTCATAATAAAACCAGTCCAAGCCAAGGGATAGGATTCCAACGGGGGTGCCACCGGATTATCGAAAACCAGCAATGTGAACACATCTCCCGTCCAGGCAAAATAAAAACAAATATCGAATACTATCTGGTTGAAAGTAAAAGCAAGAATCAGCGCCAAAATAGCCGTAAAATTGCAAAGCCACATAATCAGGTGAGGATTATGCTGTAAGTTGTACCAGGAGGTAGTAACCAGCGCATAGAGGAGCACGAATTTAAATAAGTCAATACTTTTGGGGCCCGGCTGTCGGATTGTCCAAACCAGTCCACCGGTTAAAATAATTATTATTATGAGTGGAATAAAGTAAGGGGTCGAAGTTGCAATTACCATTGGAGGAATATAGTATTTACTGAAGTTATGGATAAACAATTTTGCGCTAAGGGTTAAATTTTTCGGATTTTTGTAATGCGTTTGTCCTTTTTAAACGGCGAAAATGTTTAACTTTATCAACGATTTAAAGAATGAATGGAGTAAAACGGAATGGGAAAACCGGTAAGAATTGGATTATTTGGTTTTGGTCGGATTGGCAGGAATATTTTCCGCATCGGGTATCACGATCCGCGTTATCAATTTGTAGCGATCAGCGACCTTGGTGATGTGGAGGCCATGTATTATTTACTGATGCGGGATTCGATTCATGGTCCTATGCCGGATGAAATCACTTTGAAGGGCAATTATCTAAAATATAATAATCACAAGGTCCGGCTATTAGTGGGCGGTACGCCTGGAACAATACCCTGGGATGCTTTTAATGTTGATATTGTCATTGATTCTACCGGTGTTTACCGGAGACGGGCTGAATTAAAACCGCATATTGATTCCGGTGCGGGACGAATTCTGGTTTCCAAACCACCGATTGATGAAATTGACCGAATTGTCATCAAAGGTCTGAATGATCATGAAATCCGGAAAACCGATCGAATCATTTCCACAACTTCAGCTACCACGCAAGTATTGGCTTTGTCTTTGAATATCCTGGATAAAGCTTTTGGTGTGCAGCGGGCCTTAATGACGACGGTCCATGCCTATACTTCCGACCAACCGCTGGCGGATGCCGTTCGGTCTGATCTGCGCCGCAGCCGGTCAGCGGTGGAGAATATTATTCCCAACGAAACCTGGGCACCGGATTATGTCATGCGACTGCTTCCGCGGTTCAAGGGTAAGTTGGAAGGAATTGCCTTTAATGTACCGGTGGCAAATGGTTCCTGTATTGATCTTACGACCGAACTGAGGCATATGCCTACTGTCCCGGAAGCTAATGCTGTTTTAAAAGCTGCTTCGGAAGGACCCTATCGGGCTATTATCGGTTATACGGAAGACCCGGTGGTTTCCAGTGACGTCATCGGCAGTGGCGAGACGATGGTTTTTGACGCTCAGGCCACGATGATCGCGGCTGACAAGCTGTTAAAGACCGTTTCCTGGTTTGACAATGGCTGGGGATTTGCATCGCGAGTGTTAGAACTGGCAGCTGCTTATGGCACGCTGGGGGAGGCTTAATTATGAGAATTGCAATTAATGGATTTGGTCGAATTGGCCGAACCGTTTTTCGGATTTTGAACCAGCGTCCCGGGATCGCAATTGTTGCCATCAACGACATTGCCAATAATGATGCCTTGGCCTACCTGTTAAAATATGACACTGTCATGGGCCGTTTTGCCGATACCGTAAAAGTGGAAGGTGATATTTTAAAAACATCCCAAAATGAAGTCAAAATGCTGGCGGAACGGGAGCCGGGGAAATTACCCTGGAAGGACTTGGCCGTGGATATTGTCATTGAAGCAACCGGAATATTCCGTACGCGGACCCGATTACAACCCCATCTGGAAGCAGGGGCGAAGCGGGTAATCCTCACCGTTCCTGCTAAAGATGAAATTGATTTTACCGTCGTAATTGGTGTTAATGACGATCAATTAAAACCGGAACACCACCTTATTTCTAATGCCAGTTGTACAACCAATTGTCTGGCCCCCATGGCCAAAATCCTGAATGATGAATTTGGCATTGAATATGGGGTGATTAATACTGTCCATGCCTATACAAACGATCAGCGTTTGGCGGACGTGCCTCATACTGATTGGCGTCGCAGTCGAGCCGCTGCCGAAAATATAATTCCCACTTCCACCGGTGCAGCTAAAGCAGTTGGAAAAGTATTACCGGAACTGAATGGTAAACTGGATGGAATTGCCATGCGTGTTCCTGTTCCCGATGGTTCTGTGGTGGACTCGGTATTCCGACTGAATAAATCGGTAACCGTTGATCAGGTTAATGAGGCTGTTTTGGCCGCTTCCCAAAATGAAGGCCTGGAACGAATTGTTGAATATTCAACCATGCCGGTAGTTTCCTCCGACATAATCGGGAATCCCCATTCCTCCATTTTTGACGCTCCCTTTACCCGCGTAGTGGAAGAAAATCTGATTAAAACATTGAACTGGTATGATAATGAATGGGGTTATTCCAACCGGGTGGCGGACCTGGTGGATATTTTTAGAAATATGACCTGATTAGGGTCGTGTTCCGGACTTCATTCGGTCAGGGCTTTGAGGTCGCGGTAAAATTCCAGGGATTCAGGATTAGCCAGGGCATCCCGGTTGGCTACGCTCTGGCCGTGTATTATTTTTTTTATGGCCACTTCCACTTTTTTCCCATTGATTGTGTAAGGAATATCCGCAACCGGGAGGATTTTGGACGGTACGTGTCGGGGTGAGCACTGTTCACGAATTGCAGTTTTGATTTTTTTCACCAGTTGTTCATCCAATTTGACTTCTGGGTTTAATTTTACAAATAAGATTACCCGTTCGTCCTGCTTCCATTTTTGTCCCACTACCAGGCTGTCGCTGATCCCTGGCAGCGCTTCTACCACCCGGTAGATCTCAGCGGTGCCAATCCGGACACCTCCCGGATTCAGGGTGGCATCACTACGGCCATAAATCTTTACACCACCGTGATCGTTGATTTCAATATAATCTCCATGATGCCAAACTCCGGGGAATGCCTGAAAATAGGCTTGTTGGTATTTTTCTCCCTCCGGATCGTTCCAGAAATAAATCGGCATGGAAGGGAATGCTTTGGTACAAACCAGTTCTCCTTTCTGATTTAAAACCGGTTTTCCTGTAACATCAAAAGCATTAACCGCCATACCGAGGCCCCGGCATTGCAATTCACCGCGATAGACCGGAAGAGTCGGATTCCCCAGAGCAAAGCAGGAGATCAGATCGGTGCCACCGGAAATGGAGGCCAGTTGAACATCAGATTTAACAGAGTCGTAAACATAATCAAAACTTTCCTCAAGCAGTGGCGATCCGGTGGAAAGGATTGCCCGCAGGGATTTAAGATTATAATGTCTGGTTGGGATTTCACCGGCCGCTTCGCAGGCAGCAATGAATTTGGCGCTCGTTCCTAAGACAGTAATCCCTAAATCCTGGGCTAACTGCCACATAGCGCCGGAATTCGGAAAAAAAGGCGATCCATCGTATAAAACAACGGTGGCTCCCGCCGCCAGGGAGGTAACCAGCCAGTTCCACATCATCCAACCGCAAGTAGTAAAATAAAAGATAGTATCTTCTCTTTTCAGGTCAGTATGTAACCTCAATTCTTTCAAATGTTGTATAAGGGTCCCGCCGGCGGAATGGACAATCGATTTGGGTAAACCGGTGGTGCCGGAGGAATACATGATGTACAATGGATGATCAAAAGGCAATTGCTCGAATTGCAACGGCTCAATTTTTCCCACAGGGAGAAAATCGCGGTATAATACTCCATTTTTAATATGCGATATGTCTGGGTTTAACCGGGTGTAGGGAACTACTACAACTTTTTTAACAGAAGGCAATCTGGAAAGGATGCTTTTCAGTTTATCCAGGGAATTAAATACTTTACCGTTGTAGAAATAACCATCAGCAGCAAATAAAATTTTTGGTTCGATTTGTGAGAAGCGATCCAGAACGCCTTTAATTCCAAAATCCGGGGAAGAAGAACTCCAGATTGCACCGATGGAAGCCGTAGCAAGCATGGCAATAACTGTTTCCGGTCGGTTGGGCATGAAACCGGCTACCCGGTCTCCCGCTTTTACTCCCTGTGTACGCAATGCCTGGGCAACTTTTTCGACTTCCCTAAAAAGTTGATTATAGGTTATGGATTGCAGCGGTTGTCCTTCACCTTGGAAATAAAGCGCGATATGTTCATCCCGGTAACGAAGCAGATTCTCGGCATAGTTCAACCGGGAACCTGCAAACCATTTGGCACCGGGCATCTTTTTTGGGTCATCAACCACCTGGCGGTAGGGCCGGTGAGAAAGGATTTCAGTAAACTCCCAGCAGGCAGCCCAGAATTCAGCAATGGCGTGGATCGACCAGTCGTACAGTTCCTGGTAATGCGTAAAATTTTTTCCCTCCCGTTGGTTCACAAACTCCCGGAATTGATCCATCTGGGTGAATGTGAGTCGGTCTGATTTTGGAGTCCAGAGAATCGTATTCATATGATTACCTGCCTGTTTGTAGAGTAAATTTAACAGAAAAGGGTCGTGGAATGACAGAAGTGGTTCATGATTTAGTAGTTCTTGAATGTAAATTCCACTGAGGTTTACCCTGTTTTATTTAAACCGAAGCGAACAAGATTAATATGAAAGTTGCCTTTCTTACCGCCGGGGGACTTGCCCCCTGTCTATCTGCCAGCATCGGTGCTCTGGTGGAAGCGTATTTAACCCATGCTCCTGAAGTTCATTTTATTGGTTATCAGAATGGTTATCGGGGTTTACTGTTGGGAAATTCAATTGAATTCCCGGCAATGAGCGTCGGGAAAGCAAAGCTGCTTTACACTTTTGGAGGTAGCCCTATCGGAAATAGTCGCGTAAAATTAACCAATGTTACTGATTGCGTCAGGAGAGGATTTATTGCCGAAAATCAGAATCCGCTGGCAGTGGCGGCTAACCAGTTAATAAAAGATAAAGTACGTATTTTACATACCATCGGCGGGGATGACACCAATACAATGGCAGCCCAGTTGTGTGATTATCTGAAAACAAAGAGTTATGATTTGACCGTAATCGGTTTACCTAAAACAGTTGATAATGATGTTTATCCTGTGGCTCAATCTTTAGGGTCATTAACAGCTGCGGAGCAGGGAGCAATATTTTTTAAAAATATTGCCAATGAAAACACTACCAGTTCCCGGCAATTAATTATTCATGAAGTTATGGGTCGTCATTGTGGCTGGTTGACGGCTTACACGGCGCGTGTTTATCGGGAACGCCTGGAGGAAAAAATGTTTTTTCCCGAACTTAATCTGACGCGGGAAAAATGGGATCTGGATGCAGTGTACATTCCGGAAGTGGAACTGGATTTTACGACTGAATGCGAGCGCTTGATGGCCCGGATGGATGAAAAGGATGGTGTAAATATTTTCTTAAGCGAAGGAGCCGGAACAGCTACGATTGTGCGGGAGATGGAGGCCGCCAGGGAAAAAGTTAAACGGGATGCTTTTGGTCATGTGGCCCTGGATATGCTGAATCCCGGCTTATGGTTTGCCGGGCAATTTGCCGACAAATTGAAGGCAGACAAAGTACTGGTCCAAAAAAGCGGTTATTTTGCCCGCAGTGCAGCCCCGAATCAACAGGACCTGGAATTGATTAAACGCTCGGCGAATCTGGCGGTGAAAGCAGCGCTGAAAGGGAACAGCGGTGTCGTGGGTCTCGATGAAGACCACCGGGATGAGTTAAGGCTGATTAACTTTAAACGTATCAGGGGCGGAAAACCGTTTGATCATCAGCAGAAATGGTATCAGGAACTGTTGAATGGTATCGGACAATCGTTATAAACTGAAATTAATTAACTAAATGAAATCGGGAAAGTAGCGTAATGATGAGTTTGAATTTGAAAGACCTGGAAGCTGTCGCTCAGGCAATGGTAATACCCGGAAAGGGAATATTAGCAGCGGATGAGAGTACCGGTACGATTGAAAAGCGATTTAGAAGCATTCAGGTGGAAAGTACGGAAGCGAACCGCAATGCCTACCGGGACTTATTGTTTACCAGTGAGGGCCTGAATCAATACATCAGCGGCGTGATTATGTTTGATGAAACTTTTCGGCAATCCACTTTGAAGGATGGGGTTCCCTATCCGAAGTATCTGGAAAGCCTGGGTGTGATTCCGGGTATTAAAGTGGATAAAGGCGCCCATCCTCTTGCCGGAAGTGAAGCTGAAAAAATTACTTCCGGTTTAGATGGTTTGGACGAACGGCTGGCGGAGTACCGTCAGTTGGGCGCCCGGTTTGCCAAATGGCGGGCGGTTATTACCATTAATGCGGAGATTCCCACCGGTTATTGCATTAATACCAATGCCCATGCCCTGGCCCGCTATGCGGCCCTGTGTCAGAAAAATGATATTGTGCCAATTGTGGAGCCGGAAGTATTGATGGACGGCACTCATACAATTGAAGAAAGTTTTGAAATCACCGAAGAAGTTTTACATACGGTATTTTTTGAATTGTATTCCCAGGGTGTGGAATATGAGCAGCTGGTTTTAAAACCAAACATGGTTCTTTCCGGGTACGATTGCCCGGAACAAGCGGATATGGATGCTGTGGCTAACTTGACAATTCAGTGTTTAAAGCGCTGTGTCCCAGTGGCTGTCCCGGGGATTGCTTTCCTCTCCGGTGGACAGGATGATGTGACGGCAACAAAACACCTGAACCGGATGAATCAGCTTTTGAAAGACAATAAACCCTGGAATCTGACTTTCTCCTACGGCCGTGCCCTGCAGGCCCCGGCCTTAAAAGCCTGGGGGGGGAAACAGGAAAATGTTCAAAAGGC
>JBHHUS010000024.1:0-29280 GCA_046861615.1 Fidelibacterota bacterium
AGTGGCGCTGATTTCCAGTATGTCCCATATTTTCTCTCTGGAGTATATGAAAGGGGATATCCGTTATTCCCGCTATTATGCCTACTTAGGGTTGTTTACTTTCAGTATGAATGGTATTGTACTGGCAAATAATCTGATTTCCCTCTACATCTTCTGGGAACTGGTAGGGCTCAGTTCTTATCTGTTGATTGGCCATTGGTATGAGAAAGACTCGGCAGCCCAGGCGGGGAAAAAAGCTTTCCTTACCAACCGCGTGGGTGACATTGGTTTTTTCATCGGTATCATGATCCTGTTTACAGCCATCGGATCTTTCACTTATTCCGACATATTTAATGGCGTTGCGGAAGGAAAGATCACCGGAATTTTATTGACGATGGGAGGTATCGGTCTTTTCATGGGTGCAGTAGGAAAGTCATCCCAATTTCCGCTACATGTCTGGTTACCAGACGCAATGGAGGGCCCCACTCCGGTCTCGGCTCTTATGCATGCTGCTACGATGGTCGCCGCCGGTGTATATTTATCAGTAAGACTATTCCCGCTGTTTACACCGGAAGCATTGGTTTTCATCGCTTATATCGGTGGTTTCACTGCTCTGTTTGCTGCTTCCATTGCCATCACCCAAAATGATATTAAAAAGGTGTTGGCGTATTCCACAGTCAGTCAGTTGGGCTATATGATTATGTCGGTTGGAACCGGCGCCTATATTGCCGCCTTTTTCCATTTAGTTACTCACGCCATGTTTAAAGCAGGTCTGTTTTACGGTTCAGGGTCAGTCATTCATGCAATGCACCATAGTCTGGAACAGGTGAACGATCATAAAACTGATCCCCAGGATATGCGGAATATGGGTGGTTTTAAACCCAAGATGCCCGTGACCTACTGGACCATGCTAATCGCCACTTTGACGATATCCGGAATCCCATTCTTTTCAGGTTTTCTCTCCAAAGATGCGATTCTGGTGGGAAGTCTCGCCTTCGCCATCCGCAACCCACAGCATTTTCTGTTGCCGGTCTTTGGATTTGGAGCAGCATTGATTACTGCTTTTTATATGTTCAGACTGATGTACATGACGTTTCATGGAATTCCGAAGAAAAAACGGATTTTTACCCATATCCAGGAATCCCCGACCGCCATGATATTACCATTAATTGTTCTTAGCACGCTTTGTATTTATATTTTTTACACCCTCCCTCAGCTAAATCCATTATCCGATAATGGCTGGTTTAAGGAGCTGGTTATACCTGTGGAGTCTGTTGTTCCCGGAAATTTGAATCCTTCCTCGGCCGTCATTGAAGAAGGGATTCATTATGCCCATTACCCCGCCATGGCTTTATCTTTATTCATGGCCGGTATTGGTATTTTTCTGGCCTGGTTATTGTATTTGAAACAAAAATTTTCACCGGCTTTATGGGCGAAAAAAATGGGCGTTCTCTATTACTGGTCTTCAAATAAATACTTTTTCGATGAGAATTATGACCGTTTTATTTACCAGCCATTCCTGAAATTTTCCCGGAAGGTGGCATATTTGGATTGGGACCTTTTTGATAAATATGTGATTAACGGATTTGGTCGAGTTACTACGTGGTTATCAGCGCTCTCCGGACGAACGGACTATGACGGACTTGATCAGGGTTTGATAGATGGTATTGGTCGAGTAATCAGTAAATTCGGCAGCAGATTAAAACTTGTACAAACCGGACATTTGCAAAATTATTTACTGTTTGCTTTGGCAGGCGTCATCATCATCCTCATTTTACAAACAATTTAATATTATGATTTTCAAAAGGTAAATTATGGAAACACATTTACTCAGTTGGATTATCTGGCTGCCGGTTATCGGTGTAATTGCCGTGGTGGTAGTACCGCGGGAAAAAGAATTACTAATTAAACAGATCTCAGCGGTTGCCACCGGCATCCAGCTCATTCTGGCGATTTATTTATGGGCTGCCTACAATGGAACGATTGGCAGTTTTCAGTTTATGGAACAGGCAGAGTGGATCCCCTCTTTTAATATCTCCTATTATCTGGGCGTGGATGGTCTGAGTCTGCCCATGGTGCTGTTAATGGCCATCCTGGGTTTCATTGGTGTATTCGTTAGCTGGAAAATATCCCGAGCAGTGAAGGGTTATTTTGCTTTGTTTCTGTTACTGAATACGGGTATTATGGGTGTCTTCCTCTCACTGGACTTCTTCTTATTCTATGTGTTCTGGGAAGTCATGTTGTTGCCGATGTATTTTTTAATCGGCATGTGGGGTGGCCCTCAGCGTGAATATGCCGCTATTAAGTTCTTTTTATATACTCTTGTTGGTTCTGTGTTGCTACTGATTGCAATTCTGGCGCTTTACTTCACTTGCGGCAAAACCTTTGATATGCTGGTGTTGATGGAAACCGCTCCCACTGCTCTGAACGGGATTGTGTGGTGGGGAATGAGCGCCATGAAAGTTATTTGGGTGATATTGTTTATTGGTTTTGCCATTAAGATTCCGGTTTTCCCGTTCCACACCTGGTTACCGCTGGCCCATGTGGAAGCTCCTACAGCCATTTCGGTAATCCTGGCGGGAGTCATGTTGAAGTTGGGGATCTATGGTTTGTTGAGAGTTAATTATCCCATGCTTCCAGAAGGTGTTTTCTGGTTTGCAGGTGCCTTGGCGGTGATGGGATTGATAAATGTCATCTGGGGTGCTTTGTGTGCCTTAGCCCAGAAAGATTTGAAAAAACTAGTGGCCTATTCCAGTATTAATCATATGGGCTATGCATTGTTGGGCATGGCTGCTATTATTGCAGCTGGAGCCGCAGGAGGGGAAAATTATCATGCTGCCCAGGCTGGTTTGAACGGAGCGGTATTCCAAATGTTTAATCATGGCACGATTTCAGCCATGCTGTTTATCCTGGTTGGGGTGATTTATCATCGTGCTCATCACCGGGATATTGATGGTTTTGGCGGACTTGCCAGTCAGATGCCTGTGTATACAGGTATTGTGGCGGTGGCATTTTTTGCCGGGCTTGGCTTACCGAGTTTAAGCGGATTCGTGAGCGAATTCCTGTGTTTCATTGGGGCCTTCCCCGTTTTTAAAACGATTGTCATTATTTCTACGCTGGGAATACTGTTAAATGCCACCTATTTCTTATGGGCTTTTCAACGGATATTCTTTGGAAAAACCAATGAGAAATACAATAAATTACCTGAAATCAATGGTCGGGAATTATTTACCGTAGTTCCACTGGCCATTATCACTTTCTTTCTGGGAGTCTATCCCCGAGCCTTCTTGGATGTGGTTAAATCAACGCTGGACCTGTTGATTGATCATGTGGTTTCATTAGGTAGTTTTACTGGTATCATGTAACCGGATGGATTCGTGAGCAATCTACAGAGTTTATTCTATTTCTGGCCCGAATTGATCCTCAGTGGGACAATTCTTGTCGCTATTATTGTGGATTTAATTTACCCCCGGAAACAATCCTTCAAGGTAGCATATTGGGTTTTAGGAGGTATTATTATTGTTGGAGTGGTAATAGTGATGCCAGGTGGGGATTCGGTTTTTTCTCTGTTCATGAATACTATTGCCTTAGACCCCTTCGCTCAATTCTTTAAAATTCTGATTCTGTTAGCCACTGGCTTAGTTATCTTGATTAGCCTGAAAAGTAAGGAACTGAAATCATATCGACTTGGTGAATATTTTTCTATTCTGGCCATCCTGGCTTTTGGACTGTTTATTATGGTTTCAGCTACCGATTTATTGATGGTTTATTTGTCACTGGAAATTGCCTCAATCATGTCTTACTTCCTGGCTGGTTATCTCAAATCGGCTAAATCCAGCAGCGAAGCCTCCCTGAAGTATGTGATTTATGGTGCCTTTTCTTCCGGGATTATGTTATTCGGGCTGAGCATTTTGTTTGGTTTAACGGGTTCTACCCAGTTCGGGGCCATCCGCAGTGCTATAATGGGACTGGAAGGCAGTGCAAATCTGGCGCTTATTTTGGCATCGGTTTTTATCCTGGTGGGATTTGGCTATAAGATTTCAGCCGTCCCGTTCCATTTCTGGACACCTGATGTTTATGAAGGCTCTCCCACGGCAGTTACTGCTTATCTTTCCGTTGCTCCCAAGGCAGCCGGTTTTGCTCTCTTGATTCGCTTTTTTAATCAGGTTTTTGCGGACAACATCAGTTTATCAGCCCTTAGTTGGTCTGCCCTGAGTGGAGTGCAGTGGCCACAACTTATAGCGGTGCTTTCAGTAGCAACCATGACCCTGGGAAATATTGTTGCAATTCAACAGAATAGTGTCAAACGGATGTTAGCTTATTCCAGTATAGCCCATGCCGGCTATATGATGATGGGATTGCCGGTACTTTCATCCCAGGGTATTTTTGGTATTATGATTTACCTTATTATGTACTTATTTATGAATCTGGGTGCTTTTTTCGTTGTTATTTATGTGGAGTCGGAAACGGGGAAATCTGACTATGAAAATTTTAAAGGGCTGGGTTGGAAGATGCCGTTCATTGGTGTTGTCATGACCTTGTTTATGATTTCACTGACAGGGTTACCACCCACCGCCGGTTTCATTGGAAAATTTTATCTGTTTGCGGCTCTTATTAAGGCCGGGCCTGGTTTTTACTGGTTGGCAGTGATCGGGGTATTAAATAGTGTAGTATCCCTGTATTATTATTTCCGGGTGGTAAAAAGTATGTACCTGGAAGGGAAACCCAGTAAAGTTCAATCCATTCCCAGTCTATCGATTTCCTTGATCCTGTTGGCATTGGCGATTCCTTCACTGTTATTTGGAATTTATTGGGAACCAATTGCCAATTGGGTCACGAACTCAATGACTTTATTAAGTCAGGTAATGTAATTTCGCACTCAATTTTAATCAGCGGGAAAGCAGTTTAGTGGCACAGATTGATATTAAAAAAGGGCACGACATCCGGATTGCTGGCGTACCTGGCACTGAATTAATTCGTGCTCCCCAACCCGAAACCGTAGCTGTCAAGCCAATTGAATTCAAAGGGTGTAAACCAAAGTTGTTGGTAAATACCGGAGATGAAGTTCAGATTGGCTCAGCACTTTTTTATAACAAACAGCAGCCGGAGGTTAGATGGCCGGCACCGGCGGGCGGGACAATCAAATATATTCAAATGGGCCCCCGGCGGACGGTCGAGCGAATCATTATCGAAGTCGCTTCAGGGGAGAAACATGTGGAACATTCGACTTATAAAGCCGCTGAGATCAAAACCCTTGACCGGCAGACGATAAAAGAAACCTTGCTGGCGGGAAACCTCTGGCCCGTGCTTCGTCAGCGTCCTTACAACAAAGTTGCCAATCCTGAAGATACCCCCCGGGATATTTTTATTTCCGGATGGAATACAGCGCCCTGTGCGGTAAACCTGGAGATTGCTCTGGATGGAAAGCAATCCCCGTTCCAGGCCGGCTTGGATGCACTGTCCCAATTAACCGATGGTAAAGTCCACCTCTCCATCAAGAAGGGTACTGCTTCAGAAGTACTGTTAAATGCCCGGAGCGTTGAACTTCATTATTTTTCCGGTCCCCACCCCGCTGGGAATGTGGGAATTCAAATTCATCATATTAATCCGATTAAACCCCATGATATCGTCTGGATTATCCAGGCACAGCAGGTAGTAACCATTGGTCAGTTATTTCTCACGGGGCAACTGGACCCTGCTTTGGTGGTCACTATCGGTGGTCCGGGTGTTAATAATCCTGTCCATCTCCAGACCAGGCTGGGTATTAACCTGGGTACGTTATTGAAAGACCATCTTAAACCGGGAGAAAACAGGATTATTTCCGGTGATGTCCTGACAGGAAAGAAAGTCGCTCCCGATGGTTATTTAGGATTTTATGACAGTACTGTTTCCGTTCTTCCGGAAGGGGGGAAGCGTGAATTCATGGGGATGTTACGGATTGGCTCCAGTCGCACCCGTTACAGTCTGAGCAACGCTTTTTGGGGTAGTAGGAAAACCCCCTACCAATTTAATACCTGGCAGAACGGTACTGAACGGGCCATGATACCGTTGAATGCCTGGGAAGATGTGTTACCGATGGACATTTTACCCAATGCTCTGTTTAGGGCTATTCTGGCCCGGGACATTGAAGAAATGGAACAATTGGGAATTTTTGAGTGTGATGAAGAGGATTTTGCCCTGTGTTCGTTTGCCTGTCCCAGTAAAATTGATTTGGGAGCTGTCATCCGTCAGGGATTGGATTTGATGGAGCAGGAAACATAGAACTATGGGTATTTTGAGAAAAATACTGGATTCAGCGCGGCCCAAATTTGAACGGGGTGGGCCGCTGGCAAAATTTTATGCTATTTATGAAGCGATGGATACCATATTATACAGTACCGATAGAAGGACGGCCAGTGGACCACATATAAGAGACAGTATTGATATAAAGCGAGTGATGATTTTAGTGGTCGTTGCCCTGTTACCGATCTATGTTTTTGGTGCCATGAATGTCGGTTATCAATCGGCCTTGGCACTGGGAATCCAGCGGACGGGCCTGCAAAATTTCTGGTTTGGAATTGGACGAATTATTCCGATAATTCTGGTTACTTTTATCACCGGTGCGTTTTGGGAGATTTTATTTGCGGTTGTACGCAAACATGAAATCAGCGAAGGTTTCCTGGTTACCTGCGCACTGATTCCCTTGATTGTACCGCCAACCATTCCACTGTGGCAGTTGATGGTTGCAACCACTTTTGGTATTGTGATCGGGAAAGAGATTTTCGGTGGTGTAGGAATGAATATTTTTAATCCGGCCCTGGTAGCCCGGGCATTGATCTTTTTTGCCTACCCTTCTCATATTTCCGGTGAAAAAGTATGGGTGATTGCTCCGGATGGATTTTCCGGTGCCACTGCTCTGGCCGTGCCGGCGGCGGAAGCGGGACAAAATGCTGTCTCCTTCCTGAATCAGGTTACTCGCTTTGATTATTCCTGGTGGAATATGTTCATGGGTTGGATCCCCGGGTCCATTGGGGAAACGAGTAAATGGTTAATATTAATTGGTGGCCTATTCCTGATTATTACAAAAATTGTTAACTGGCGGGTCATTGTGGCGGCGGTTCTTGGATTAGTAGGTACCGCCCTGCTGACCAATGTTTTAGCGCCTTTTTCTACGAATAGCATGCTGACTTTACCACCTCATTATCACCTGGTCATGGGCGGTTTTCTGTTCGGAGTTATGTTTATGGCCACTGAACCGGTGACCGGGGCTCACACTAATCAAGGCCGGTGGGTGTATGGATTCCTGATTGGAATGTTGACGGTTATTATCAGGGCGATAAACCCGGCCTACCCGGAAGGAACCATGCTGGCAATTTTATTAATGAATGCCTTTGCACCGCTGATTGACTGGTTCGTTGTTCGCAGCAATATCAGAAAACGTTTGGCTCGTTATGCGCAGTAATACTTACACGCTGGTATTTACATCGGTGGTGACCATTGTCCTGGGAATTCTGCTGGCGCTGGCTTCCACGGCCTTGAAAGACAGGCAGGAATTGAATGAAGAAATGGATGTCAAAAAACATATTCTTCATTCTTTAGGAATTACACCTCAGAAAACCTGGACCAGTACTGATATTCAATCAATATTTAACCAAAATATAACCGGGTTTGTTATTGACAATTCCGGAATAGTAGTACCCGGTAAAAAACCGGAAGATTTAAAACCGGACGTAGATATACATTTACATCCTGTTTTTATTAAACAGTCTGATGGTGTCATCGAAGGTTATGCCGTCCCCATTTCCGGTAAAGGATTGTGGTCAACTCTTTACGGTTATTTAGCCATTGAACCGAACGGAAAGACAGTGAAAGGGATTACCTTCTACAAGCACGGTGAAACACCGGGATTAGGTGGAGAGGTTGAAAAAGACTGGTTCCAGAATAATTTTGTTGGTAAACGGTTTATTGATGATCAGGAAAAATTGGTCAGCATCCAGATTGTCAAAGGCAAGGTGGATGAAACTTCATCGGAAGCCTACCACCAGGTAGATGGTATTTCCGGCGCAACCATGACGGGAAGAGGTGTGACTAAGTTTCTCAAATCGAATTTAGAAGTTTATGAGCCTTATTTCAGAAAAATCCGCTCAGGAGGAGGCACTTAATGCCGCTTTTGGATAAGAAATCAAAACAGGCTTTTACCGACCCGTTGATGAGTAATAATCCCGTTACCATTCAGGTACTGGGAATTTGCTCTGCCCTGGCTGTGACGGTTAAAATGGATACTGCCATTGTCATGGCCCTGGCAGTAGCGGCAGTGGTTTCCCTTTCCAATTTTATAATTGCCGCCTTAAGAAATTACATCCCTAATAAAGTTCGGATTATTGTTCAACTATCGGTGATTGCTTCTCTGGTTATTATTGCAGACCAGCTGTTGAAAGCATTCATGTATGATATCAGTAAACAGTTATCCGTTTTTGTGGGTTTAATAATTACCAACTGTATTGTCATGGGTCGGGCGGAAGCTTATGCCATGCAGAATCCCCCCGGTAAATCATTTTTAGACGGGTTGGGGAATGGTTTAGGCTATGGCATTATCTTGGTTGTTGTTGCTTTCTTCCGGGAACTGTTGGGCACCGGCAGTATTTATGGCTTTCAGGTAATACCGCAATCCTTCTATGATGCGGGTTATGAGAATCTGGGGCTAATGGTCCTATCACCGGGCGCTTTTATTATTCTGGGTTTGATTGTCTGGGGCCAACGAATTTTTTGGAAGATAGAGGAAGAATAGGATGCTGGAACATTATTTAAGTCTCATTACCAAAGCGATTTTTATTGAAAATATTCTTCTGGCCTATTTTTTGGGTATGTGTTCCTTTCTGGCGATTTCAAAGAAAGTGGACACTTCCATCGGCCTGGGTCTGGCTGTTACTTTTGTTCTCACTATCACCTCACCGGTTAATTGGCTCATACACCATTTCTTTCTGGAAAAGGGCGCGTTAGGATGGGCTGGCTTACCAAAGACGGATTTGAGTTTTTTGAATTACATTGTTTTTATTGCCGTGATTGCTGCCATGGTACAGTTGGTGGAAATGGTGTTGGACCGGTTTTCTCCGACCCTGTATTATAATCTCGGTATCTTTTTACCGCTGATTGCAGTGAACTGCGCCATTTTAGGTGTATCCCTGTTTCTGGTGGAGCGGGATTATACGCTGATGGAATCAACTGTGTTTGGTTTCGGTTCGGGGCTGGGATGGTTTTTAGCCATTGTTTCGATGGCTGCTATTCGCTATCGGTTACGGTATTCCAATGTCCCTTCTAAATTGCGCGGATTGGGGATTACTATGCTGTTAACGGGTTTATTATCCATGGCCTTCATGGCTTTTTCAGGGATTAGTCTGTGATCATAACGCTCATTCTGGCGGTAGTCGTATTTACAGGGGTTATTCTGGTTTTAGTAAATGTGCTGAACTTTGCTGAAAATAAACTGTTGCCCCAGGGGGATGTGACTATCAAGATTAATGAGAATGGTGGTAAGGTGATCAAAACCCGCCCTGGATCCACCCTCTTATCCACTTTAGCAGGAGAACAGATATTCTTACCCTCGGCCTGCGGTGGTGGTGGTACCTGTGCCCTGTGTAAATGCCAGATTTTTAAAGGTGGCGGTCAAATTCTGCCAACTGAAACTGGTCATATTAACCGGAAAATGGCCCTGGATCACTGGCGGCTGGCCTGCCAGGTCAAAGTGAAAGAGGATATGGGAATCCGGGTAGCGGACGAAATTTTCAGTGTTAAAAAATACGATTGCACCGTACGATCGAATCAGAATGTGGCCACGTTTATCAAGGAGTTGGTTTTAGAATTACCGCAGGGAGAGGATCTTAATTTCAGAGCCGGTGGCTATATTCAGATCGACATCCCCGAATACCATGATTTACATTTTACCGAGTTTAGTATTGAGGAGGAATATCATCCTGATTGGGATAAATATAATATCTGGGACTTGGTGGCCAATAACGACGAAACCTGCTTTCGGGCTTATTCCATGGCCAACCATCCGGCTGAAGGGAATATTGTTATGCTGAATGTTCGGATTGCCACACCACCACCAAAACTGTGGAATGAAGTGCCACCGGGAATTGCCTCTTCCTATATCTTTAATCTAAAACCCGGGGATAAGGTTACGATTTCAGGTCCTTACGGTGAATTTTTTGCCAAGGATACAGACCGGGAAATGGTTTATATCGGTGGTGGCGCCGGAATGGCCCCCATGCGCAGTCATATTTTTGATCTGCTGAAAACCAAACGCTCCAACCGGCCAATATCCTTTTTCTACGGCGCCCGCTCGGTGAGGGAAATGTTTTACCATGATGAATTCTTAGCTTTGGCGGATGAGTTTCCTAATTTTTCCTATACGGTGGCTTTGTCAGAGCCGTTACCGGAAGATAATTGGACCGGCCCGGTGGGCTTTATTCACCAAGTAGTGCTGGATACTTATCTGAATAACCACGAAGATCCCACTGAAATTGAATATTACATGTGTGGTCCCCCCATGATGATTGATGCAGTGGATAAGATGCTATACGATCTGGGGGTGGAACCAGAAATGATCGATTATGATAAATTCGGTTAAAATTTCCTCTGCCAATTACCGCTTGAAAGCCCAACTATTGTTGGGCTTTCTGGTTTTTATTTTATTAGCAACTTGCAGCCGGGAACCAGAACTGTTGGAGCTTCATGGCTTTACTATGGGGACTGCTTATTCTGTGAAAATAGTCCCCAAGAATGATCAGAATCTGGATCTGGGAGTATTGAAACAGGCGATTGATTCGATTCTTCAGGAGGTGAATGCAGAAATGTCACCCTATATACCTGAGAGTCAGATTTCCGGTTTTAATAGTTCCGCTGCAGGGACTTTTACTAAGATTTCACCTGGTTTTTTGGCTGTTATCCAAAGGTCCTTGCAATGGTATGATTTGACCCGGGGTGCTTTCAATATTGCTGTTATGCCTTTGTTGGAAATATGGGGCTTTGGGCCGTGGGAACAAAAAAATCACCGGGCTCCGCCTGATAGTTCAACAGTTCAGAAAGCACTGAAAAATGTTCGTTTACCGGTGTTGGACGTAAAAAATTCCCGCTTGTTAAAGGATTACACCGGGCAATCCCTGGATCTGGGCGCCATTGCAAAGGGTTGGGGTGTGGATCAGGTTTATGCTTTCATCAAGCACCAGGGAATCCGCAATTATATTGTGGAAATTGGTGGTGAAATCAGAACCAGGGGAGTGAATGCATCGGAGAAATCATGGATTGTAGGAATCGATACACCGGTTAAAGGGAGTTTGCCGGGACAAAACCTGTCAGCAGTGGTTCCGATAAGTGACAAAGCGCTGGCGACATCAGGAGACTATCGGAATTTTTTTGAATATAAAGGTCAAACCTACAATCATATCATTAATCCTAACACCGGTTATCCGGTGGATTCCGGGATTGCCTCTGTATCAGTAATCGCACCCAACTGCACTGATGCGGATGCTCTGGCCACTGCTCTGATGGTACTTAATCCTACAGAAGGACTGGAATTAATTGAATCCCTGGAAGGTTATGAAGCGTATTGGATTATCAGGGGCGGGGACGGAAAATTTACAACTGCCAAAAGTTCCGGAATGAAATTATCCCATTCCTTAACATATTAAGATTGGTCGGCTTTTAACTGGTCAATGAGGAACTGTCTATTTTCACACTGTTCCGTATCACCACCACAGGTGGGACAATTTATTTCTACACCATTAATAATTACATTTTTCTCCAGACCACCACAGGAACCGGCCAGCGGTTTATTATTAAACAGGATGCCAACTGCCAGTCCGAAGACGGCAATTCCCATAACTAATATGGCCAGTATAATATTCATATCTGAATTTACAAAATCCTGTTATTTTTAGTGTTATCCTTAGAGAATTTAGGATTAGTGAATCGGTATTTATTGTCCGTTAAATGACATCTATTTGAATGATTCCTATGGTTGTCATTATCATTATTCCCTTAATTTGTAATCAGTCATAACCTGTTAATCCCATTAATTCATGATTAAAAAACCAACGCTGTTCAGATTCGGTAAAGGAATAATTTTTATTGTTCTGATATATCCACGGTTATTACTAGCCGGTAGTGAAACCGGTTCCCTGCATTTGGAGGGCAGTTCCCTGTCAATTTTCTGGGTAATACCATTCATCGGTATTTTGCTGTCAATCGGGGTTTTTCCCCTGTTAGCACCCCATTTCTGGCATCAACATTTTGGAAAAGTGTCCTTATTCTGGGCGGTTTCCTTTATTATACCGTTTTTGATTAAAACCAGTTGGCAACTCACTTTGTATCAGTTATTACATGTGTTTTTACTTGAATATTTACCCTTTATTATTTTATTACTGGCTTTGTTCACTATCTCCGGAGGGGTTCAGCTCACGGGGAGTCTCGTCGGGACACCCATTGTAAATACAATAATCATATTGGTTGGGACCATTTTAGCCAGTTGGATGGGCACAACCGGGGCGGCCATGCTCCTCATTCGACCTTTAATTCGGGCGAACCTGAAACGAAAGCATAAGGTTCATATCATTGTTTTCTTTATTTTTCTGGTTGCCAATATTGGCGGTTCATTGACTCCCCTTGGAGATCCACCCCTTTTTCTGGGATTTTTAAAAGGCGTGGATTTTTTCTGGACCACCAAATCCATGTTTTTACCCATGCTGTTCATGGTTGGAATTCTTCTGAGTATGTTTTTCATTCTGGATTCCTTTTATTACCGCCACGAAGCGTCCCCTTTGGAAACTGAGAAACCGATTGAAAAAGTACGCTTAAAAATCCTGGGCAAGCGGAATTTAATCCTGCTGGTGGGAGTGATGGCTTCTGTATTGGTCAGCGGTTTCTGGCATTCTCAAATCCTGGTTTTTATTTACCACGTTGAGTTGGATTTACAGGATATAACCCGTGATATACTTTTGATTGTATTGACCTATATCAGTTGGAAGATTACACCACAGAAGATCAGAGAAGGGAATTCCTATACCTGGTTCCCAATCGTGGAAGTGGCTAAATTATTTGGCGGAATTTTTGTTACAATTTTACCGGTTATCGCAATTTTAAGGGCCGGAACCCAGGGAGCCTTAGCGGTGGTCATTAATTCGGTCTCCGATGGTGGGAATCCCCTGAATTTTATGTACTTCTGGGCTACCGGTATTCTATCCAGTTTTCTGGATAATGCGCCTACTTACCTGGTTTTCTTCAATACTGCCGGGGGAGATCCGACTGTTCTCATGAACGAGTTGCATTATACGCTGGTGGCAATTTCAACCGGTGCGGTCTTTATGGGTGCTAATACTTATATCGGTAATGCACCCAATTTCATGGTAAAATCCATTTCTGAATCCGCTGGTATTGAAATGCCCTCCTTTTTTGGTTATTTATTAAAATGGTCCTTACCCATATTGGTTCCGCTTTATATTGTCATGAGTCTATTATTCTTCTGATGCGTATTTCTAAAGTCACAACCAAAACGGGCGATCAGGGAGACACCAGCCTGGGGAACGGGGAGCGGAAACTTAAATCCGATCCAAGGATCAATTTCATCGGTACTGTGGATGAATTGAACGCCTTTATCGGTTTTTTAAGAGCTATCGGCGGGAAAGAATGGGACCCGGTTCTGGAAGCTATCCAGCAGGACCTGTTTAACCTGGGAGGGGAGGGAGCGACCCCCGGTATTAAGAATGCCTTGCTTTCAGAGGATCGAATACCGGATTTAGAGCAGTGGATTCACACCCTCAATGAGCAATTACCGCCACTGAAGGAATTTGTTTTACCGACCGGGGATGAGTTTACCGTTCGTGCTCATTTGGCCCGGACGGTCTGCCGCCGGGCAGAACGGAGTGCAGTGGCTTTAAAAGAATCTGGAGCGGAGACTAAAAACTGGATTCCCTATTTAAACCGGTTATCGGATTTTCTGTTTGTGTTAGCTCGTCATCAATCGCAACAGTCGGGCGGGAAGGAAACACAGTGGAAAAAGAAGCTTTAAGTTATTCCCGGCAGACTGATATTGTAGAATAAATTCAGGGAAAAGAACTAAATTTCCTGTCTTGAGATTCCCATGATAGACTGGATATCCATACACAAAAAAATTAGCCGGGCGGATAAAATTCTTCTGTCCACCCATGAGAATCCTGATGGTGACGGGCTGGGTTGTGCTGCTGCCATGTACCATTATTTTAAATCATCAGGGAAGGAAACCCGGATTATTCAGGTGTCGGATTTACCTGAAGAGTATGAATTTCTGGAAAAAGGGGATATGTTTGAAACTTATCAACCGGATCTTCATGATGAATGGCTGCAACAGGTTGATTTAGCTTTAATCTTTGATGTAGGCGATTTTCGACGTTTACGGATTATTGGTGCATCGTTAGATCGTTTTCATGTTCCTATTGTGAATATTGATCATCACCCCGATATGGGTGATCAGCGGTTTAGCTATAATTTAATCGATGTTAATGCCGCTGCCACCGGTGAAATGCTGTTCGAATATTTTCATACTGTTGGTGTGAAACCTACGAAGGATATGTGTGAAGGAATCTATACGGCCGTCATGACGGACACGGGTTCATTTCGTTATAACAATACTAATGTGAACTGCCACGAAATTGCCATTGCCTGTCTTAAGGCCGGTGTTAACACTTCTAAAGTATATCAGCATGTTTATGAAACCCGTTCTCGCAGCCGCGTTCGACTTCTGGGGAAAATTCTGGATAATCTGCATTTTGATAAGAGTGGAGAGCTGGCCTGGTTCATCATTGATAGGGCGCTGTTATCAGAGGTTGGTGCCAGCCGGGAGGATGTGAACGGTTTTACTGATTTTGTCCGGACAATTCGCGGCGTTGAAGTAGCGCTGATGTTATTTGAAAATGGACCAGACTCCTGCCGGATTAATCTTCGTTCAAAGGGGAAATACACCATTAATGAAACAGCCAAAGCTTTTGGGGGCGGAGGTCATAAATTTGCCGCCGGCGCTGTCATCAACGGGAAATTGAATGATGTTTTACCCGGTGTTCTGGACCAGATTAAAGACTCCATGGCCCGGCAGAATGGACAATTGAAATGAAGATTATTCTGGCGAAAGATGCAGGGTACTGCTTTGGAGTCCGGGATGCGGTGAATCTGGCTTATGAAACCGCCGATAAATATGGCCAGGTATATATGCTGGGGCATATTGTCCATAATGAGAAGGTGGTAGAGAACCTGGAAAATGCCGGTGCCCATGTAGTAAAGACGCTGGATGATGTTCCCGAAGGAAAACCGATTCTGTTCCGGGCCCACGGGACTAGTAATCCCACTTGGGAAGAGGCCAAAACCAGAGGGGTGAATATTGTCGATGCCACCTGTCCGTTGGTGCTGGAGATTCACGCTGAAGTAAAAAAACTGGAACAGGAAGGGCGTTCCATTATTATTATTGGTGACCACAAACACGATGAAGTAGTGGGGATTGCCAGCCAGGTTAAAAAGCCCATTGTCATCGCTACAGAATCGGAAGCCCGGTCATTGAGAAAAATGAAACGGGTTGGTGTCGTCAGCCAGTCCACTCAAACGATTGAGAATGTTCAGAATATCATTAATATTCTCATGACCAAAGTCTTTGATTTGCACTTTGTTAATACGATTTGTTTTCCCACTAAACGGAATCAGCAGCAACTGAAGGAATTGGCAGCCGACTGTGACGTAGTGATCGTGATCGGGTCTTTCACCAGTGCTAATTCAAAACGATTAACAGCCCTGGCGAAGGAGCGCAACGCTGATTCCTATCAGGTCACCGGCGCTGAAGATATTGATCCGGCCTGGTTAACGGGAGCGGAACTGGTGGGTGTTTCCGCCGGCGCCTCCACACCGGATGATGTTATTCAGGAGGTTCTGGAAAAGTTGAAAGGTATTGGGAAAATACAAGAGGAGGAACTGATTTATGGCTGAAAAAGGATCCTTTGAAGTAAAAGTAGGTCTGGCTGAAATGTTGAAAGGCGGCGTTATTATGGATGTCATGACCGCTGACCAGGCCAAAATCGCTGAGGATGCCGGCGCAGTGGCAGTCATGGCCCTGGAGCGCATCCCGGCCCTGATCCGTGAAGAAGGGGGCATTGCCCGGATGAGCGATCCCAAGATGATTCGTCAAATCCAGGAACGGGTTTCCATCCCCGTCATGGCTAAGGTACGGATTGGTCATTTTGCCGAAGCACAGATCATGGAAGCTCTGGAAGTGGACTTTATTGATGAGAGTGAAGTGCTGACACCTGCGGATGAACACAATCATATCTGGAAACATGATTTTAAGGTTCCCTTTGTCTGCGGCGCCCGTGATCTGGGAGAAGCCCTGAGGCGGATTCGCGAAGGGGCCGCCATGATCCGGACAAAAGGAGAGGCCGGCAGCGGTAATATCGTGGAAGCTGTCCGTCATATGCGAACCGTTCAGCAACAAATCAAGGAACTTACTGTTTTGAATCAGGAGGAATTAATGGCCCGGGCCAAGAAACTGGGGGCTCCGTTTACACTGGTTCAACAGGTGGCTAAACTGGGGAAATTACCAGTCCCTAATTTTGCCGCCGGTGGAATTGCCACCCCGGCTGATGCGGCCCTGATGATGCAGTTAGGATCGGAATCCGTGTTTGTCGGTTCAGGGATTTTCATGAGTGAAGATCCAGCCGCCCGGGGAGAAGCGATTGTTGATGCGGTAACCTATTACAACGATCCTGAAAAACTGGTAGAAATATCCACTGGTTTAAAAGCCGCCATGAAGGGGATTGAAATTGCTCAAATCCCCGAGGAGGAACGTTTACAGGAACGGGGCTGGTAGTAAGAAAAAACAGCTATTAATAAGTAGAATCCCTTGAAAATCGGTATTTTAGCCCTCCAGGGCAATTTTAATAAACATGCTGAACTCTGCACCACCCTGGGCTTGCTCCCGGTGGAAGTCCGCTACTTCCGGCAACTGGAGCAAATTCAGGGCCTGATTATTCCCGGCGGGGAATCTACCACCATGACCAGATTGATGGAACGGGAATCCTTTTACCCGGTCATCGGGGAGTTTGGAAAATCATTTCCCGTTCTGGGAACCTGTGCCGGACTAATTTTGATGGCCCGGGAAGTCCCTGATGAGCGCGTTCATTGTCTGGGACTGTTGGATATTACCGTCAATCGGAATGCCTTTGGTCGCCAGGTTCACTCTTTCACTGATCAATTAATGGTGGACACCGGCGGTCAGGTTCAGAAAATACCGGCCACTTTTATCCGGGCGCCCGGAATCACTTCCCTTTCGAAACAGGTCAATATTTTAAGTGTTTACCGGGATAAACCGGTGGCTGTCAGGCAGGGGTTGCATCTCGGTTTGTCATTCCACCCGGAATTAGATGGTGTCACCATTTTTCATGAAATCGCTTTTAACCTGAAACCAGTTCCTGAAGCAGGGACCAAACAACAATCCTATGCAGCTTAAATATCTTTCCCGGATCAGTTCGCCTGCGGATATTAAAACATATTCTTTGGCGGAACTCCGGGAACTCTGTCAGGAAATTCGCCGATATACGATTGAAATCGTCAGTAATGTAGGCGGGCATCTGGCCTCCACCCTGGGGGCTGTGGAATTAACGGTGGCCTTGCATAAGGTTTTTAACGCGCCGGTGGATAAAATCATCTGGGATGTGGGTCACCAGGCCTATGCCCACAAGTTACTTACCGGTCGTTTTGACCGCTTTCCAACCATCCGTCAATTATGCGGGCTTAGCGGGTTTTTAAAGCGATCGGAAAGCGAATATGATGTTTTTGGTGCCGGCCATGCTTCCACCTCCATTTCGGCTGCCACAGGAGTGGCCGTGGCCCGGGATCAGATGGGTGAAAATTACCACGTGGTGGCGGTCATCGGTGATGGCGCCATGACGGGGGGCCTGGCTTTTGAAGGGTTGAATAATGCCGGAAATCTCAAACGCCCCATGTTGGTAATTCTGAACGACAATGAAATGTCCATCAGTCCTAACGTTGGTGCCATTAATACCTATTTGACCAAACTGGTTTCCAATCCGCTGTACAACCGGATTCGGGATGAAGTCTGGCACCTGACCGGGAAACTACCCCTGGGAAAACAGAAGACACGCTCCCTGTTGCATCGGGTGGAAGAGAGTCTGAAAAGTTTTCTGGTGCCGGGAATGCTGTTCGAAGAATTGGGTTTCCGTTACTTTGGCCCAATTGATGGTCACAATCTGGAAGAATTGATCAAGACCCTGGAGAATTTGAAAAATTTAAAACTCCCGGTGCTGTTGCATATTATCACCAAAAAAGGGAAGGGAATGCGATTGGCGGAGAATGATCCGGTTCGCTACCACGGTGTCAGCCCCAATCCCGCCAACGGGAAGGCCGGCGATAAAATTGGCATACCCTCATTTCAGGCAGTTTTTGGAACCCTGGCCGGTGAAATCGGTCGTAACCGCCGGGATACGGTTTGTATTACTGCAGCAATGAAGGAAGGAACCGGGCTGGTGCAGTTTGCCAATGAATTCCCGGAGCGTTTTTTTGATGTGGGCATTGCGGAAGGGCATGCCGTTACCTTTTCAGCAGGGCTCGCTTCCCAGGGTATCCGACCAATCATGGCGATTTATTCAACCTTTCTCCAGCGCGCCTATGATCATCTGATCCATGATGTGGCTATTCAGCATTTGCCGGTGGTGTTTTGTCTGGATCGGGCCGGAATAGCAGGGGAGGACGGCCCCACTCATCACGGAGCTCTGGATATTGCCTATTTACGCTGTGTTCAGGATATGATTGTCACGGCGCCAAAAAACGGGAATGAGTTACGCCATCTTATGTACACTGCTCTTAACCAACAGGAATATCCTTTTTCCATCCGCTACCCGAAAGGAGATGCAGTCGAATTTGACCGGGATGAACAAAATGTTCTGCTGCCGATCGGCAGCTGGGCAGTGGAGCAAAGCGGTTCCGATGTGGCGATTTTAGCCGTGGGCCCCCTGGTTTACGAGGCGGTGAAAGCCGCTGAAGTGCTGGCCGGTGAAGGTGTCTCCTGTGAAGTAGTGAATTGCCGGTTTATTAAACCGATGGACAAGCCTTACCTCGAATATCTTGTATCCCGTTTCGATCGGGTTATTACCATTGAGGAAGGCGTGACTTCCGGTGGCTTTGGCGAAGGGGTTGTTTCCTGGCTGGGAACACACGGATTTAAGGGGAAAACTAAAATTCTGGCTTTACCGGATCGATTTATTGAGCAGGGACCACGGCTGGTTCTGTTACAACAATTAGGTCTCAGTTCGGAAGGGTTGGTTCATGCTGTTCAAACCTTAACTCAGGAAATACAGCAAACCGTTTGAAATGAGTTCCGTTACCTTAGCGCTGGTCAGTATTGGCCTGTTTTTTTTAGGGTATCGCTTTTATTCCCGCTGGATCGGAGAAAAAATTTATGCTTTACGGGATAAGCCTGAAATTCTGCCGGCGCATGAATTCCGGGACGGGATGGATTATGTACCCACTAAAAAACATATTTTATTCGGTCATCATTATACTTCCATCGCCGGCGCGGCGCCGATCATCGGCCCCTGCGTAGCCGCCTTCTGGGGGTGGTTACCGGCGATTTTATGGGTGGTTCTGGGAACCATTTTCATGGGGGCGGTTCATGATTTTGGCGCACTGGTCACCAGCGTTCGGGAAAAAGGCAACAGTATTGCCGATATTTCTTCCTCGGTCCTGAACGGGCGGGTGCGTCTCATGTTTTTATCGTTTGTAATTCTGCTGATCTGGCTGGTTCTGGCCGTGTTTGCCATGGCTATCGCCGATTTATTTGTGGGCGTACCGACTTCGGTTATTCCCATTAATATCGGCATTTTAGTTGCGTTAGCAGTCGGTTGGTTGATCTATAAACGAAATTTTGGCAGTCTGATTCCCTCCCTGGCAGCCCTGTTTATCCTGTACTTTTTTGTCTGGATCGGCTCCAAAGTTCCGGTGGATTTCACCGTGGCAGAATCGGCCGGTGGTTTGGGAATGGCTGTCCAGGATGCTAAAAATCTGTGGATCATACTCCTGCTGGTGTATTCGGCAATTGCCAGTCTGCTGCCCGTCTGGACCTTGTTACAACCGCGGGATTATATTAACAGTCACCAGTTGTTAGTTGGTCTGGGTTTGCTGTTCCTGGGAATTTTCATTGCTCAACCGGTGGTGGATGCCCCGGCCCTCCGTACTTTATCCGATCCGGGTGCGCCCCCGATTTTCCCGCTGTTGTTTGTGACCATTGCCTGCGGCGCCATCAGTGGTTTCCACGGACTGGTGGCCTCGGGGACTACTTCAAAACAGTTGAATAAGTTTGAGGATTCCCGTCTGATCGGCTACGGCGGGATGATCGGCGAGGGAACTTTAGCTCTGGCCTCCACCATCGCAGCGGTGGCCGGGATTGCACTGGTTTCTTCTTGTACACTGCCCGCTGTGGGGGCGGTGCATGACCTTTCCTGGGGAGTATATTACGATTCCTGGGCCCACGCCAGCAGCAATAAAGCCGCGGCTTTTGTATTGGGCGGGGGAGCCTTGTTGGAATCGGTGGGCTTGTCCCATGAACTGGCCAAAACCCTGATGGCTGTTCTGGTGATCTCATTTGCCGCCACCACCCTGGATACGGCCACCCGGATTCAACGATTCATTCTCGGTGAATTTGGTAAAGTGTTGAAAGTTCGTCCCCTAACCAATCGTTACTTTGCAACGGCGATTGCGATTTTACCGGCCTGTCTGCTGGCTTTCTGGAATGTGTCGGATCCCGGTACGGGCGTTATTAAGCAGGCAGGTTGGATCCTGTGGCCGATCTTTGGTGCCAGCAACCAGATGCTGGCCGCCCTGACATTGATGATCCTGACCCTGTATTACTGGCAGCGGAAAAAACCAGTGTTACCGCTGCTGATTCCCATGGTGTTTATTACGGTGGTGACCTGCACCGCCCTAATTGGAAATGCCCTGCGCTTTTATGCCACCAACTGGGTGTTATTTTTCCTGACCCTGATTCTAATGGGAATGATTGTCTGGATGCTGGTGGAAGGGGTGTTGAAAGTGTATTTTATTCTTAAGGTTCGTTTATCCTCCTAAAGCTTTCCCCCGGTTATACCGCTGAAGAACTGGATTTAGGCGCGATCCAGATTGCCGTAAAACACGCCCTGAAACGCACCCAATCGATTAAACGGCAGTTTAAACCACAACACGCTCCCCTGTCCCATCTGGAGAGTAATTATGTCGGCGTGTTAGGCGAATTGGCCGTCCGCCGGTATTTCGGTCTGGATTTCGATCTGGAGGCTGACTATGAAAAACACACTGTTGACCAGGGCGATCTTGTCTATCGGGGTAAAGTTTATGATGTCAAAACCGACGCTATTCCCCAGTCCTTTTTTAACCGGGTTGCCCAGGGTATTTCAAAGAATTATGAGCCCTACGCCGGCCGCGTATTTACTGCCAGACACCTCCGGCACGTGCAAAAATATTCCGGCGGTATCATTTTTTGCATCTACCGCATTCCCGATGAAGAGGATCAGGAAGCCGACTTTATTCGCGAATCCCTGCTGAAAAACGGGATTGTGATAATTACGGGCTACGTTCCACGGAAGAAAATTACCGCCGGAAAACCAACCTGGTATTCACCCCCGGATCCACAGGGACATCGTCGGAAATATAATTCAAAAAATTTCCTGTTTTTCAACCGGGACCTTCAACCGGTCAGCCAGTTGATTGCCTAGCTTATTTTTCATTTTTGAGCCGCTCTCGGGCCATGTGGATATAGGTCCCGTTGATTTCATAACCAATAAAGTGCCGGCCTGATTGCCGCGCCGCCAGGGCGGTGGTGCCGGAACCCATGAAGGGGTCCAGGACAACATCCTCCACGAAGGAATACAGTTTAATCAACCGCCGGGGTAATTCCGGGGGAAACGGCGCCGGGTGGGAACGGTTGCGTTCCGGGGCCATTTTCCAGATACTACTGATGAATTCCCGCCATTCCGATTTGGATAATTGACTTTCTTTTTTCAATTGCGGTGACACCTTTTCCGGAACCCCGTCCCGGACAAAAATGTTGATGAATTCAACGGTGTTCAATCCGTAAAAATTCGGCGGGTAGGGATAGGAACCCATCATCAACTGATCAGTGTTGCCCTTGTCCCAGATGATCAGGTCGAAGCGGTATAAACCGGTATTCCTGAGCAGGGAGTTTTCAATATCGTTATTAATGTTTAAATAATCGCGGTTGTAGTGGGTATTGAGGAGCTTTTTATTCATGGGCAGAATGGGAGCATTGATGCACAATTTCCCGTTCGGTTTAAGAATCCGTTCACACTCCTGCCAGACGGGAACCATGGATTCAATGTAATGTTCATAGGTTTCACTGGATAGACCAATTTGTTCGGGATGCTGGTAGTCCTTGGCATTGAAATAGGGGGGACTGGTAATAATCAACCGAATGGATTTGTCGGGTATTTCCGCCATATTTTGAGCGGACTTATGATAGATAATGTCAGTTTTCATCGCCGGTGAATGTAAGGAATAATTGTTCTTTGCCGCTTATCCAAAAGAGTTTAGAATTGATTCAGGACACGACTGAAAATACGAGTTTTATAATGAATTGTCCTTAAATTCAAGTCTGTTTAAAACCACATTTCACTTTATTTGATGAACAAAGATTCAGACGCTTTCAGGAAAGCGAAAACGCGGTGGCAGGATGAACTGAAATCATCTTCTGAACGCCCCTATTCCTTTGATACCGTCAGCGGCGAAAAAGTAGATCAACTGTATTACCCTGTGGATCGAGCGAAGGAATACCTGTCCAAACTAGGATTTCCGGGTCAATATCCCTTCACCCGCGGTATTCATCCCAGCATGTACCGGGGTAAACTGTGGACGATGCGACAGTTTTCCGGTTTTGGCACACCCCGACAGACCAACGAACGCTACCATTATTTATTGTCCAAAGGGCAAACGGGTCTTTCTGTAGCCTACGATATGCCGACTCTGATGGGCTACGACCCGGATCATCCCTTCTCTGCCGGGGAGGTGGGTAAATGTGGTGTCAGTGTCGCCTCTTTGAGGGATATGGAGCAGCTTTTTGACGGTATTGATCTGGGCACTATTTCTGTTTCCCAGACGATTAACGGGCCGGCGGTTATTCTGCTGGCTTTTTATATTGCCGTGGCGGAAAATCAGGGCGTACCGCTGGAAAAACTGCGGGGTACGCTGCAAAACGATATTTTAAAGGAATTTATCGCTCAGAAGGAATGGATTTTTCCACCGGAACCCTCCATGCGCCTGATCACCGATATGATGGCTTTTTGTACGGATAGCATGCCCCTTTACAATACCATTTCCATCAGCGGGTACCACATTCGGGAAGCCGGTTCCACGGCGGCCCAGGAATTGGCATTTACGTTGGCGGACGGATTTACTTACGTTGAATTTGCCCAAAAAGCAGGGTTGGCCGTGGATGATTTTGCCCCCCGGCTTTCGTTTTTCTTCAATTCCCACATGGATTTTTTTGAAGAGATTGCCAAATTCAGGGCGGCCCGGCGCATCTGGGCCAAAGCCATGCGGGAGCGATACGGTGCTAAAAACCCCCGTTCCTGGAAATTGCGGTTTCATACCCAGACTGCCGGTTGTTCCCTCACCGCCCAGCAACCGGAGAATAATATTACCAGGACCGCCTTCCAGGCCTTAGCCGCCGTCCTGGGCGGGACCCAATCACTTCATACTAATTCAATGGATGAAACTTTAGCTTTACCTTCCAGGAAAGCAGCCGGGATTGCTCTTAGAACGCAACAAATCATTGCCTATGAAACCGGTGTCAGTAATGTCATTGACCCCCTGGGCGGTTCCTGGTTTGTTGAAGAACTAACCGATAAAATGGAAGCCCGTGCTAATAAATATTTTACCGAAATTGAACAATTGGGCGGTGTTATCCCGGCGATTGAAGCGGGTTATTTTCAACGGGAAATTGCCCGGTCAGCTTCCGAATACCAGCGGAAGATTGATGAGCAACGGTTTATTCATGTTGGTGTAAACGAATTTGTTAATGAATCGGAAGAAATTGATATTCCCATTCTGGAAATCAGTGAAGGGGTGGGGGAAGATCAGCAGCAGGTCCTGGCGGCTTTGCGTAACCAGCGAAATGCTGCCGATGTGGAAAAAGCCCTGGCGCAGATAAAAAAGGCTTGTGCTACCGGGAACAATATCATGCCGCCGCTCATTAAGGCAGCGAAGGCCTATTGCACCTTAGGTGAAATTGTTGCCGCCATGAAAACTGAATTCGGGGAATGGCAGGAAACGGCCATTTTTTAATAAACAGACAAAACAGGGGATTAATTATGACCTCCAATAATAAGTTTTTAATTATGTTGATCGGTGTAGCGGTGGTGGTCGCCGCCTGGATCGGTTGGGTTTCCAACCGTCCGGCCGACGAAAAAGCTATGGTTACCTTTTTATCGGTGAAAGATTTAGTGGATAATAACGTCAGTTCCCGAACGAAAATCGGCGGGATTGTTCAGGATGGTTCCATCAAGATATCCGATACTAATTTGCTGGATTGCACTTTTATCCTGCAGGAAGGTGATTCCGAACTGCCGGTTAAATATGAAAAAACACGGCCGGATTTATTCAAAGACGGCGCAGAAGTGATTGTGACCGGAGTATACAGCGACGGTGTATTCCACGCCGATGAATTACAGACTAAATGTGCCTCCCGCTATGAAGGCGATCTGAGAGATGAATCAAATTATAAATTAAATGAGCTGGATTTATGACGCCCGTAGTAGGCAGTGTAATGCTGAACCTGGCGTTTGGATTCAGCATTCTTGCCATTATTATCCTTGGTTTTTATCTTCGTGTTGGTGATAAGCGTCTATACCTGACCGGTCAAAGGATTGCCCTGGGAATTTCATTCCTTATTATCGGGGCTACTGTTGTACTGGTTTACCAGTTACTCACCAGCAATTTCGATGTGGATTATGTGGCTCACTACACCAGTCTGGAGACACCGCTGTTGTATAAATTTACAGCCTTGTGGGCCGGGCAGTCAGGTTCGCTGCTCTTCTGGTTGTTCACGCTTTCGATTTACGCCCTGGTGGTGATTTATCAGAATCTGAATAACAGCTGGAAACTCATGCCTTGGGTAATTATTACGATTGCCGTAGTGGAAATGTTTTTCCTGTTGTTGACTAATTTTGTAAGTAACCCATTTTTAGCGACCGATACTAACTTTATCGTTCGCAACGGTAATGGCCTGAACCCGCTGCTGCAAAATTTGACAATGGCCATCCATCCGCCCCTGCTCTATCTGGGCTATGTAGGCTTTACGATTCCCTTTGCCTTGGGTATGTCGGCCCTGGTCAACCGGGATACTAGCTCGCTGTGGATTCGCAGTGTCCGCCGGTGGACATTGATCTCCTGGTTATTTCTCAGCATGGGGATTATTCTGGGTGGCTGGTGGGCTTACCAGGAACTGGGTTGGGGTGGCTACTGGGCCTGGGATCCGGTGGAAAATGCCAGTTTCATGCCTTGGTTGACGGCCACTGCCTTTGTCCATTCAATTATTATTCAGGAAAAGAAAAATATGCTGCGGGTGTGGAATCTGGTCCTGATTATAATCACTTTTATTCTGGCAGTATTTGGCACTTTTCTCACCCGTTCCGGGGTGATGAGTTCGGTTCACTCCTTTGCCAAGTCTTCTTTGGGCCCGCTGTTTCTGGTTTTCATTTTTCTGGTGCTGGTTGTGTCCATAATCCTGTTAATCAATCGACTACCGATTCTGAAATCGGAAAAAAAGATAGAATCGTTCTCTTCCCGCGAAAGCGGGTTTCTTTTTAACAATGTTGTTTTTGTAGTGATGTGTTTTGCCGTCTTTTGGGGTACCTTATTCCCGGTATTGTCGGAAGCTGTCCGGGGAACTAAAATAACCGTAGGGCCTCCGTTCTTTAACCAGATTAATATCCCCATCGGCCTGATTATGTTGTTGTTAACCGGAGTTGGCCCCCTGCTGACCTGGCGACGGACCTCTCAAAAAAGTTTTATTCGTAATTTCTCCATTCCCGTAGTGGCGGGATTGCTGGCTGCTTCCGGCTTCCTTCTGGCGGGGTTGAAAGGTTATGTGGTGATTTCTTTCGCTCTGGCGATTTTTGTATTAAGCGCCATTGTGATGGAATTCTGGCGTGGTGTCCAGGCCCGCCGCCGGCAATTCGGAGAAAGCCCCACACCAGCATTACTGCGTATGATTTTGAAAAACCGTTCCCGGTACGGTGGTTACATCGTCCATTTGGGGATTGTACTCATGTTTGTCGGTTTCACCGGGAATGCCTTTGATCAGGAAAAAGAATTCAGTCTTCAGGCCGGTTCAACGGATCATGTTGGTAATTACAATATCACCCTGAACAGAATCAGGGAGCAGGAACGGGCCAACCATTACGCTTGGATTGCTGATTTAAGGGTGACTTCCAGGGACGGGAAATTCATTACTGATCTGCACCCGGAAAAGCGGATTTATTTTCACCGGAATCCTGATCCCGACCGTCGTCAACCTCACAGTGAACTGGATATTTATTCCCGGATGAACCGTGATATTTATTCTGTTTTTACCGGTGTGGACACCGAAAACGGCGTGGCCTTCCTGAAAATCATGATTAATCCCCTGGTCCGTTGGGTTTGGGTTGGTGGTTATATTCTGGTTTTCGGAACCCTGGTGGCCCTTTGGCCCCGAAAGGAGAGCGTATGAATATTTTAACCGATGGATTGTTACTGGTAATTTTTTTCATCTTCCCGGTCATCTTTGCTATTCAACCGTTATTCAACCCGCCGATAAAAACCAGTGATAGTGCTGGATTAGACGATCTTCCTTCTCTGGAGCGGAGAAAGAAAATTCTTTATCGGGAGATCAAAGAGTTGGAGATGGAATTTGCCATCGGTAACCTGAATGAAGAAGATTATCAGCGGAATCGCCTGGAATTAAAACAGGAAGTTTCTCAAATTATTGCCCGATTAAAAAAAGCGGCTGCTAAACGCCCCTGAATTTTGCTCTCTGTTTCGAACCTGAAAAAGTCTTTTTACCATCATCCTGTACTGGATGAAATCTACTTTCAGATCCGGGAGGGGGAGACGGTTGTTTTTATGGGAAAAAATGGCGTCGGTAAATCAACCCTTTTAAGGATCCTGGCCCGGATCAGCGCTCCTGACGCCGGTGAAATTATTTTTCAGGAGGCTGATCTTTTAAGGGGAGCACCCAGGACCCGGAGGAAAATTTTATATCTTGGTCATCACCCCGCGCTGTACCCCTCGCTTTCAGCAGTGGAGAATCTGCACCTGACGCTGAAGTTAAGAAGCCAAAAAACTACTTCCAAGGCCATCATCAGCCGGCAGTTGCAGGAATTGGGCCTCACCCGGCAAATCCATGACCCCATTGGTATTTATTCCCAGGGAATGCTCCAACGGTTGAAACTGGCCCAGGCTTCCCTGATCGACTGGGAATTGTTGTTATTCGATGAACCATTTGCCGGTTTGGATGCGGAGGGAATCATCCGGGTTCAGGACTGTCTTAATCGCTGGAAAGAAGGGGGTAAAACTATGATTCTGGTCCTCCATTCGGTGGAACGGGCGATTGATCATTGCTCCCGATTTCTATTTTTAAGCAAGGGAAAGATTAGTGCTGACCTTTCCTTTCCGGTTCAGGGCTCGGATGCCGTGCGGGAAAAATTTCAAACGTTAGTGGCCTGATGTTCATTTCGCTGATAAAAAAAGAATTGCTGATTGAATTCAAATCCCGGGAGATAACTGCTTCCATGCTGACTTTTGGAGTGAGCATTATTTTAATCTTTTCGTTCGCTTTTAATGTAGCGCCGGGAATCTTTGCCAACTTCGCACCGGGTTTATTCTGGGTCATGATTCTCTTCATCGCCGTCCTGGGATTACACCGCTCCTTTGCCTATGAAAAAGAAATGGACGCCTTTACACTATTGATTTCAGCCCCTGTTGATCGGGGTCTGATTTTTTTGGCCAAATGGATTAGTGGTACCACCCTGTTGACCTTCACCGAGGTCTTGATTGTATTTCCGTTCTTTTTGTTCTTAAAGATTTCCCCCCCTCAGGATTTATTGACGGCCATCGGGGTGACGGTCCTGGTGAATCTGGCCATAATGGTAATTGGCAGCCTGGTTTCCGGGTTGGCCATGCGTGCCCGTCTCAGCGAAGTATTACTGCCGGTATTATTATTTCCGTTGGTTTCACCAATCATAATTGCCGCTGTAAAAATAACCAGCGGGATTATGAAATCATTACCATTCAGCCAGTGGCAACTTTGGTTTCAGTTGATTATTACATTCATTGTAATTTTCGGGCTTCTTGGCTACGCTTTATTTGATAACATTACGGAGGAATGATGAACACTTTCCTGAGTAACAGGGTCAACCGGATCGGGGTCATCTGCATGGGATTACTCATGGTCATTAATCTTGTTAATATTATCTGGAACACGCCGATGGTTCCGGAACAACACTGGGCTCAAAAGATTTTTTATTACCATGTACCCGTGGCCTGGACCGGTTTTTTATCCTATTTTATTGTTATGGTGGCCGGAATTTTATTCTTTATTAAAAAGGACACTCGTTGGGACCGCCTGGGATTAGCCGCCGCAGAGATCGGGACACTTTTTATGACAATGGTATTAATTACCGGGCCCATCTGGGCCAAACCGATCTGGGGCACACCCTGGATTTGGGAACCGCGATTAACAACCACCCTGATTCTGTTCCTGATTTATATTGGTTATTTCATGCTGCGTTCCTTCGGCGGACACCCGGAACGGGTCAGGCGATATGCCGCCGCGCTGGGTATCATCGCCTTTGTAGATGTGCCAATTATTTTTGTTTCGGTAAAATTCTGGGCCCCGGAAATTCAATCCCATCCCCAGGCGGCGATGAGTGAACATGCCTCAGGAATATTGTTCCCCTTTTTCCTTTCCATGATTACTTTCACCCTGCTCTATGTATTAATGATGCGTTACAGACTTCATATTATGAAATTAGAGGAAAATAATAACCATGCTTAAATATCATTTTTTCGGTTATTTTTTAGCCGCTTACACGGTTGTATTAAGTTTTATTATTGGTTGGTTTATTGTACAAGCCAGACAGGAAAAACGTCTGCTGAAATCAAAATCCAACCTTCAAGAGAATTAGGGAGTTCACCATGGAACGAAAAATTGTCCATGTAGTCGGTACGGGAACAATCGGAGAGCCTTTAATC
>JBHHUS010000061.1:0-8214 GCA_046861615.1 Fidelibacterota bacterium
GTCCAGTTGCGGAGTAATATCTGCTTGGGGTGGTGCAGTACTATATTTCGTAGATTCGGGGAAAGCAGCGCTTGGTTTTGGATTGAAAGCACATGCAGCCAATAATAAGGGAATAACTGGAATAAACAGGTTTCGCAGGGTAAACCGGTCTTTACTGATTTCCATGGATTGTAACTATCAGCTGACGGCTGTGTTTATGGTTGCGGTGCTCGCACAGGTAAATACCCTGCCAGGTCCCCAGATTTAAACGGCCGCCGAGAATCGGGATGGTGAGACTGGACCCCAGGATGGAAGCTTTCAGATGCGCCGGCATATCATCGGAACCTTCAAAAGAATGGCGGTAATAAGGTTGGTTTTCTTTCACTGACCGGTTGAAATGGGTTTCAAAATCTGCCCGTACAGTGGGATCGGCATTTTCGTTAATTGTCAGGGATGCAGAGGTATGTTTGATGAAGATATGCATAATACCAGTTTTAATTGAGCGTATTTCAGGGATCTTTGAAAGTATTTCCGCTGTAATCAGGTGGAATCCTCTTGGATATGTCCCAACCGAAATTTGTCTTTGCAGCCACATGATTGGTTTAATTTATTTCATAAGGATTTTTCAAGCCAGATGATTGTTTGCTGCTCCTGCTTTTTCGGTGAAATTCTGATGATTGAAAATCCTCGTTTCAGGGCAAACTGGAGCATACCGTTATGTCTCCGAAGGGTCTTCATCCGGAGGTATTGATAACCCTGGCACCGGGCCCACTGTTCCTGATAGTTCGCCAGCATTCCCGCAAGCCCCTGTCGGCGGTATTGATTAAGTACCCCTCCCATCCAGCTGTAAAATGAACCGTCCCCAAAACGGTCGTATCCCACTTTAAAAGCAACCGGTTCTGCCCCCATTACAGCTGTCAGGATTAAATGGTTTACAGCTTTCAGTCGCCGCCGGTATTCTGCCTTTCCATAGGGATTTTCGAATTCTTGTATTTGTTCAGCGACAGTCAGTGCCCCGGCTAAATCTCCTTCCCGGATTTGAAACGGAATTGGTGAAAATCCTGAATCAGTTTTTGTCAAGTTCACGGTGGAATCCGAGTTCATGTTTTGCGTTCCTTTTTTCTGGCCGCAGGGAAAAGAATATTGTTCAGAATCAGCCGGTAGCCCGGTGAATTGCGGTGCAGGCTTAAATCCGTAGGCGGATCACCGACAAAATGCTGATAATCTTCTGGGTCATGTCCGCCTAAAAAAGTAAAAGTACCCTCACCATAATTTCCATGGAGATATTTTACCTGGGGCGTGGTGGGGTCCTCACCCAGAATAAGTACGTGTTTTTTAATTTTATCCTGGTTGAAACCAGTGGTCTGACCCATAAAACCCTTAATAACCGGAACATGATCCTGGGTGAGCATTGTGGGAACGGGGTCGTATTTGGCGGAAAATTCAAACAGGGTGAAATAATCTGCATCTGCTCCTCTGGTGATGGGGTTGTCACTGGGAGGGTAATCGATGTCGGAGAATTCGTAAATCATGGGATCGGTAATTAGCTTAAAATCGGTAAAGGCAAACGTTTTAGAATAATCCAGTTTTTTCTGGACTTGAGGATCGACCGGTGTGCCGTCAAATACGGTGGCGGCGGCATCAATATTTTCTTCCGCCAGAGCAATATCGTAGGAATCAGTCGCTGAACACATGGCGAACAGAAATCCACCCGCTGTTACGTAGGACTTAATCACCCGGGCAAGGGCCTTCTTTTCTTCGGGAACGCTGGAGAAACCAAGTCGGCGGGCCAATGCTTCAAATTGGGTTTGCTGATTAATGTACCAACCGGCAGTACGGTAATTCCGGTAGAATTTTCCATACTGTCCCGTGAAATCTTCATGGTGGAGATGGAGCCAGTCATATTGCTCCAGCTGCCCCTGAAACACCTCCTCATCCCAGAGCGTTTTGTAGGGAATCTCGGCGTAGGTGAGGGCCAGGGTGACGGCGTCATCCCAGGGTTGTTTATTTGGGGGCGTGTAGATTGCAATTTTGGGTGCTTTTTCCAAAAGTACAATATCCATATTATTGTTTTCGACTGTATTGTAAATCGCCAGAGCCTCCTTCGCGCTGATGGATTCAACCGTAATACCCCGGACCTGACATTCCGATTCGATATCTGGATAATTATCCAATAAAAAGGAACCACCTCTGAAATTCAAGACCCATTCAATGTTGATGCCTTTGGTCAGTACCCAGTAAGCAATACCATAGGCTTTTAAATGGTCTTTTTGGACCAGGTCCATGGGGATTAATAGTTTCTGCCCCAGGGCCATGCAGGAAGCTAATAGTAATATTATTGAATATCTTTTCATGATTCTTTTCTCTGGTTCATGATTTCACGGATGTGGAGCCGTACCGGTTCACGAATTATGGAGTCGGGGCACTCGGATAATACCCGTTGATAATAGTTCCGGGCTTGTTGCCGGTTGTTCAGATAATGCTCATAAATTTCACCGGCCAGGGTCAAACCCTGATCCTGCAGGTCCGTGTTGATCAGGATTTCTGCATCGGCCAGGGCGGTTTCGTAGTCGTTGAATCGTAAGCGGATTAAAGCTTCCCGCAGGGTTGCCAGTGGTGTAATCGAGGCATCGGGGTAGGTTTTTCGCAGAAAGGCCAGCTGCTCCGCTGCTTCGGAAAGTTTGGATTGCCGGATTAATGCTTCAGCCTCAACAAAGGATTGGAAGGCCTGCTGGTCTGATTCTGGTCGTTCCTGATAATGATTAACAATCAGATTCTGCAATTCCATCAGGTCATTGTAATAACGATGAGTGGGCTTCAGGCGCTGGAGCAGTGAATCAATTAAAGCCAGTGTACGATCAAAAGCACCTGACAAAAACTGGGCCTGGATTTCCCGTATGGTGAATTCACTGACCGGATTACCAGCGGCGTAGGCTAATCCGGTTTTGTGGTAATAATTTTCCGCTTCCGGGATTTTACCCTCTGCCAGCAGCAGGTCTCCCAGTCGCAGGAGGATTTGTTTCCGAAGCCCCTGACGGGGATGGGCCTGGAGCGCCGCTTGGTAAGATTGCCTGGCACCATTGAAATCCCGCATAATCCGATATTGGATTTCTCCCAGCCGGAAGCGGGCCTGACCGGCGGTATGGGAGGCAGGCAACAGGGAAAGGATTGATTGATAATGCTCAATCGTAGTACTTAAATCTTCCTGTGAGATGGTCGGCTGGTGATAAAAGCGGTCTTCGAACAAGATATTGTCCTTAAAGAAATGAACAAACTGAAGATCATGTTTATCTTGGGTAACTTTGTCCTCGTAGCTTTGCCCCAGACCCATGAGCGCTTTACCAATAGTGTCGGAAACTTTCCGGTCATTTTGGTTCAAGCGGGTCAATAGTTTATTGTAGGCTGCAATGGCCAGATCATATTGACCCTCCTGCCGTAAATTGTTAGAAAATTCCAGCCAGCGTTTTTGGTCAGCACTATTACTGAAGCCTAACAATTCATGTTCCTCCAGCGCCTGTTTAAAAGAACCAGTTTTAAAATAAAAGCCTGCCAGTAGCAAATGTGCTATTTTTGGGTTAGTGTCACTGGCCCGATGGAGCGTTGAATCAATTAAATCGGTGGTGGCCGGATCATCGCTCATAGCCAGGATGCGGTCCATGACAAGGCGTAATTTATGGGGTTGATTGATGGCAACTAACAGGTACTCATTTAAGGCCGGTTTGTAGGTCTGCCGGACTGAATAGTAGTGTGCCAGGTCAAGAGCCATGAAAACACGGTCATTGAATTGCACCCGGCCCTGGTCGACAATGCGTTTCAACTCATTTGTCAGGCCGGCAGCGGCATAGGCATTGAATATCAGGCGGTAGGTATTGGGATTGGTAAGGGATTGTAGTTCAAATTCCGACCAAGCTATTTTGGCTGAATCCTGTTGCTGGTTATTCCAGTAGGCCCGACCGAGTTCGATTTGACTCTGGAGGTCCTCGGGATGAATCTGCAACCAGGCCTTAATCAGGGGAATGACTGCCGGGTCGGAAGTACGGAGAAGAATGGACTTCAGTTGATAGTAGGCCCGGCTGTGACCGGGGTTTGAAGCCAATACCTTTTCATAGATCTCCCGAGCGCCCTTTAGATTTCCCGCCCGCTCCATTAGCAGGGCCTGACCCAGGGCGACTTCTCCTTCCGGAATGACCTTGATCTGGGCACTGATTAGAGCGATAAATAAAAGACCTGTTATTCCGTATTTCATTGTTCCGTATTTTGTTTATCCGCTGCTCCCGAATCCGGGATCACCGTGTCCGTTGCCTCAGCGATACGGTTGAAATATAGCCTGATCATGGTTTTATAATCTTGAGAGTAACCTGATCGTAACGCCTGATTCATGGCGTCAAGAATCAGCGAATGCCGTTGACCAAAGTCTTTCGGAAGGCCGGCGGGACCGCTGTAAGTGAACTGTGTTCCCGTTTTTGATTTGCGTTGCTCTTCGTATCCCCGCTGAGTGAGTGATTTCTGACTGTCCAGCATCCGGGATAAAATCCGTTCCTGGCGGTTAAGGGTTTGGCGGGAATATTTTCCCTGCTCCAAGTCCCGGAGGACTTTATCCAGTTCCTGGCTGATTCCACTTAAAGCTCTCAGGCCTCCCTGATTCCCCGCCTGTTTCAACTCCTCCATTAACTGCTGAAGGGCTTTCCGGACTGCCTGTTGATTCGCCAGCATTTTCTGCATCAGCGCCTGTTGCATGGTGGCCGTCATTTGACCAAGAGCTAATTTTATTCCCTGTTCATTAATTCCCTGCTGGGAGGCGGACATTTCCTGCATGCGCTGGAGAAATTGCTGATAGCCGCTGGTGGAACCGGAGGATTGCATTTCCTGTACTGCTGCCACAATAGTACTGGCGGTTTCGTTCAGGGCTCCCATGGCCTGTTCCTGGTTTGCCAGGGAACCGTTACCGTTCCGGTCACCCAGTTTGGATTTGGCCGCCTCCATTTGAGCATAAGCCATTCCCATACCGCGACCCATCTCCGGACTGACCATGAATGTTTCTTTAGAGAGGTTCATTAAATTACCCATCGTCTGGGCGAGCTGATCCTGAAGAATCTGTTGCTCCGCTGCCATTTTACCCAAACGCGGTGAATTTCTTGGAATGGACTGGGTCTTACCGCGCAGATTTTCCTGAGATTTTGATAATGAAAATATGTTTTGAAGAATGGAACGGAATTTCTGCGCCATATCTGCTGTCGCTTCTCGCTGGAACTGAGTTTGTACATCTGTCAGGGACTGCTCCATGGTCTGGAGGTTTTTCAGGGCGGCGTAACTGGTTTGCATGGCTGATCGGGGATCCTGTCTTTTCAGTGTTCGGGTAGTTTTAGTGAGTAAGTCAGCCGTTGAATCGGCCAACTGCGAATCAGCCAGTTCCTTTAAAGCGGTGGAACTCCCGGGGCTGTATTCCTTGATATTTTTTGCTACCCGTTCCATCGATTTTAAGGCCTGCCGGTAGGTTTTATAATTTAGATCCTCCTCTAAACCTAACCGTTGAATGGTGGACGGATCGGTAGTATCGTTGGTTTCACGGATTCGGCGATCCAGATTATCCTGCTGCTGGGTTAACTGTTCAAACTGTTCCCTTAATTCATCCAGACCCTGTTCCGCTTGTACCCGGCGAAAGATGTCTAGGAAGCGGTCCAGCTCCCGTTCGACCTGATCGAGGCTTCTGTTCAAATCAGATAAAGCCCTGGTTAATGTTTTCGCATCCAGATTCTCCAGCGCCTGGTTGACAGACTGTAATTTTTCCCGTAGTTCCGGCGGCAGGACCTCCTCAATTAAGTTCTGTAATTCATTGAATTTTTTCAGCAATTCTTTGGAGAACAGATCATTTTTAATCCCTGATTTATTGAGGATTTCCATCTGTTCCGCCAGCTTCTGCAGTTGGTCAACTGCCTGCTGAACTTCCTCCAGGTTTTTTTTCAGTGCTTTCTGTTGATCCCAGTTGGGTGTATCGGTTTTAAGTAGTTCCAATTCTGCTTGCTTTAACTGGGACTTTAATTTTTTAACCTGCTTTAAATCCAGTTCAACCTTTTCAGCGACGGATTCCTCCTGTCGCTGGAATTTTTTAAACAGGTCATTCAACGAAGGCAATCGGGCGATGAATGTTCCCGAGAGATATTTTTTTGGTCCTGAGATTTCATCATTGTCGTAGAGTTCAAAATGGTAGTGGACTTCATCCTCAGGCATGAGCCCCAGATCGCTCAAATCCCAGGTAGTATTAATGTCCTGTTTTAGTTTTCGGGTATCTTTGAGGGGGATACTGAACATGGAAATAAACGGTTCCGCTTTGAAATAACTGGGTCGGCGGATTTCATAGGCTACCTGTAAATTAGAAAATCCATAATCATCTTCGATGGTAAGGCGCATGGGGATGGTTTGATTGCGGCCCAGTTCAATAATTGGGGGCGGTTGAATGATATTCAGCTCCGGTGGCAGGTCGGGAATGAGTTTCAGGCGATAGGGAATGGGATTCCGATTGCTGATTCCTCTGGTATCCTTCAGATGAATAGTGAATTGGCCCTCTGTCTCCAGGCGGAATTTACCCCGGGCTCTCTGTTGTCTTAGGTTCAGGGGCAGGGATTTACCGTTCAATTCCAGAGAGGCGCTGGCAAGCGGTCGGTTGCTGGACAGCGCCAGGGCAATGGTGGAGCCTTTCAGTCCTTGAACCTCCGCCTGATTGGCTTTTTGAATCCGGTCCGGCAAGTGGGCATAGGCCGGGGCAATGACCGTAATGGAAAAAGTCTCCATGATGGGTCGATCAGTAACGGAGATGGAGTAATTATCGGTGCTGATCTCATCCCAGGGCTGCCAGAAATGTGCTGCCGGTACAAAGCCGCGGTACTGGTAATCGTGGTAAATTTCAGTGAAATCATAACGGTAGTAATTTCCGGGTGAGCGGGAGATTGAAATAATCCTGATGGAATCTTCTTTAGGACCGGGTACCAGCGAACGTAGTTCAATTTGAATTGAATCGGGAGCACTGCCGATGGCCTGGAAATCCAGTTGGGCCGATTCCCCGCCCAATAGGTGAATGTGACCAGACAAGTTAGTCAAACGGAAAGGACGGGGAGCCAGAAACTCGGTCTTGGGATGTCCCCAGCGGTACAGGGCAGATACGGAATATTTCCAGGTGATTCCAATACTGATCAGACTAATGAAAAGCAATGCGAAAACCCGATTTTTCCAGCGTTCAATTCGGTGGGGGGGAAAGAGCGCCGTAAGATCAAGAACATCCAGTTTAGTTAACGTTTGTTTTACAAATGATACGCCCAGTTCCGCCGAACTGTTTTTTCCCAGGGAGCGTTCGATCTGGAGAGCGTTGATTAATGTGTCTTCCTTGTCAAAGGCATGAGCGCCTACCCGCCTGGCCAGGGTCGTCCAGCGGTAACGATTGATTTTATTTCGCGCCAGCTGGAAGGCGGAAAGTCCCAGCCAGAACAGGGTCAGTCCGACGGTCAGCCCGGCCAGGATCCAGACGCTGTAGCGAATCAGGCTGGAGAAATAAAATAAAGCCTCCGCAAACATGGTAATCAAAAACAAGACAATAAAGAAGAAATAGGTTATCCAGCCGAGCAGTTTAAAGTCCCGGGCAATGGCCAAACGGCGAATAATTTTTAAATAGTTGGCGATTGTTTTCATTGAGTCAGGGCGTAAACCACAATATTGGTGCCCATTTTCAGGGCGGCCGTGCGGATATCGAGTGGGTCACGGTGAACTTCGGCATCCTCCCAGCCATCACCCAGGTCACTTTCATAGGTGTAAAAAACGATCAGTCGATCTCCGTCAAAAAGTCCCAGTCCCTGGGGTGGTTTGCCGTTGTGCTTGTGAATTTTAGGCAAACCGTTAGGAAAATCATAATAGCTGTGGTAGATGGGATGATCATTCGGCAGCTCGACCCATTCCTTGTCAGGGAAAACTTTTGCCATGGCGGTCCGGAAGGAAACGTCCATACCGTAATTATCATCGGCGTGAAGGAAACCGCCCCGCAGAAGGAATTCCCTTAGCCGGAGGGCTTCTTCATCACTGAAATAAATGTTGCCGTGCCCGGTGAGGTAAAGGTAGGGGTGGTTGAATAATTCATCGTCTGTCAGGCGCAGGCGCGGTTCCCGATGATCAATTTTGATGGTAGTGCTGTCTTCAATAAAGCTCAGTAGATTGGGTAAACTGCTGGGGTCGCCGTACCAATCCCCGCCG
>JBHHUS010000062.1:0-8129 GCA_046861615.1 Fidelibacterota bacterium
AAAAAGCTGACCAATCTTATATTAAAAAAAGACCCGCTTGCCGGGTCTTTTTTTTTACCAATGAGGCTTTAACCCCCGAGCAAATTTGCCTTCAAATATTCCCGATTCATTCGGGCAATGTTCACCAGTGAAATCTCTTTAGGGCATTCCACTTCACAGGCACCGGTATTTGTACAATTCCCAAATCCTTCAGCGTCCATTTTGGTTACCAGGTTCAAAACCCGCTCCCGGGCTTCGGTTTTACCCTGGGGTAAAAGGGCCAGTTGCGATACCTTAGCAGACACAAACAGCATGGCAGAGGAATTTTTACAGGTGGCGACGCAGGCACCACAACCAATACACGCCGCTGCGTCCATAGCCTCACTAGCAACCGGCTGTGGAATCGGGATCGCATTCCCATCCGGCGCACCACCGGTATTGACCGAGATATAACCGCCGGCAGCCATAATGCGGTCAAGGGCAGTACGATCTACAATCAAATCCTTGATAATTGGAAAGGCTTTCGCCCGCCAGGGTTCCACAACGATTGTGTCACCATCATTAAAACTGCGCATATGCAACTGACAGGTGGTTATACCCCGTAACGGCCCGTGGGCACGACCGTTGATAAATAATCCACAAGTTCCACAGATGCCTTCCCGGCAATCGTGATCAAAAGCAATTGGCTCGGAGCCCTCCATTACCAATCGCTCATTCAACATATCCAGCATTTCAAAAAAGGACATATCCTCGGTGGCACCTTCCACTGAGTAATTGACAAACTTGCCCTTCGACTGGGTATCTTTCTGTCGCCATATTTTCAGTAGAACCTTCATCACTTGTAACTCCTTGTGGTCAGTTCCACATTCTCAAAAACGAGTTCTTCTTTATGTAATTTTGCAGCTTGACCTTCACCCTGATACTCCCAGGCAGAAACAAAGGCAAACTGTTTATCATCCCTTTGGGCTTCATTTTCCTTCGTCTGGTATTCTTCCCGGAAATGACCACCACAGGATTCCTCCCGGGCTAATGCATCCCGGGCCATCAGTTCGCCCAAGTCAAGAAAATCAGCAACACGGCCGGCTTTTTCCAACTCCGGATTTAGATCATTTGCTTTTCCTGTAACTTTCACGTTTGACCAGAACTCTTCCCGAAGTTTGGGAATTGTTTCCAACGCCTTTATTAAACCAGCTTTGTTCCGGGCCATCCCTACGTAATCCCAGAGAATCTTCCCCAATTCCTTGTGAATATTATCAACAGTCCGCTTTCCGTTGATGGAAAGCAGTTTATCAATCCTGGCAGTAACATCCGTTTTCGCTTTGGAAAAAGCTTCGTGGGCAGTGGTAACTTTTTCGCCAAGCTTTTTAGACAGATACCCACCAATTGTATAGGGAATAACAAAATAACCGTCGGCCAGTCCCTGCATCAGGGCCGATGCGCCTAACCGATTGGCACCATGGTCAGAAAAATTGGCTTCACCTAAGACGAAAAGACCCGGGATTGAACTCATTAAATTGTAATCCACCCACAATCCCCCCATCGTATAGTGGACAGCCGGATAAATACGCATGGGTACTTGATAGGGGTCTTCCCCCGTTATCTGTTTATACATATCGAATAAATTGCCATATTTCTGGGCAACAGCTTCACGACCCATGCGGTTAATGGCTTCAGTAAAATCAAGATAAACCGCCAGGCTCGTAGGGCCGACGCCATGTCCCTTGTCACACATTTCTTTTGCTCTACGGCTGGCCACATCCCGGGGAACCAGATTGCCAAAGGAAGGATAGAGCCGCTCCAGATAATAATCCCGTTCTTCTTCCGGAATATCGTTTGGATGCCGTTGATCGCCCTTTTTCTTTGGAACCCATACACGGCCATCATTTCGAAGACTTTCACTCATAAGCGTGAGTTTGGACTGATGTTCACTGGAAACCGGAATACAAGTGGGATGAATTTGCGTGAAGCAGGGGTTGGCAAAAAAAGCACCTTTCTTATAGGCTCTCCAAATGGCGGTAGCATTACTGGCCATTGCATTTGTGGAAAGATAGAACAAGTTTCCATAACCGCCGGTGGCTAACACAACCGCATTCCCGGCATAGGATTGAATTTCACCGGTAATCAGATTTCTGGTAATAATCCCCTTAGCTTCTCCATCGATAAGAACCAGATCCAACATTTCGTGGCGAGGATAAAAGGTCACTTTCCCCATATTCATTTGCCGTACCAGCGCTGAATAGGCTCCTAACAACAACTGCTGCCCGGTTTGCCCCCGGGCGTAAAAAGTCCGTGAAACCTGGGCACCTCCAAAAGAACGGTTTGCCAGAGTACCGCCGTACTCACGGGCAAAAGGAATCCCCTGGGCAACACACTGATCAATAATATTATTACTTACTTCTGCCAAACGATAGACATTCGCCTCCCGCGAACGATAATCACCCCCTTTAATTGTATCATAAAATAACCGGAAAATGCTGTCACCGTCATTGGGATAATTTTTAGCAGCATTGATACCCCCCTGGGCGGCAATACTGTGAGCCCGGCGCGGGGACTCATGGTAAGAGAACGCTTTTACATTGTACCCCAGTTCAGCAAATGAGGAGGCGGCTGAGGCACCGGCCAGACCGGTGCCCACAACGATTATATCGTAATGACGTTTATTGGCCGGGTTTACCAGCTTTAGATTAAATTTGTGATTAGTCCATTTTTTATCCAGTGGCCCGGCGGGAATATTGGAATTTAAAGACATGTTTAAAATACTCCTTTCAGAAAGCCGAAATAAAGCGGAATTAACAGAAAGCCGAGCGGAATAATTAACCAGAAAAGAACAGCTATTATTTCAATCAGTTTCCCGTAACGATTATACCTGATTCCAAAGGTCTGGAAGGCTGACTGGAAACCATGTCGGAGGTGGAAGGCCAGCAACAACATGGCAATCATGTATAAACCAGAAATCAGGATATTCCCCAATCCCAGGTGTTTATCCATGAGTATCTGGTAAAATTCTCCACTTTCATGCTCCGTCTGGAAATTATACCAAATTGTTTGCAGATGGATTGCCAAAAAAACAAATATCACGCTTCCGGTTAAACCCATGATACGGGAGAAAACACTGCTGTTGGCACCGGCTTTATTTATAAGGTAACCGCCTGCTTTTGCTTTACGATTTTCAATAAACAGACGAGCGCCGTTAATAATATGAGCCAGAAAAATCAGCGCCAGAATTACTTCAATGACCCGCACCAGTGGTTTAATACTGGAAAGTGTAAGTACATAGTTGTTAAAAGTTTCTTCTCCGGCAAATAAAGTCAGGTTTCCCAACAGGTGTATGATCAGATAGGAACATAGCAGCAGCCCGGTGGTAGCCATGAGAACTTTTTTCCCGATGGAGGAGTTCATAAAAGTGGAGAACCAATTCATATTAACCTCGTTCTCAATAAACAATTGGAGGGTTTAAAATTAGGGCGAATCCTGAATTATTAAAATGAGATTATAAAAATTATCACCCTGAATCCAGCGGTTTCCCCGTTACCGTCGCTCAGTTCAATCTCCTTAATTGCACTGACGCCCAGACGCTGACTGCCCACAAAATCCACAAACCAGCACTAAGAATTACAAAAGGGGAGCGGGGAATAAAGGTCAACTCAATCCGCAGAATTCCCGCCAGAATCAAAAACAAAATTGTATGAATTACGTTCCGCGAAAGGCGGGTGCCAAGACGCGTAACAAATGTATAGGCCAACACCAGCAGACCAATGGAAAAAACCCACCAGCCAAAAAAACGGTAGCTCAAAGTCAGGTAATCCGGTAAATGTTGATTGATTGGAGCTGAAAACAGCTTTTGAAAGGAAGTCTGCAACAGGTCTTCGTTGGCTGTTTTATCCAGAAGCCAGGGTTCAGGACTTAGAAGCCACGCCAGTCCCAACCCCACGGAGCCCAGACCGATTAGCGCAATGGGAACCCAGGCAATGTTGTGCAATTTTTTAGCGGACATTCTACAACTTACTATTATTCAACTTTCCCTGCAAAACCCAGTTTCAGATTTTAATATTTCCAAAATTTGCGCTGGCAGAAGTTCTGGCAACCAGTACAATCACCAATCTCTGCGGCAATAGACGGTTTCATGTACTAACCATTTAAACAGACATAACTGCTCCGGCCGTTGAATACCAATTTCCGGATGCCACTAAACAGCTAAAAAAGCTTCAGGGTTCTCAACATCTTCAATTGCTTCCACCATTTCTTTAGCATTTCCATCGTTTGAAGGATAATGCAGGGTTACCGGGAGTCCAGCGCCAAGCCAAACCACCTGATAATACTTTTCTTTATTAGCATTCCAAAAAGAATCACGGTAATAGAAATAATGGGGATTAATATCGATTAAGGGTCTTTTCACACCGACTCCGTAAATAAGCAATTAAGGGGATTCCCCGTCGGGAATGAGCACTTTGAACCTGGATGCTCATAAATCCATTTTTAAAAAACTCTTCCAGATAAGAATCAAGAAAAATACGTTCGTTTTTGATCCCCAAAAGTTGACTGCGTTCTTCCAACCCCGTCAGTGCCAAGTCAACTACCTGCTCCAGCCAGGTTCTCAGGGAGCGCTCCCGGGGACCTTTTGCGGAGAGATCCAGCGTAAAGGCTAAATTGTTAAGCTGTACGCGCTCCTCAGCGGAAATACTTTTAGCAAAATCCAGTGCTTTGTTGCGGGTTTTTTCACCGGTTAACAGCCCAACCCAAAAGGCAGCCGGTGCCAATTCAAATCCGGCCGGAGGACGGTCTGAACCACGGACTTCCAATACTTTTTTAAAACGCACATGGGTAAATATCTGATGCAGAGCCGATAAAACCGCCTGGTTATCGACCTTGGGCAAAGAATTAAGATAGGCTCCCAATGTCCCCTGAAAAGCGCTAAACGTTCCGTCATCTACTCTGAAGATTGCCGGTATTGTCAGTAACCATTCGCAATACTGATCCAACAGGCCCTTTGCCGACACAATCCCATGATCGAATAAATAACCACACCGGTCTTTATCAGTATTGGCCCAAACCTCATACCTAAAATTTCTTTTCCCCGTTGGAAGACCCTCTTTAAAGGGACTATTAGCAAACAACAATGAACAAAAGGGTTGAAAAACATCCGCCAGAAAAGCCATTTCCTCCCCATCCTGTTCAGAAACAATATCAAGATTCACTTGAATACTGGCAGTATTGCGCATCATCCATTGCCCCAGTGTTCCGGTTTTTTTAAATAATGCGTGCATGAGACGATATTTTTCCTGATCGATCAATTCAATTTCCTCCGGTTGGTAGAGCGGTTCCATTGACAGGTCCAACCGGCATAATTGATGTTCTTTTATCAGAGCGGTTTCGTTGTTTAAATGTTCCAAGAACTGTTCACTTAAGCGGTGCAAATTGAGGACCGGGGCCGACGCCCATTCCACCTGGCCACCGGGTTCCAGTGAATAAGAATAGGGTTTCCCGGGGTCAACGAGTGCCTCCATCAAATCCGTTGCTGAAAATTTAGAACCCCTATTTACCGGGATGCGATAAAACTGTTGATCATAGAACAGGCACTCCACCTCTATGCCAATCCGACGACCCTGGGGTAGGACCGGATTGGAAAGGACAACTGTTTTTATTACCGAGGATAAATCCATGGATTCAATATTAAATCATAAACCAAAAGCAATTTTAGTCTTTTTCAGCATTCTTCTCATTGACAGCTCGGAATTCAGTTTCAAGATATTTTCAAACGGTACCCAGGAAACATCATGGGATTCAACGCTCACGACAATCTCAGCATTGCTGGAGGCTTCGAAAAAAAAGCGGACGTCATAATGCAGGTGATCCAGGTCCCGCTCAAGATGATGAATAGGATGAATATCCAGGTCAAAAATCTCGGTTGAAACCAGGGTCAGCGCTTTCAGCCCTGATTCTTCCTTTGCCTCAGCCCGGGCCACATCCACTAAGTTAGGATTACCATCTGCATGACCACCCAATTGTAACCATTTATTCAATTTCCGGTGATGAGTTAACAGCACCGCATCATGGGAATGGTTCACAATCCAGGCTGAGCCTGTAAAATGTCCGGCCCTGTTCGTCCTTTCAAAACAATCTTCATTTGATTCCAGAAAAGAAATCATTCTGAAAACCTGATGCTTTTCATCCGGATATTGTTCTTGATAGACCTGCAATAGGTTCAGCAGGGAATTTCCTTTCATTGGGAACGATCCCCAGAAGTGGGATCCAGGGCATCCCGAAGCCCATCTCCCAGAAGGTTAAATCCTAACACTGTACAGGCAATTGCCAGACCCGGCGCCATGGAAATCCAGGGCGCAATACGTAGAAAATCCTTTCCTCCGTTAATCATGGCGCCCCAGGAGGGGGAAGGTGGTTGGGCTCCTAAACCCAGAAAGGAGAGACTGGCCTCAGCCATAATCGCCCCGGCAATTCCCAGGGTGTAAGTAACAATCACCGGCGCCAGACAATTAGGTACAATATGTTTCCAGAGAATTCGTTTGCCGGAAAAACCCAGGGCGGTGGCTGCCTGAATAAATTCTTTCTGTTTGGTCGCCACCACCTGTCCCCGCATGAGCCGGGCCATCCCCGGCCAGCTTACAAAACCAATGGCGAAAAAAACCACCGTCAGGCTTGGTTCAAAAGCTGCTGTAATACCAATTAAGAATAAAAGCGTTGGGAAACCAAACATAATATCGGTGAACCGCATGATAATGGTTTCCCGCCAGCCACCATAAAAGCCGGCCCAGGCACCCAGAATCAACCCCACTAACAGCGACAGGGTGCTGGCACTGAATCCTACCAACAACGAAATCCGGGTCCCATACAATATCCTTGAAAGAATATCCCGCCCGAACTGATCCGTTCCCAGCCAATAGCGATAGGCTCGATACCACGATGATTCTGAAGCAAGCAAGTTCCGCTCCACCTTGAATTTCCGTCCTAACTGATCCGTGATCAACACAGAATCCTCAGATTCTTCAACTGCTGTTACCGCTACTGACTTCAACGGTAATCCTGGTGCCACCCGGAAGCGGACAACTAATCCTTTAAAGCCGGGAGGTCGATTCCGGAACTCCAGCACCTGCACGTTAGGGTCCATGGGCGCAATCACCGGAGCCAATATGCCGCTTATCAGTATGAGAATTACCAGCACTATTCCGAGTATGGAAACAGGGTCTTTTTTCAGACGCTGCCAGGCCGTGTACCAGGGGTTATGATATTCAGCCATGTTTTTGCTGTAATCTTATGCGGGGATCGACCACTCCGTAGAGTAAATCCACCAGCAGATTCGCCAGAATGAACATCAACGCCATGAATAGAACCGTACCCTGGATAGCGGGAAAATCCCGTTTCAGAATCGCCTCCAGAGCATAGCGCCCCACGCCGGGCCAGCCAAAGATAGATTCCGTTAAAACCGCCCCGGAGAGATAGCTGCCAAAATCAGTACCAATGACTGTAATAATGGGAACCAGTGTATTGGGAACAGCATGTTTCAGGATCACTTTCCATTCCGGAAGTCCCTTGGCCCGGGCCGTACGGATGTAATCCTGATTTAACACCTCCAGCATAGTGGCGCGGGTCAGACGGGCCAGATAGGCGGCGGAACGCATCCCCAGAGTCACAGCCGGTAAAATAAGATACTCGATTCCGCCATAACCGGTTGGTGGTAACCATTTTAACCAGACACCCACAATCAGAACCAACAACAGACCGACCCAAAATACCGGCGCCGAGATACCTATCAGCGCGAAAAACATGGAACCCTTGTCCAACAGCGATCCAGGTTTCAGGGATGAAATAATACCCAGGGTAATTCCCACCAGAATGGCAATGGCCATAGCACCCAGGGCCAGCACCATCGTATTCGGAAATTTAGCTGCTATTTCACCTGCCACCGGCTGTCCGGTAATGAATGAATTTCCTAAATCGCCCCTGAATACATTGAAAACATATCGTCCAAATTGAAGTGGCAGGGGATCATCTAAATGCAGTTCACTCCGCAGTTGATTGATCGTTTCTTCATCATAGCGTTCACCTACCATGGAGAGAACCGGATCCCCGGGAATAATGTACATTAGAATAAAGGTGATGGTGATTACTCCCAAGATAACAGGAATTGTTTGTAA
>JBHHUS010000025.1:0-28644 GCA_046861615.1 Fidelibacterota bacterium
CCCTCAACCCGTTCGGCAAAAATATCCAGTGATTTCTTTTCCAGGGGATAAATTTTATCCGTAAAGAATAAGTCCTGAGTAGCTCCACCTGTGTATTTCTGAGAAAACAATTTTGTTTCATTATCCCGTTTAGTGAAATACCAGCCACCGGGACGCTGAATGCTGCCCAGCAAGTAATTCAGACAGTGAGTCGCCCAAAGATGCAAATCCCCCCGAGGCGATTGAAGGGCCTCCTGGCCACAAAGAATTACCGGATTCTTCCGGCTACGTAATAATTCTGCCAGATCGCGAATATCCTCTTCCGAAATCCCGATGACTTCTTCAATCCGTTTTGGATGAAATTCAGAGCGAACCATCGTCTCAAAACCGGCCTGTTCGTCTCCGTTGGAGTCAATAAAATTACTGAAACCATGGGCATTCTTCCTGAAATAATCCAGGTCGACAGCGTGTTCATCAATTATTATGTGAGCAATACTTAAAGCCAGCGTCCCCCAGGTATCCGCATTTATCGGTATCCACTTATGAGCACTGGCGGCCGTAATATTTGCCCGGGGTCCCACATAAATCAGTTTATTACGGGTAATATTTTTTAAATCCTTAAACTGGCTCAGGACTTGGTTCATGTGAACGGGAGCCCCTTCTTCTTCCAGAAAATTGGCTCCCAGGCTGATAATACAATCTGAATTAATTAAATCGTATTTAGGATGGAGGGATACCCCCTGGGTGAGAAACGTAGAGTTTGTATTTGCCGGAATCTGATTTTCCTGGAAAAAATTGGGTGTCCCCAGCCAGTTGGCGAAATTTTGCCAGACTTCCTGCATGAGGGGAGAATCATCTCCATTGATGATTGCAATTTTATACGTCTGTTTTTTCGCAATCAGGTCGTTGATTGTCGCCGCGATCGCAGATTCAATTTCATCCCACTCCACGGGCTCCAGATCTTTCCTGACAGGTCCCTCTGGACGGGCCATGGGTGTTGTAATCCGGTCCGGATGATACAGGATTTCCAGATTGGCATAGGCCGCTGGACAAGTTCCCCCAAGATTAATGGGAGACAGTGTATTACCACTGATACTGACCGGCAGGCCGTCAATACGCCGAACCTGAAGACTGCAGCCTCCGGGGCAGAGACGGCAAACTGTATTTCTCAGGGTTACTTTACCGGGACCTTTTCGCAGTGCCTGAATCGTTTTATCAGATAAAGCAAACAGTTGGTTAAAGGCTCCGGCGGCAACGGCGACTCCACCTGTCGCCATACCGGTTAGCTTTAAAAATTCACGTCGGGTTAATACTTTTTTCTCAGACATGGCAATGGATACAATCGTTTGATATGGATTTACTGTCGTGACATTTCATACAATTCTTCATTTTTATCGGCACTAACGGCCTTGGCGACGGTACAGTTAATTCATCAACCTTTCCATGACACTCTACACAGGCTATTTTCCCTGCTGTTACGTGCCGACGATGGGAGAAAAAAACATGCTCCGGAACCTTGTAAATTCGTTTCCACTGAATTTCAGTATTGGAGTTCACTGCTTCCACCACCTTAGTTTCTTCAGGACTTTCCCCCTGAGGTTCACTATGGCAGGATTTACAGACCTTAATGGAAGGCAGGGTGGCGCGAATATCTTTCTCAACACCTTTATGGCAGTCAGTGCAATCCAAACCCGCCTCAGTATAATGTATTTTGTGATTATAGGAAATCGGTTGAACAATATCCTTCTGTTTCTTTCCGCAACTACTAACAAATAAAAAGGTCAACAGAAGAACTCCCAAAGGGGGCATTGAATTAAAACCGGGTAATTTAAAAAAGGTTATATTTACCACTCTTCATCTTCACTTTCATCGGATTCGCATTGATAATCAGGATTTTTATGATGTTCAATCTGAGCGTAAAACTTATCATAATCAAATTCCTTGTACCGGGGGCTTTTTTCATTATGACAGGTTAAACAGAATTCTGGTTTTGGCAGAATGAGACCTTTGGCAATGGCCAGATCCCGATCACACATGATATCCTGTTTACGATAGGAATCACCGGCACCATGGCAGCTTTCACACTGAATACCCTGTGTTTTATCAAATTTAGTCCCGAATTGAGCAGTGGAATCATTATGACCGGTCACATGGCAGGTCAAACATTCGGGGGCGTCCTTGGCAGGCGTTTTCAATCCCCATTCCTGGGCTATTTTATTGGCCTCATCGGTGGTCAGGGTTTCGTACGCTTTGGCATGTTTGCTCGCTGCCCATACACTGTACTGATCACCCATGTCCGTCGTTTCGTGGCAAACCTGGCACCGTTTCACACCGGCGTAGATATGCGGCTTTTCCGCTTCCTCCTGGCCAAATATCAATGTTACCGCCAGAAAAACAATTCCCCCAAGGTAGAAAGGTGTCCTTTTCATAAGGTCTTCTCCTTGTTAGTTAAACCTGCTGTATACGCGAGAGGGGGCAGGTATCCCCACCCCCTCTTTCTTCATATCTGTTTTTAATTAACCGCTACCAGTAAGAATTTACTCCGGTAACGAGTGTTGTGCATAGGCTAAAATATCGCCACACTCATCATCCGTTAAACCTTTGTCAGCAATCATGCTGGGCATAGCCGTTCCGGGGTGTCCCCAACGGATCTTATGAAAGGTCTCTTGAGGATTATCATTAGCGAGGAAGCCAACACCCTGTTCGCCTTCATCTGATTCAAAGTCATAGATTTTACCATCAGCTCCATGACAAGAAGCGCAGTTAGCAGTATACAAGGTATTTCCTGCGGTTGTGTCGCCAGTGGCGAAGCCGCTGGAGTTAACGTACTTGCTGACATCAACCAAACCGTCCACAATGAACTTCGTCAGGTCTAAAACATCATCGTCAGAAAGCACCGCTGACAAATCATGATTACCACCCTCATCCTTAATGGAATCAAAGATGTCCGTCTTATCATTATTCCGGGCATCCCAGACACCGGCAATACCAGTGTAATGACTGCCGGAGGAATAGCGACCATCTTTACCAATGTAGTCCCAACCATGACACTCTTTACAACGCCAGGTAGTGTTACCAGATTTGGCACTTGTAGATGGGTACAGAGACCATGTGCTAGTGGGTTCAGTACCGCCATTTACTTCCCACCATTTGTCGTACAACTGTCCACCATTTTTAAGATCAGCATTACTCCAGTTTTTATCCGCAAAATGCTTATTTTCATCCTTAGAACAACCGGTTAAAAGCAACGCAGATAGTACAACAGTAAACCCAATTATCCGTTGATAATTCTTCATCTGAATTTACTCCTTCACTTCATTTAGTTATAAATACTACCAAGTATCAATCAGTACGATATGCTCTGGTTATTAATCAGACTGTCAACCGATTGTAACCTGATAATTATATCCGAATATATTATATTATTCAAAGTCAATACAAGTAAAAAGTTACGGATTATTATCTCCATAACACCCCCTTAATCAACGCAAACATTCAGAAATAAAATATGGCATAATCAGATAATCCCCCAGGATACAATTAAGAGTGTTAACAACGCCATGGCCAGACCGATCCAACGGCTGCTGTCAAGCTTTGCCTGGTAATCCTTTACCTCCGCTTCAATAGAACGATAACTCAATACAACCCGGATGGTTTTCCCCTCCTCAGCCAGAATATCCTGCCGTGCCAAATGAACAATATCAGCGATAGCCACGGACCCAGCCTTCCCTTGAGTAACTTTTAAATTTCCCTGAGGAAAATAACTTACCTGATGCCAGCCAGGCGCTACCTGTACCGGTTCCCGCAAGGGAGAAATTCCAACCTGGAGTCCATCCAGATAAATGGGAATGCTATCTGTATCGCAATATATTTCCAAGGCTGTAATGGGACCGGGACTTTCAGGCCAGGTTATTTCCTGACTCACAACCGCCGTCCATTGGAGCAACAGAACCATTAATACATTTTTCATTTATCAGGCCTTAATTTCTGCTGGAGTTCTGCCAGCTTCAATAATAATTCAGTGGTATCTTTACCGGCCGCCTCCAGTTCTCTGATTTTCAGCCTTATACTCCTAATTTCATCCTTCAATGGCTGCCGTTTCAGCGTACGTAAACAATCGCGAACCAGTTGATTCATATTTATCAGTTGATCCGCTTCCATTAATATTTTGGTCACGATGTCCCGTTCCCTGGCCGTCTCGAAATGTCCTACCAGCTCTGAAGGATCGATTTCAACTGCCCCAACCAGCAACCGGGCTATTTTCTTTAATAATTCGTCCCGGATTAGATTGATATCCAATTGCTCCTTGACCAGCGCTTTCGCCTCCTGATCTTCACCAGCTAAAACCTGTACTAACGCCAGTTCCGCTTTGGCTGTTGTAGAGGTAAATAATTCCAACTCCAATCGGGGAGACACTGTTTCTGTCCGGGGTCGCCGTTTCTGCACCTGCTGTTTAAACAGATGGATGATCTGGCTTTCATCTACTCCCAATACCTGGGATAATTTTTTAAAAAAGTCCCTCTGGATAATAGGGTCGTTTACCTCTACTATTTCACCCAGAATTTCCTTTACCAAATTTGATTTTTCAGTGGACGAGTGTGATTCCAAATCCAGGGTACTTAAATGAAAATCCAGCAGTAAATATTGTGTTTCCATGGCTTTGCGGAATCCATCCGGCCCTTTCGACTGAATCCATTCATCCGGGTCCAGCTCCTGGGGCATGGGAACAACTAACGGTTCAACACCGCCCTTTAATAAACTGTAACCAGCCCTTAAAGTAGCTTTAATCCCGGCACTATCGCCATCGTAAGCCAGGTAAACCTTGGAAGTGATTTTTCGTATCTGCTGCGCGTGCCGATCAGTAAAGGCAGTTCCGGAGACTGCAACTACATTCTTAAGACCAGCTTGAAAAAGCTGAATCAGATCAGTATAACCTTCCACTAAAATGGCAGCTTGCTCCCGGCGAATGGAATCCCGGCTCAGATGTAAGCCATAAAAAACATCACTCTTATGGTATAGCGGCGTTTCCGGCGAGTTAATGTATTTTGCCCCTTCTTCAGTCCCGAATATACGACCCCCAAAAGCAATCACTTTCCCGGAGGAGTTGCTGATAGGAAACATGATCCGGGCCTTAAAACGATCATAGTATCCCTTTTCAGATTTCCCGAAAAGTCCGCACTTTTCAAGAACCTCCGGTGAGAATTGCTCCAAGCGAATTGCTTCCTGAAGAAAATCATTTCTATCAGGGGCAAAACCAATTTTAAAGAGAGCAAGTGTTTCCCGGTTTATTCCCCGTTCCAGCAAATAGGTCAATGCCTCCGCGCCTCGCTCAGAAAATAGGGTCTTCGCATAAATTTCAACTGCCAATTGATGAATTTCGTAGAGTGCTGAGAAAAATTCACGGCTGTCATCACTACCGGTAAACTGAATTGGAATCCCCAATTCAGACCCCAACTGTTTGACCGCCTCAACAAAACTGACCTTTTCAAATTCCATAATAAAATTGATTGCATTCCCGCCGGCACCACAACCGAAGCAATGATAAATTCCCTTATCCGGCGCTACACTGAATGAAGCTGTTTTTTCATGGTGAAAGGGGCAGATACCAAAATAATTCCGCCCGCGCTTTTTCAGGTTCACATGGCGGGATACAACCGCCAGGATGTCTGCATTATCACGGATTCGATCAATAGTTTCCAGTGGAATTTTAGCCATGGGCGTTTTCAGCTGGTTGAACCAATATTTTACGAATATACTCCTGTCCTCTTTCCAGTGGGTCAGCCCAGTGGAAGGTATTAACCACCCTTTTGCGGATATTAATCATATGACCAGCCAAACGTGATTCTTTCTGAATGATTGTCATAGTTCTATTTCCGGGGAATAATTCTGTGAACCAGAAAAACATAGCCACCACTAAGGCCCCCTTCATAAATCCGAAAATAGTCCCCAACGAACGGTTTATCCATGACGATCCTCCTGACAAGAAGATCAGACTGAATAACCTAGTAAGAATACGGACTAAAAAGAGTACCAATGAAAAAATGATGGTATAACTGAAAGTAAAGGTAACCCAGGAATCCACCGGGACCCATCTTAAAAACAATTTTGCTAAATCCACGTAAAATCGGAGCGCAAAAACTGAGGCTAAAACCAATCCAAACAGGCGACCAAATTCTTCTATCAGTCCCCGGCGAAAGCCAAGTATCGCCATCATAAGAATAAAAAAACCTGAGAGTGCATCAATGAATTGAACCATCGCTATAATTTACTTCTTATTTATCCTTATGCCGGGAAAGCTTGGTAATTAAAAATCTGTTAACCAAGAAATTCACGTACCAACTGTTGTGCCAGTTTTCCATCGACCAATCCTTTCCCGCGTTTCATGATTTCAGGCATGACCTTGCCAATATCAGACAGAGAACTGGCACCTATATCCTCAATGACCTTTTTAACCAGGGCACGAACTTCTGCTGCTGCCATCCCCTTTGGTAAGTAGTTTGTTAAAATTCCTATTTCTGCTTCCTCCGCCTGAACCAGGTCATCACGACCGCCCTGACGGAACATTTTAACCGATTCTTTTCGTTGTTTCAACAGGGATCGTAAAACCTTGATTTCTTCCTCCTTCTCCAAGGGTGCGCGGTTGGCAATTTGTCGATCCTTTAATCTTGAGAGAATAGTCCTGAGAGTTACCACTACTTCTTTTCTCCCCGTTTTCATAGCAGCATACATATCTTTTTGAATTTGTTCAGACAGACTCACAGCACCTCCAGGATAATTGATGTTTCAAAGAAGATTTAATTAACAGACCTCAGACTCGGTCAATTCGCTTCATTGCCACCAGTAGACGATCCTGGTCAGACTCAAAACCGATGAAACGACGACCCATCTTTTTGGCAACCACACCCACACCGCCGGCGCGCATGAAAGGATCCACTATCCAGTTAAGTTTAAAACTGCTGGTATTTAAAATCCTTTGAATCAGTTGCTCTGGTTTATCGCCCTCCAATTTAACCATATTACCAGACTGAACATTCAGAATGTCCCCCCAGAAGTTAGAGGTCCCTAAATTATAGGACTCATCAGCAATTTTACTCCTGCGGTAGGCAGCTTGTTGGTTAAACATAAAATCCTTCGTTTTAGTAGCAAACCAGATATCCGAAAGATGGTTTAGCCAAACCCGCCGGGAGGGTTGATCATGAGCATGCCGATTGGGCCAGGTGATCCGTGATTGTACTTTGAAATAATTGCTCAATAAGGCCTGGTACATACCAGAATAACGCCATCCAGTCATTAAGTAAATGGCACCAGTATTTCTCAGTACCCGATAACTTTGCTCTAACCAGCATTGATTCCATTGATAATATTCCTGAATCGTCATTGACGACCCACGATCCCCGGTACAACGCCAGGGTGATTCCGGTGGATCTGCAATTATCAAATCAATAGTATCCTCCGGTAATTGCCGCAAACCATCTAATCCTAACCCCAGGAAAAGACCTTCACGCAGATCTTCGTTCGTCATTTTCAGGTCTTCAATCTTCTGGATAGCCGGCAGGTAGCGATTCAAATCAGAAATAGTTAGGCCAGAAAATGTTTCTAATGGGCTGGTAAACAGTGGTTCTTTTCGCTCGAATGCCATGGGAAAATTTAGAATAGCAGTGGTTTATAAAACATGAATTCCGTTTCAATTAATAACAATCTAAATTCATTAAGGCATTTTTAAACATGGGAAGAAAAAAGAAAGTTCTTTTTATTTGTACCGGCAATTCCTGTCGATCACAAATGGCAGAGGGATTATTACGGAATCTGGCCGGTAACCGTTTTCTAGTTTACAGCGCCGGTACCCATCCTTCCCGTGTACATCCCATGAGTATTGCTGTGATGGCTGAGGTTGGCATTGATATTTCCAATAATAGCTCCGACCCGATTGAGAAATACATTAATACCGGAATTGATATCGTCATAACCGTCTGTGACAATGCAAATCAATCCTGTCCCACATTTCCCGGGGACGTTGAACGCCTACACTGGAGTATTGATGATCCATTTCGAAACTGGGACTTTAATCCTGCTCACCTGACCCCCCACCGCGATACCCGGGAAATTCTAAAAAAGTATATTAAGCAATTTTTAAAAAACCATTAAAATAAAAACACAAACAATTACTTACATAAATAATTGCCGGTGAAATTAGCCTCTGAATAAAAGTATATATTATTTCTTCTAAATCAGTTAATATTTATAGCAGAAAGGAGCCTTTAGATTCATGACAGACATTGCTAAAGCATTTAAAAGTGAAATCAGCCGGTTATCTCGGAAAGAAATCCGTGCCACCATCAATCCGCTCGTGAAGCAGACACGCGATCTGAAAAAACTGATCCGCGCACAAAACCAGCGCATCCAGGAACTTGAACGGTCATTAGCAGGAAAAATGGATAAAAAAGATACCGGTCAAATTCAACCTGAACTCGTGAAGGATAAACCACAACAGCGAATCCGGACTTCTCCTGATTCTATTAAACGCCATCGAAAGCGATTGAAACTATCCCAGAAAAATTTTGGCTTGCTTCTGGGAGTCAGCACATTGACAGTCAGTAAATGGGAAACCGGTCATGCTAAACCAAGAGGCCGGAATAAGGAGGCGTTTGCGCTAATACGTCAAATACGGCCAAAGGAAGCTAAAGCACGGTTAGAGCAGCTTCAGGGAGTTTGATCCGAAATAGAAGACTAAACACCGCCGGCATTTAAACTACTGGTTCATAATTACCCTCAGATCCGGGGTATTACCTGTGTACCGGTGAATCTGCTGTAATTTCTTCACAATTGTCGGCAGGCTTCCCAGCTTTTCAATCGTTACCGTAATTACTCCAAACGACTGTTCCACTTTCCCACGCAGAATTAACAGCGTTTCCCATAGTAATAAATCACCATACTTACGAAAGGCGTTTGGAAAGAGAACTCCTTCATAAATATCGGTTTCATCCTCCAGAGTGACAAACTCCATGGGGTCCCGGGTTTCAATTGTTCTGATCTCTTTACGGGTAATATACACTCCGGCTAAATAAACAGTTTTCCCGACAAGGTCCGGCAACTCCCGGGCTTTTCGCACCCGACCTCTCAGATAGGACAGATAGGGTTGTAAAGGGTGTTCTGAAACCGGAAAGCCAAAGGCCTTCATTTCCAACTGGTGTTTCTCCGTAGCGCTAAGTGCTTTCCCTTTCGAAAGAGCAGCAGAAGCAGTTTCCTGATAAAACGGTATTCCTGTATTTTCCGATCCATTCTTCTCTGTTTTCTGCCCCAGACAACAATGTAATACTTCAAAGGCAATTTGTCGGTGGGACAGTTCCGGGGCCAAGCTTGCCAAACAACCGGCATTGGTAAGCGCCATGGCATCGGCCAGATCTAATTCTGTCCGCATCAGAAAATCAGTCAACGATACAAATTCACCTGCTTTCCGTTCTTCCAGTATTGATGTAATGGTCTCATCCTGTAAGTTAGAAATACTCATAAACCCCATGCGGAGTCGGCTATCCCGCCCTCGGTATCCTCGACTACTACGGTTAATATCAGGAGGCAATATTCTAATTCCCCAGCGGCGGGCCTCGCTGAGATAAGCATAGGTAGAATAAAATCCACCCTGGTTGGAGATCACCGCTGCCATAAATTCCGCCGGATAATGCGCCTTCAAATAAGCACAGGTAAAAGAAAGCATGGCATAGGAAGCGGAATGGGGTTTACAAAATGAATACCCCACGAAAGACTTGATCATATCCCAAACGGCATTAATTAATCCATCCGAATATCCCCGCTGACGGGCACCGGCATAGAACTTCTTTTGCCAGCCCGGAATCAGATGTTGCATGGAATCACGGCTCATTGTTTTCCGCAACGCCTCAGCATCGGCATAGGAAAAACCCGCTAAAACCCGGGCAGCCAGAGAAACCTGTTCCTCATAAACCATAATCCCATAACTCTCATTCAAAAAAGCTAAATCCGGGTGCAGTGGTTTCCACCGCTTGCCATGGAGTCGTTCCAGCAAAATGTTAGTAAACCGATTGGCTGCGGGACGAATAATGGAGGAATAAATTACCACATGCTCAAAATCCACCACTCCCGCTTTGGTTAAAAGCTGCCGGGTGGCGGGACTCTCAATATAAAATATACCCATCGTTTTCCCCTGCTTCATGAGTGCCGCCGTGCGGGAATCCTCCACTGCCTGGATGGTGTGGTAATCCAAATATTGACTGTCACTAACCTGCCGACCATAATTCAGATTAATCTGCCGGATCGTATCCCGTACCACCGCCAAGCTGCGATTCCCCAGAATGTCAATTTTTAACAATCCCGCATCCTCCACCTGATCCTTTTCCCATTCCACAATCTGGACGCCTTTGGGAGCCGTCAGGACCGGTACATATTTTCGGATCTCGTCCGGCACAATAATTACGCCCCCGGGATGAACCGACGGATAACGGAAAACACCAATTATTTTTTCACTATGCCGAATAATCTCCAAAAGTGTATCGTCAAGGTCCACATTGGCGAAACGGGGGTCCGTCTTAACCCAGCGAACTAAATCCCGACGGGAACTGTACCAGCCAATGCGCTTGGTGATACTTTTAATCTCTTCATTGGAAAGACCATACACTTTAGCTACTTCCCGGATGGCTGACCGGGGCTTTAAAAACACCTGACTGGCCACCATGGCTGTCCGCTCCTTGCCGTATTTCTGAAAAATATAATCCAGAATAGTGTCCCGCTCATCCCAGGGAAAATCAACATCAATATCGGGCATGTTACACCGTTCAGGGTGAATAAATCGTTCGAACTGTAAATGATATTGGATCGGATCCACCTGGGTAATAAACAGGCAATAACTCACAACAGAGGCTGCCGCCGAACCCCGACCAATTGTAGCCCTGGTCTGTTGTACAATGTCCTGAACCACCAGAAAGTAGGACGCAAACCCTTTGCGCATAATCAGATCTAATTCATATTCAATACGCCCTTTAATGGCTGCAGAGGGCTGCCCATACCTCCGGCGGGCGCCCCGGTAAACTTTTTCCTGCAACCGCTGGTTGGCTCGGCGGGTCGCTTTCAAAGATAGGTTAGGGAAAACCGTATTTACAAAGGACCAGTCCGTCTTGCAGCGCTCTGCCAGATAAGTACTGTTATTCACCGCCTCCAAACTGTTAGGAAACAGGCGAATCAGCTCCTTTTCACTTCGAAACCAGTGCTGATCTGACTTGCACAAATCCGGAGTGATAGCAGAGAGAACTATATTATTATCAATCGCCCGGAGGGTACGGTGGGTTTCCGTATCCTCCGGCTTCAGAAAATAAACATCCCCCGTCACAACAATTTCCAGGTTAAACTTTTTGGCCAGTGCGTGCCCCCGTTGTTCTGGCATGTCCGGGCGCAGTTCCACGAAAAGATGTGAATTAGGAATAAAGCGACTCAGCATTTTTAATACTGTTTTCTGATGGGCCAATACAAACAAGCCAGAGGTTTTGCCCTTAAGAACATCAGCAATGGAAGTTTGTTCTCCATCGTGGACAGTGGAAACTGCCTGACAGAGATTCTCGTAACCGGTTTGATTCTCAGCCAGCGCAATCACATCCTCCCCGGCACTCATGAGGTTGACGCCGGCAATTGGACAAATTCCAGCGGCATGGGCATGTTGTACAAAGCGCACGAAGCCCCATAAACCATTTACTTCTGTAATTGCCAGATAACGCTGCCCGCAATTGCGGGCAGCAGTGAGCAGGGCCGGCAGGGAGGCTGTCCCCCACATACGAGAGTAATGAGAATGAACGTTCAAGTGAGTGAACATGCAGAACTCCCGCTAAGAAGTCATATCAATTTTTGCGTCCATAGACACTGCCCGCCCAATGCCACCAAATCCATATTTTCGACGAACAGAATCCAGCGCCCGGGAGAGTGCTCTGTCTCTGATTTCCGGCAAAGGAAACAGTTCCATTTGCCTGGGTACCAGCTGAAAATCAAATACATCAATCAATACCGTGCGAATTCGGTTCCGTCTGGTATTGGCTCTGATAAAAAGCCGCCAGGCCGTCTCAGTCACACTGGCATCATCATTGGCAAGAATGCGACCCCGAACTGAATGCTGAAAACCATCTGCATAGTGCACCTCCAACCGTACCTGCTTGGCGATATGAGAACGACGACGCAATTTAAAGGCCACCTGCTCAGCCAACGTTTTAACCACCCCATTCAATACCTGTTCATCATTACTGTCCTCTGCCAGAACGGTTTGTTCAAGAATATGATTTTTGAGCGATGGGGGAGTTACTACGGAGAAATCCTGTCCCTGAACCTCCCGTCTCAGTTGCAGGGCATGACTACCAAATAAAAGACGGGCTTCATTAGGTAATAAGACTAATGCCTGGAGTTCGCGCACTTTCTTTAACAGCAGAAAATGGATAATTTTCCAAACCGGAGGGAGGTGTACGGCTGGAATTACCGGAGTCTCCAGGGGCGATAAAAAATGCATTTCCTCCCCCCTAACCACCCGGTAGATTTGATCCGGAATAACAGCCGTTGATATACGGCTCACCAGTTTATTGACGCTAATACCGATTGTGGAAGCTAAACTAATTCTGTCCTGAATCATTTTTGAAAGCTGAAAGCCTACTTGCTGGTGATCGCCGTACAGCCGTTCCATGCCGGTCATATCCAGATAAAATTTTCCGTAACCGGAGGGCTCCACCATGGGAGTAAACGCCTGCACAGTAGAATAAACATAGCGGTTCAACCGGGCATAAAGAGACTGGTTGTAGGGCAATAACCGGGCGCTGTGACTCATTTTTCTGGCCAGTGATACTTGCATTCCTCTGAATAATCCCTCCGCCTGGGCTTCCGCTGACAGGGCCATCACGGTCCCATTCTGATGGTGGGATGAAATAATAGCCACCGGGCGAGTACGGAGAAAGGGATCCAGCGTCCGTTCTGCCTGGAGTTCAAAATCTTTCATTCTGATATGGTAAATAACCGTACTCATCATTATTGCTCCTTAAACAGGGGAAATACCGGAGAGAAACAAACAATAGTAGTCTAATAAATCAGCAGGTACCGCTCTGGGTATTCAGTTTTACCTGCCGCTATTTTGCTGTCAATACTCCCGGAATGAATAAAGGAGTACACCGTTAATCTGAAAATCATCGGTACGTTTTATATGAATCACCGGATAGTCAGGATTCCGGGGATGGAGTTCAATGCCATTTTGTCTGGGATAATAATGTTTCAGAGTAGCCTCCCCATTAATCAGAGCTACAACAATCTGACCCGGATCAGCCTGGCTGGTTTTGCGAACAATGATATAATCCCCATCCTCGATATAGTCACCCACCATGGAATCACCCTTAACCCGTAAGACAAAATTATCCGGATGGGCAAAAGGAGCGGGTACATCCACGGTAGCGGCATTTTCCAGCGCTTCAATCGGTTCTCCGGCAGCAATAAGCCCCAATAACGGTAAACGAGCCGGTGCAGCGTGCTCCCCAGTCAGGATTAAAGCCCGTTTACCGTTGGGACCTTTGGTACGGTCCAGAAAACCGCTGTGGGTGAGTGTGTTTACATACCAGTGGACCGTCCCCAGGGACGCAAAACTCAGCGCATCCATGATTTCCCCGTAAGAAGGTGGTTGCCCACGCTCCAACGTATAACGGTGGATGAAATTCAGAAAACGCTGTTGTTTGAATGATAGATGTTGTTTCATATAACTCGTAAGTTACCCGTAAGTATTTTACATATTTTTCAGCACACAAATCAAGCTTTTTTACATAATTTTTGATATGTATACTATACGGTTGATCAAAATTTTAACTCTTTTTTTCTGTATCGCCGCCTCTAATGCTCAGGTGATAATAACAGAGGTCATGTACAATCTGGATGGCAGTGATTCTCCCAATGAATACGTAGAATTGTATAATTTGTCCACTACTGACAGTGCCGACCTCTCAGGATGGTTAATCAGCGATAAATACAGTATTGATACAATTGAAGATTCAGGCTACGGTCATAAATTACCACCGGGCAGCTACGGTGTAATTCTGGAGGGGGACTATCCCCTAGGTACGGGTATTTACTCCAACCTCATACCTGGCAGCACACTGTTAATGAAGGTAGATGACAGCTCCATCGGGAACGGTCTTTCAGACAGTGATTCGCTCTTTTTAATAAACTCCAATAAACAAACAGTAGATTCCCTGGGGTGGGATACCATCACCAGGCCTGGACATTCTTTAGAACGGGTTCGGCTCCAGTGGCCAAATACACGCTCCAACTGGAAAATCAGCCGGGACTCGCTGGGGACACCGGGAAAAGTAAATAGTGTACAGCCGCTGGAAACAGACGGTCATTTATTGACTAACTCACTAAATCTCTCCAGTGCCCAGCTAAGCAAAACAGATTTGACCGTCCTCACCGGAGCAGTGGTAAATGAGGGGCTGAAAACCATTTCCGGGGAAGTAATTGCTTCTGAAGGATTCAATTCGTTGGGCAGTGTCAATATCGGTTCTTTGTCCGAGTTGGATACAGCTTCCTTTTCTATTGATTTAGGTCCTTTCACCAACGCCGGTGTACACTCACTGACTGTTTCCCTCCAAGTAGACGGAGATCAGGACACCAGTAATAATAACGGAAACATTGACCTGGCTGTCCAGTACGACTGGAACACGCTCAGCCTTAACGAATTCATGGCAAGACCTAACAATGACCAGACCGAATTCATTGAATTGATCAGCAATATGGATTTTACAATGGCCGGTTGGTCAATCAGCGACAACAGCCTGAATCAGCGGAAATTACCTTCAGTTACTGTTTCAGCCGGCAGTTTTATTGTAATTGCACCAGATTCCACACTCACTTCAAAGGTCTCAGCTACAACCTTATTCTTAGTGCCTCTGGATCCCTTCCCCAGCCTGAATAATTCAGGAGATGGCATTTATGTTTACGACCTCACCGGTGCTATCGTTGACAGTTTAATCTACAGCTCAAATACCTGGCCGGTACAGGCAGAAGTCTCCACCGAAAAAATGTGGCCGCAGTTTCGTTCCAATGACTTTAACAACTGGAAATCGGCGCTTGACCATATTATCATGACCCCGGGGGCGCCGAATTCAGTTATCCTTTTTGAAACTGATGGAGCTCTGGTCTCGGAATTAACCAATCATTTACCAGCTTATCCTGAAGAACTTGAAAACTTTTCCCTACTGGTCAGAGTTATAAATACTGGGCTCACACCCTTTCAGGGAGAAGTACAGGTAAGTGAAAATGGTCTTGAGCTGGTAAAAATAACAACACCGACCATAAAGGTAAATGACACCTCATTGGTACATATTGAATTAGAAGGATTGACTTCCGGAGTTCATAACCTGGATATTCTCCTATCAATTCCTGGGGATTCCAATCTAAATAACAATCAGATTCAGGATACGGTAAAAGTACGATTCCCGTTCAATCGGGTTCGCTTTAATGAATTTATGCCCATTCCTGACAATGCTCAGACTGAATTCATCGAATTGCAAAGCGATTTACCGGTTATACTGGAAGGATGGTCAATCAGCGATAATGGGTTAAAGAAAATACTTCTGCCAACTATCTCAATTACAAATGACAATTATCCCGTAATTGCTGCTGATTCCAGTCTTATTTCAGTTTCGGCGATAAAATCACCCTACTGTGTTCCGGCAGGTTTCCCATCCTTAAATAATACCAGTGATGGGCTGTTTTTATATGATATGACCGGGAAAATAATTGATTCCCTCATTTACAATCAGAACTGGCCAATCCTGGCGGGACGCTCCACGGAGAAATTCCGTCCTAATTACATTTCAAATGATTCCTCCCGCTGGGGGTTGGCAGTAAATCAAGCAGCAGCAACCCCGGGATCCCAAAATAGTATTTATTACAAAGCCCTGTCTAAGAAAGGAACCATGGTACTGGACCCCAATCCATTTTCTCCGGATAACGACGCTCTGGATGACCAGCTATTTATCAAATACAAACTCCCTTTTGAGCAGGGAATCGTCAGGGTTCAAATTTTCGATGTGACCGGCCGAAGTATCGCCCATCCCTTCTGGGATCTGGTTATTCCTCAGGAGGGAGTACTCATCTGGGATGGGAAAATGACCAATGGGCAGGTGGCAAGAATCGGGTTATACGTTATAAAATTTTCTGTCCGTAGTCTGTTCTCAAGTAAAAATTGGGAAACTGTTCAGACCGTAGTACTGGCCAAGGCACTGAAATAAAAAGGGTTTCCGCAGAAACCCTTTTTAAATCGCTTGTATTGATTGAATTAGATAGCGATTCCCAACCGGATATTCAGGCTGCCAAAACCATTTTGCCCTGGATAAACATCTTTAATCATTGTGTAGCGATAAAACACCTGAGAGTCTAATACCAGCAGCTTGAATTGAACCCCAGCCTGGACGTGGAACCCGCTAGTTTGTTTTTTATTGTTGTCGAGGTACTTCGTCAGTTTACTTGACAAAGTCTGTGCATCGAAGGAAGACGTTAAATCCCCTCCAAGCAAATTTTTAATCATATCCATATCGGCCATGGGGGTATAGTAGTGTACATTATAGCCCCCTCCTGCATGGAGCTTGACGTTTGCCAGAAAAGGAACACCTACCTTGAACAATCGTTTCTTCGCTGTGAAGTACATTGAGCCACGGGCCCAGGCAAATTTGCTGTTCAATGGTTTCGAGGATAAGGCATTCGAGAAATTTACCGTATAATCTTTCCCCACGGCTTGAAAATCCGCCTCCAAATCCACAAAAGGAATGAAATCCAGATAGACATAGCCGGCAACCCCTAGGGGATTGCTGACTTCACCGCGTTTCAACACAACCGATGTAACGTCACCGGGGAATGTTTTCGATCCAACCATGCCCTGGTCCTGGATAACCTGTAAGCCAAATCCACCAAAGGCAAATAATCCCTGGGCGGGAATCAACAACAGGATTATTAATAAAAGTTTTTTCTTCATATGAATTAATTCTCCCTATTTAGAATCCTGTAAATTTAGGGGCGGCCCAAACATTTCCCTACCTGATTTTTTAGTGTGTGTCCCCGGTCACGGGGAACATAATCCTACAATTATCGTTAAGCCAATTAAAAATAAAGAGGCACTGGGATGAATAGAAAACTGTTAATTAGTTTATTAACCTTAAGCCTGGCGATTGGCCAATATAAAAATGTTATCGTCCAGAAAAAATTAGTCAATGATGATAAGACTGATCAAAAAACAGAAATCAATATTGTATCGGAAGGTGATCAGCTTAAAGTAACCGTAAATAAAAACAGCAGAGAACAGGAGTTTAATGTCAACCGGAAAGACCCGGAATCACTGGAAAAGCTGGAAGACGCTCTGGAAGATTTGGATCTGAATCTTGAAACGCTGGTGATGAATGATGACAATGTATTCGCGATCCACACCGGTGGTTACCTGGGAGTTCACATCCAGGACCTAACGAACCAGTTGCGATCCTTTTTTAAAGTGAAGAAAAACAAAGGAGTACTTATTTCCGAAGTGGTGGAGGACAGTCCCGCTGAAAAGGCAGGATTGAGAGCGGGTGATGTCATTCTCAAAGTCAACCAGAAAACAATCGAGGATACAGATGATCTACAGAACAATATTCGCAAATACGATCCAGATACAGAGGTAAAATTAACGGTAATTCGTCGGGGTCGGGAAAAAACAATTTCAGCTACACTGGGCGCGCAGGATCGTACTTTTTCCTGGATTGGTGATATGCCAAAAACGTACCGAAAGATGGCTTTCAAGATTGGTACTGAAGATGGGAAAGAAAATGAAGACGAAGAATCCCAATACTTTACTCCGGATATGAGATTACCGGGAAACCTGAAATTCCATATGATTCAATCCGGGGATGATGATTTTGAAAAAGAATTAAAGGAACTTCATAAAGAAATAAACGAACTTAAAAAAGAAATTCAAAAGCTTAAAAAACCAAAGTAGTCTCTTCCCTCTAAAATCCCCTGAAAAGGCTCGGTGGATCCGGGCCTTTTTTTGTTTTAAATAGAAGTTTATTTTAATAACATTATCAATAGCTTGAACGTACATCCAATTTAAACTTCATGTTTCGAAAACTCATTTTACCACTTTCCATCCTGATACTTTCCGGCATTTCAAGCCAGGATTATCTTTGGCCAACAGATGCTAGCCACAATCTTTCCTCAAATTTCGGAGAATTTCGAAAATCCGGTTATCATATGGGATTGGACATTAAAACGAACGAGCAAGAGGGATATCCGGTTTATGCAGTTGAAACGGGTTATATATCCCGGATGGTAGCAAACTTTACCGGTTTCGGGAGAGGATTATATTTGACCACTGTTGATGGCAAAACAGCCGTCTATGGACATCTAAGCCGTTTCTCACCCCAATTGGAAAAACGCTTATCCCAGGAACAAGCCAAAGCAAAGTCCTACATTATTAATCACTATTTTAATGATAATGAATATCTGGTTAAGAGGGGTGACATTGTTGGGTTCACCGGAAATACCGGCAGTTCTACTGGTCCGCATCTACACTTTGAAATCCGTAACTCCGAAGAGCAGCCCATGAATCCGCTAACCAACGGATTTAAACTGGATGACCGGTTATCACCCCTAATGGAAGAAATTTCTCTGACACCTTTAAGTGCCAAAGCCTGGGTTAACGGTAGTCAGCTCCCGCAAATTTTTCCGCTCTTCCAAGATAAAACAGGGCAGTACAATTTCCCCGATACGTTAAATATTTCCGGCCCCATCGGTTACGCCATCAAAACGTTTGACAAACGCCAGGGAGCGGATAATATTTATCAGGTTTACCGCCTCGAATTATGGGTGGATAATCAATTGGTCTTTAACCTTACCTTTGACCGGCTGGATTATGAGTTGATGCCAACGGCCAATTTCGTAAAAAATTATCGAACCACTCGTCAAAACCTGGGGAATTTTGTTAAACTTTATCATTTGAATACCGAGCCTGAGGGTACTGTTTTCAGCGATTCTTCCATCGGGGTGGTTGAACTGACCCCTGGATATCACCGAATAAGAATCGTTGTCCAGGATGCAGTCGGAAATATAGCCGTTGCCGACGGAATCGTTTTTTCAATGCCACCTTTTGAAATGGTTTCTCAACTAGTTCGCCAGACTGGCAAAACGGTTACATTTGAATTACAACCTAAAACCCTGGCTATTCCGATTGAAAATGTAACCTGTTACAGTTTTACTCCCTATGGATTTGCAGACCGGCAGGTCGATATCCTAAAAAAGGAAAAAGAAAAATTAATCTACAGAATTACAATCCCGAAAAACCAGGTCAGAAACAGAGCATTACAGTTCATCGGCAAGAATAAACTTAGTGCTCGTTCCTATCCAGTGAACTGGGATTCAAATAGTATATTTGGTGATCCCATAAATGTCCAAATCAATCAGAAAATTACCCAAACTGCAGCGGGTGTGTTCATTCAAATTCAACCAAATCGGGTAGTAAAAAACAAAATCTTGCTGCGATTGAAAAACCCTTACCAATACTATTCAATTCCTCTGAATCGAATCCAGCCAGCTGTTTATCTAACCACTCCGTTACCACCATCCATATTCATAGATCTGCGACAAACGGAGGTTATTTTAAAAGGCGCAATCGAACGGTCAATCCAATTTAATTTACCTTACACCGTCGCCGCTCCGGATACTTCAATCACAATTTTATCCAAAGACGGGTTATGCTCCATCTTAACCCCCAAAGGGAGTGTAGCTGATTCCACCCTGCAATGGATCGAAGCAGTCCATAAGCATGCACCCGTCAGCGGAGGAAAACTTATCTCCCGTGTTTACCAACTGGAACCCTTCGACCTGCCGATCCTTCAACCGGTACGGGTAGGTATCCGGTACAGCAACCGTTATCGTCACGAATCCAATTTACACTTGTATTATTACGACCAGGACGAGGATTGGACATTCATACCGACAAAGGCCAATCCTAGCCGGCAAGTCCTCACCGGAGAAATTAAACAAATGGATGCTGTTGCAATTATCCAGGATTTGACACCGCCAAAAATTCTGTCCATGCAACCGGGAAACCACGGCCGATATGAATCTTCGGAATTAAAGAAAATCATCATTTTAGTGGATGATCAACTTTCAGGCATCGACCCTGAAGAAAAATCATTCCGTCTGATCTTGGATGACCAACCCCTCCGCTTTGCTTACCAGCCCCGGAAAAAAGAAATATCCTATACCCTTGATACACCGCTCAACACCGGAGACCATTCAATAAGTGTTATCATACATGACCGCGCTGGCAACATGGCTAATAAAAAAATTACATTTAAAATCTTCTAATGTTTTTCCCTTACAAAGATGATAACCCTCGGATTCTGATTCCCTACGTAACCTACGGTTTAATCGGAATTAATATTTTTATCTTTCTCTTTCAGCTGGCCCTGACTGCATCTGATCCACGATTAGGGCAACAACTCATTTATGTATATGGTTTGATCCCAGCGCATTTTTCAATGATTTCCCTGTTCACTTCCATGTTTATTCATGGCGGTTTTGCCCATATCCTTGGAAACATGTGGTTTCTGTGGATCTTTGGAGATAACGTGGAAAGCGCGTTGGGTCATGTTCGATATCTTGTGTTCTATCTCTTATGTGGAATGGCGGCCGGGCTCGCTCAAACGGTAATAAATTCTGATTCACTAGTGCCCATGGTAGGCGCTTCCGGTGCCATTGCCGGTGTATTAGGCCTGTACATGATCCGCTTCCCCCACGCCCGTGTACATGTTCTGATTTTCTTCATCTTTATAACCACAATCAGGGTACCGGCTTATATCGTACTTGGTATCTGGTTTATGATGCAATTAACAAACGGTCTGGGAACCATTGGTCTGGACACCACTGGCGGCGTTGCCTGGTTTGCCCATATTGGTGGCTTTACCGCTGGCATTATTCTGGAACGTATGTTTAAGCTTGTACGCTTTGAACATTAATCCATCAGGAATTGAATGAAATTTTTTACCATTCCCCGGCGCTTACTATTCCTACTCCTGGCTCTTTTCATTATCAGTTGTGAAAAGACCGGAGATAACCAATCCTGCGGCCCGGATTCGGGACGTGGCCACATAATATCCACTTTCTCTTTAGGAACCATCACTATAGACTATCTCCAGCAACAGTTAAAGGACTGGGATTTCAATATTGGAATAGAACCGGAGAACGACGTCCAGGTGTATAAAATTGTTTATGAAACCGTGGACTGGAACGATAATCCCCGCCAGGCCTCCGGAGCTCTGTATATACCAAATATTGAATCAAAAAAGGGGTTCCCCCTGTTAAGCAGTCAACATGGAACTGAAACAAAACAGGAAAACGTTGCTTCTGTCATTCCTATTCTCGGGTTTGATGCACTTTTTTCCGCCTCCACCGGCTATGTCGCCTGTGCCCCGGACTATCTGGGTATGGGAGTCTCCACCGATGTTTTTCACCCCTACATTCATTCCAGTATTGCCGATGCGGTAGTAGATTTTATCCGTGCCACCCGTAGTTTTTGCTGTTCAAACAATATTTCTCTAAACGGACAACTTTTTCTGGCCGGATACTCGGAGGGCGGCTATGCAACCATGGCCACCCATAAAGCTATGGAGGAACAATTCCCTGATGAATTTGACGTGACCGCCTCCGCGCCTATGGCAGGTCCTTATGATGTACTGGGAACAGCAATTGAACATCTGAATAAAACTACTTATCTTTACCCATCTTATTTTGGATACGTGAGTATGGCCTACAGCGCCATCTACGGTTGGGATCGGCTGGATGAAATCTTCCAATCACCATATGCAGAAATAATGCCGGATTTATTCGACGGATCGCACTCAGGTAGTCAGATCAATTCAGCCTTGACTACGGAAATCGATTCTCTTTTTCAGCCCCAATTCTTAACCGCGTTTAAAGGGTCGGGGGAAACCGAAATAAAATCTGCCTTCCAGGAGAATAATCTCTTAAGTTGGAATCCCAAGGCTCCCATCCGGTTGTACCATGGAGACGCGGATGAAGCAGTGCCCTATTCCAATTCAGTGGAAGCGGAAAAAGAACTTAAAGCCCGCGGCGCCGATATTGAACTTATCACCATCCCCGGAGCAAGTCATGGAGGCGGAGTCCTTCCAGCCATCACCAGTGCTAAACAATGGTTTGATTCTTTAAAACAATGAAAACACTAATCGAGAAAGCACTTGAATTCCGTCAATTGGCCCGTGCACCATACTCCAACTATCAAGTCGGTGCAGCTATACAGACAAAGGAAGGTATTATCATCGGGGGTTGTAATATAGAAAACGCCAGTTATAGTTTATCCTGTTGTGCCGAACGGGTGACCCTTTTTAACGCTATTTCCCAGGGCTACACTGAATTCGATGCTTTAGCTGTGGCTACCCACAATGGTGCTCCCCCCTGCGGTGCCTGCCGACAGGTTATCTGGGAACTGTGTGGTGAAATCAAAATTTATCTTTGTGATGAAAATGGTACTATTACTGAAACCAGCAGTAAAACACTTTTACCTGCTGCATTCGATACCAACCATTTGAAATGAATAAACACACTATTCTTATTGGCATTGCTGGTGGGACTGGATCAGGAAAAACAAGTATAGCAAAACAATTATTAAAAACCTACGGAGAGGGGGAAGTTGTTGTTATTGAACAAGATGCCTATTATCGTGATTTATCTCATTTACCAATTGCAGAACGCCAAAAACAAAATTTTGATCATCCGGATGCCATTGACATTGAATGCTTTATTCTTCAGGTAAAAAACCTCTTAGCTAATAAACCAATTGAAGTCCCAGTATATGATTTTACCACCCATACCAGAATTGGGAAGACCCATAAGATCAAACCACACCATGTTGTAGTCATCGAAGGAATCCTTACACTTCATTACAATGAATTGCGGGATTTAATGGGCATTAAAATCTACGTGGAAACACCAGCAGATATTCGTTTTATCCGGCGTTTAACTAGAGATGTGGAGCAACGGGGGAGGACAGTTCAATCGGTAATAAATCAATATCTCAAGACGGTCCAACCAATGCACGAACAATTTGTAGAACCATCCAAATTTTATGCCGATATTATCATACCGGAAGGAGGTCATAATAAAGTTGCAATTGATCTGCTAAGGACAAAAATCAACGCTGTGCTTGCGTAATTCTTTCCAACACAAATTTATCACAGAATAATTATATTTCGAAACTGCAAATGAAAAAACACTCAATTGTAAACCACTGTTTTAATGTCAGAGTTAAAATAGGGTATCAATGACATTAACACCACGAGAATCAGGTTGGATTGAAGTCATCTGCGGAAGTATGTTCAGCGGAAAAACCGAAGAGCTGATTCGCCGGTTACGCAGAGCTGAAATTGCCAACATGGAAACTGTAATCTTTAAACCATTAATCGATAATCGCTATAGCGATAACCATATTGTCTCCCATGACCAGAAAAAGTTGACCTCCATTCCTGTGAAAGAAATTAATGAAGTTGCAAATCTCGCGGGGAACGCTCAGGTTGTCGGCATTGATGAAGCACAGTTTTTCAGCGCTGAACTGGTCCCCATCTGCAGGCAGTTGGCTTTAGCAGGAAAGCGGGTAATTGTAGCCGGGTTAGATACCGATTATCGCGGTTTGCCGTTTGGTCCGATGCCTCAAATTATGTGTGAAGCTGATTTTCTGGATAAGCTCCGGGCAATTTGCATAAAATGCGGGAATCCTGCCTCCTATACTCAGCGACTAACTAAAGATTCTTCCCAGATACTTGTTGGTGAAGCCGATATGTATGAGGCTCGCTGCCGTAATTGTTTTGAACCACCGGAGTGAACATGGAACGATTTACTGGAATTCTGGGCTTAACAATTCTTCTGGGTGCTGCTTTTTTACTTTCTAATAATCGAAGAAAAATCAACTGGCGGTTAGTGTTCTATGGTTTGGCATTACAATTATTTTTTGCTGTATTCATTCTCAAAACTCCTATCGGTAAACCATTCTTCGACACCATTGATCAAATCATCAGAAAATTACTGAGTTTTTCCGATGCCGGAAGCGATTTCCTTTTTAAATCTTTTCGAGCAGGAGTAGTGGAGGGTCCTCTGATGAATTTCGCCTTCCGGGTGCTCCCCACCATTATATTTTTCTCATCCCTCATGGCAATTCTCTACCACCTGGGAATAATGCAAGTAATTGTTAAATGGATTGCCAAAGCCATGCAAAAAACAATGAAAACAAGTGGTTCAGAAACACTCAGTGTCTCCGCCAACATTTTTGTCGGGCAGACCGAAGCACCCTTAATTATACGGCCTTTTATCAGCAGCATGACCAAATCGGAATTAATGGCTGTGATGACCGGAGGCTTTGCAACTATTGCTGGCGGAGTAATGGCCATGTACGTAAAAATACTTTCCGATATTCCCGGTATTGCCGGACATTTAATGGCAGCCTCCATCATGAGTGCTCCGGCGGCATTGGTTGTTGCAAAAATTATTTACCCTGAAACAGAAATTTCTGACACTATGGGTGATTTGAAAATCGAAGTCGAAAAATCAGAAGATAATGTAATGGAGGCGCTTTCCCGGGGTGCCACCGATGGTTTAAAATTGGCCGCCAATGTCGGGGCAATGCTGATCGCTTTTGTGGCCATGATCGCTATGATTAATGCCATTCTAGGCTTCTTTGACCTGAGTCTCCAGCAAATTCTGGGCTGGATTTTCAGCCCCCTGGCCTGGACGATGGGTGTCCCCTGGGCAGAAGCCGGAACATTAGGAATGCTCATGGGAGAAAAGCTCGTATTAACCGAATTGATTGCCTATGGAGACCTTTCTCATTTGAGAGATATAGCTGCCATTTCCGACCGATCAGCGATAATTGCCAGTTATGCTCTCTGTGGATTTGCCAATTTTGCCTCCATTGGGATTCAGTTGGGCGGAATCGGGGGGATTGCCCCAAACCGCCGGAAAGATTTAGCTAAATTGGCCATAAAAGCCATGTTCGGCGGCGCCATTGCTTCTTGGCTAACGGCAACTATTGCAGGAATATTAATCTAAGTTTTATAATTCAACTGAGAAATTAATGATGCGCATAATATTGATGGGCCCCCCGGGGGTGGGTAAGGGAACGCAGGCCACCCGTTTGAAGAACTATTTCAAGATTGTACATCTTTCAACTGGAGATTTGCTTCGCACTGAGATTGCCAATCATTCCACCATCGGTAAAAAAGCGAAAAGTATTATTGACCAGGGTCATCTGGTTCCTGATTATATTTTATTAGATATGATTGAAAAAAAACTTCAGGAAATTGAATGTAAAAACGGTTATCTTTTGGACGGGTTTCCCCGGACCATTCCTCAAGCCGAAGGGTTAGATAAACTATTGGATCAACTCTATCAGCAGCTAAATGCCGTCATCAGTCTGTATGCAGATGAAGCTGAATTGGTACACCGCCTGGTGCTCCGAGGCCGTGAATCAGGCCGCAGTGACGATTCACCGGAAATCATACGACAGCGACAGAACGTTTACTGGGACCAGACAGCCCCGTTATTAGATTATTACCGAAAACAAGACTTACTCCAGGAAGTAAACGGGATTGGACCAGTTTCCGAAATCACAGATCGTATTTTAAAAACACTAGCGTAACATGCTCAAAGTTGGATTAACTGGGGGAATTGGTACTGGGAAAAGTACCGCAAGTAAATTTTTTACTGCCCTTGGCGCCTTTATTTTCGATGCCGATCAGAAAGCTAAAACCTTAATAAATACCAATAAAAAGGTCCAAAAGGAACTGATTAATGAATTCGGCACTGATATTCTCAATATTCAGCAGAAAATTGATAAGAAAAAACTGGCCCGGATTGCCTTTCAGGATGAAAATCATCAGCAACGGTTGAATGCGGTGATTCATCCCTATTTATACGAGCTGATTGATGCTGCCTTTCAAAATATTTCTTCAAAAAATAAATACTCAATGTTCATTGTGGACGGAGCGTTAATATATGAATCTGGTTTTGATTCTCATTTGGATTATGTCATTGTGGTTACCTCCCAGTTAAAACACCGGATGGAACGGGCTTTGAATCGCGGCACCCTGTCCAGAGAAGAAATTCTGAAACGGATTGAATTACAATGGACAGAAGAGGAAAAAATTGGTTTAGCTGATTTTGTCATTCATAACGACCGCACTGAAAAAGATTTGAAAAAGAACGTGGAACAACTGTTTAGAGAACTGGTGTAATTAAACTCCCGTGCGACCGGTTCATATCGTAAGCCCATTTCAGTTAAATAAAAAGTATCACCTAACCAGGAAAGGAATTACACTTGGATATTAGAAACAGACGTGTTCTTATTTTGGGAGGTTGGGGACTGGTAGGTACTGCTATTCTCCGCAAATTGGCTGAGCGGAAACCACGAGAAGTTGTTATTCTTTCCCTGCGTGAATCTGAAGCCCGGGAATCCTGCACTTTAATGAAACGGGAATTCCCCGGAATAACCTATATCCCGGAATGGGGGAATATTTTCGTCCGATCCGCTTTAAAGGAGCTCTCCCGGAATGAATTACTGGAGCAACCTAAATATCGTCAACAACTGCTTGCAGATACAATGGAACCCTTTAATCAGGAACGCTTTAAATCCGCTTTTCTCCATCAGGTTATTTCCCGTCATAAGCCACACATTATTATTGATGCCGTCAATACTGCCACAGCGCTGGCTTATCAAGATCTTTACAACGGTTATTACAGATTAAAACGAGAAATGGATTCAGATAAAAAAGGTGACAATAAAGCTCTTTTCACCGAAGTTGAACGGATGCTGACTACTCTTTACACTCCCCAGATCATCCGGCATATCCAGATTCTTCATGCCAGCATGTTGAAAAATAAGACCAGCATTTACATTAAAATCGGTACCACCGGAACGGGCGGCATGGGATTAAACATTCCCTATACTCACAGCGAAGAAAGGCCCTCCAGGGTCCTACTCAGTAAATCATCCTTGGCCGGGGCTCATACAATGCTGTTATTTTTAATGGGACGAACACCAGGTGGACCGATCATCAAGGAAATAAAGCCGGCAGCAGCTATTGCCTGGAAGGGGATTAACTATGGGGAGGTTAATCGGCGGGGTAAACCAATTCGATTGTACGATTGTGATCCTGAAAACGCAATCCTACTGGAAAATATATTTACGTTTGCTCCGGAGCCTACCTGGAAGGATTTAAACAGCACACTTAAGTCCGTTTATATTGATACTGGTGAAAATGGTATTTTTTCACGGGGAGAATTCGAAACAATTACCTCAGCCGGGCAAATGGAATTTGTTACGCCGGAAGAAATCGCAATTAATGTAATTCTGGAGATTATTGGCGACAGTACTGGACATGATATATTAAACGCCCTGAACAATTCAATCATGGGACCGACCTATCGTGCCGGCTATATCAGACATTTTGCCCTGGAGGAGATGGAACGTCTTCAAAATAAACATCAGGTGGAGAGCGTTGCCTTTGAAAATCTTGGACCACCCCGATTATCAAAAATCCTGTATGAGACTCACTTGCTCAAACTGATTGCCAATAATATTCCCGATATTATTGCCATTAGTTCTGAAAAACTGGCCGAACGTGTTCAAGAGTTAATTCATTCAGATAAGAACCTTCGCTCCCAAATTATCTCCATTGGAATCCCAATTCTGCTTAGCGATGGTAAACACCTTCTGCGGGGACCGGAAGTCATGATTCCCTCCCGCCTAGGACGGGAAGCTCTTCCCATTGACAGGGAACAGTTAAATGAGTGGGCCTACTCCGGGTGGGTGGACCTGCGGGTTGAAAATTTTAAATTATGGAAAAGCAGGTTGAAAAAAATCTATCAATATGTCAAATCATTGAATCCGGAAGATACCAGCTCCCAGCATCAACATGGCCGTCAGTACTGGAATGTGGATCAACCGCTAAATATCGGTAAAATTGCAGCTTGGATCTTTGTCAACGAAGATAAAGGGTTACGGATCAAACGGTAATTACACAACCTGTACCTATCTACTTTAATTACGTTCCAGTTACCGAATATTCCGTTTCAAAGCTCTGGGTCGATCCAGAACTTCTTTTAACACGATCGCCCGGCGAATTCCGGCTATATCGGTAAACAATGTTTCCCATTCCCCAGAGATGATGTGATGTTTGTATGCATCAGTTGTTGATTGTTCAAATTCAGAACGGGGTTTTTCTTTCTCGATTCTAAGTTCTTCAACAATTTCTGATGGTTTCTCTGGTGGCTGAATCTCAGCTTCCGGTTGCATTTCATATTCTACTTCCGGCTCCACCAGATCTTCCTGGGCAAGATCACCAAATAAATTCTTGAAGAAACTGGACTGGGCCCAGTCCGGAGTTTGCTCTGCAGGCTCATCAGCTTCTAAACTACGTCTGGTAGCGTTCTGTTGACGCTTTTTCATCATCATCGACAGAAGATAGAGTAGCAGTAGAAAAAGCCAGTATCCGAGACCTTCCATTATTTATCTTTCTCCGGTGGAGCTTCGGTGGAGATCACATCTTTTGCCCCGGAAATTGAATCCCGCATGGAGGTATCCGCCTGGAT
>JBHHUS010000003.1:0-62410 GCA_046861615.1 Fidelibacterota bacterium
CAACACCGGTCAGTACGGATACAACCACCATTAAGACGTTAAATGATTCCCTGGCGGTTCAACCGGTGGATTCAATAGTTAGTCAGCCTGCCGATTCTGTAACAGTAATTACTTTACCGGACAGTCGATGAAATCCCGGTTAAACCCGATAATTTCACTTCTCTTATTATGGGCAGTTGCCTGGTCTCAGGATTTGAAAATTGTCCATATGGCAGGAACCTTTGACCTGGATGGAGATGGGCTCCAGGAATTTGCCACGGTGGAGGAAGGAATTGAAGGTGATCATAAGATTTCGGTCGTGCGATACTACGAACTGGATGCCGATGGCTATCAGCGCATGACCTGGGAGCTGAAAGCTCCCGATGGACTTTTAGGGAATTTTGTTGATGTTATGCTGGGAGACCTGGACGGGGACGGCACTCCCGAGTTGATTACCGTGTCAAATATGGCTAAATCAGCCCAGGAGGAAGTATTACAACCAGTTGTTTTTTATTTTTACTGGGACGGGGAGCGTTTTAGTGAAGATGCCGGCGCAGTTTTAAATCTGGCTGGTGGCCGACGGTTTTTACGCTGCCACAATTTTGTTCTTACTAATATTGATGGCGATATGGATCAGGAACTGGTTGTTTCGCTGGGCAGCCCCTTGCGTGAATTTACCGTACTGGATTTAGATCAGGAAGGCAATTGGGTTGTTCGCCAGCATTTACGGCCGAAAGGAATGCGCTCCGGAATTGGTTTTATCTACATTACTGCGGTTGACTGGGACCGGGATGGTTTTGATGACTTGGTAGGGTTTTCTCCCGAGGGGGATTTGCTGCGAACCCAGGCTTTTTACAATCTAGAAGGAACCTTAAAAGCAGGGGAGGCAATGGAAACCCCCTTACCTGGTCTGGATGGTGTCCTTCCCCGGGCAATTGCCGATGCAGACTGGGATCAGGACGGCTTCAGAGACATATTATTACCATTCCGGAATGGGGATGTAATTGCGCTGACGCTCTCTGATGAATCCATGGCGATTGAAAAGCTGCCCGTGGAGAGTGGTCCGCTTTCCGATATGAAAATTGCGGATTTCAATCAGGATGATTTTGAAGACATTCTGCTGGTATCAGGAGAAATGAATATTATTACCCTGTCCCGGGGTAATGAAAACGGCCTGGTGGAACCAGCCGACTATTTCTCCCTGGAAGAAGAGGGCGCTGCCACCCAGGTATTTGCCACCTTGCCAGTAGTCGTGCAGGGCGTTTACACTGGTTCGGTAATCGCTGCGGGATGGGATGGAAATGAGGCTGTTCTGTTTATTACTGATCTGGGTCAGGGTCCGAAACCTGCTCAACCTGCTCTGGCGCAGGAATATGAGCCGGAGCGGGAGGATGTTCTGGAAATCATTCCGGAGATTGAGGAACCATTGGAGTTGCCCCGGATTCCTAAACCGGTGATAACCATGGGCCAACCCCTGCCAAAAGGAATTCTCCCCCGTCATGTTTTAACTGTTAATCAAGCCTTTGCTTACACCCTTCCGGAGGGCGAAAACCGGGAATTTTATAGTTTCCGCTGGCTGCAACCGCCACCCAAGGGTATGTTTTTTCATTATGATTCACGCTCTATTCGTTGGGTCCCTGATGATGCCCAACTGGGTGCCTTTAAACTGGCTTACCATGTGGAATGGAAGGTGGGAGAAGATGTGGAACCGGTGAAAAGTGAGACCGATACGCTGGTTACTTACAAAGTAATTCCGCAACTGGAGGGGGAAGATGAACGCCTTTGGATTTATGTTAATGATCCACCTATCATTGTTTCTGAACCGGAGGGCGTTGAATTTGTAGCCGGAACGGAATTTGTATATAGACCGTTGGTGCTGGATCGTAACCCTGATAAAGCTCTGCGCTTTTCCTTAGAAGAATATCCAGACGGAATGATTCAGGCAGACGATGGTACTATCAGCTGGCAAACTGACTCCACCCATGTGGATGTTTATGATGTTCGTTTGGTAGTGAGCGATGGTTTTGATCGGGCCGCTCAAAATTTCAGGTTATTTGCCCGGGCAGGGGTTAAAATACTATCTGAAGCGCCAATGGAAGCTGAAGTGGACGAGCCCTATAAATATAAGGTGGAAGTCTGGCGACCGAATTTAGAACAGATTCTCAGTTATAATCTGGTGGGAGCGCCGGAGGGGATGATTATATCAGAGGACGGCTTGGTGGAATGGACACCATCTTCGGCACAAATTGACAGCCAGAGTTTTAAAGTAGTAGTAAGGCATGGTGTTGCTACGGACAGTCAACGAGTCAACCTGTTTGTGAATCACCCGCCGGTTATTGAAGAAGCACCTTTGCCCATGAACGTGGTTAAATTGGGAGAAGAATACCGTTTTCAGATTGGTATCTATGATCCCAATAAAGATGATGAGTTGGTTTTTACGGCCCTGGAAATGCCGGTGGGGATGCGAATGGATCCCTTTACAGCCCTGATTGTCTGGGAGCCTACCCGGGAGAATATAGATTTCTCAAAGTTGGTAATTGATGTGACTGATGGCCGGGATACCAGGCGTATTGAAGCAGACTTTTTTGTGAACGCTCCCATTAATATTGTCTCAATTCCACCTATGCAGGCCACCGTTGATGAGCCCTATCATTATCAAGTGATGACTGCAGATATGAACCGGGGGACATTGTTGACCTTGAACACGGTTTTACCCTTGTACCCGGCGGATAATTTCAGGGTCTATTCAGTAGAAGTTTCGGATGATGTGTATGTTGAAAATATTGATCGCTATATCATGGATTGGGAAAACGCACCTGCTGTTTATTTAACTGAAAAAGGTGTTACAGATACGCTGGAAGTATCACGCCTGAATTTAAAAAAATATGTCCGCTCCGTTTTCTGGGAAAAGGATCGGCTCTATCTGGTGTTGGAATCCATTGACGACCGGACGGTGGCGATTAAGGATGTACTATGGGAATTTTTCCAGGGTGCGAAGGGAAAACCGCCCCGGGTGGTGGTGCGGAAAATCGGGACTATCCGATATACCCTGACTGAATTCCCGGATGGAATGGAAGTAGATGAATATACCGGAGTTATTAAATGGACACCAACGATTGACCAGGTTGATAAACAACAGATTTCGTTGCTGGTATCAGACGGCTATTCAAAAGATGAGCAAACATTCCAAATCTATGTAAATCAACCTCCCGTTGTTGTATCCAAACCGCCGGTGTCGGCAATGGTTGGTGAAGTGTTTAAATATCAATTGCAGGTAGAAGACAAGAATACGGATGCCGATCTAGTATTTTCCTTATTGAAGGCTCCCCAGGGAATGCAAATGAGTAAGACAGGGAAAATTGTCTGGATTCCCAAAGAATCACAAATTAATGAAAATGAATTTTCCGTTCAGGTATCTGATGGGTATCGAGAGGCAGCTCAATCAGGTAAAGTGTTCGTAAACATTAATCCGAGTATTATATCAACACCCAGACCTGTGGCTCTCACTGGTCATGATTACAAGTATCGGGTTGTGGCTGAAGATTTGAATCAGGATAAAATTGCCTACCGGGCGATAAAACTGCCTAAATATTCCTCATTTAACCGTAAAACCGGAGTATTCTATTGGAAGCCTAAACCAAGTCAACGCGGGCCTAATGATGTTATTATCGCTGCTATGGATTCCCGGGGAGCTACTACAGCCCATGAATTCCAGATTCATGTTTTTGAAGACCCCAGTGCCCGCCGGATGATAAATACCGGTTGGCCGCTTCTACTGACCTTTGTGGGTGTTATGTTTGCATGGGGTGTGGCACAGATGTAAAACGATGGACTATTAAAGAGAACAATTTTTCTTGAAACGATGCCTGGGGATCAATCCCAAGCGTGGAAATAACTCCACCTTAATTTAGTTCTAGTTTCCGCTTTAAAGCTCTTAAACTCTTTTCACTGGGTTCGAATTGAATCGGTAATCCGTAGATGGGTAAACCGTTATAATTTAGCGATTTAATTTTTATTAGGTCTTTCTCTGTAGTAATGATTAGCTCTGCTCTATTTTCCCGGAGTTGTTCTACCAGTAACTGAATATCAGTAGGACCGTAGGTATAATGATCCCTAAAGGTAATTGTTTTCAATGGTTTAATGTTGTTCTCCTGTAGTGTCTTTAGAAACCCCCGGGGATCCGCAATCCCTGAAAAGGTCAAGATCCGCTTGCCCTTTATTTCCGAGATTGGTAATTCTTTACCGGTTAAACTAATGAGATATTTTTTCGTTATAACATAGCTTAAAAAATTAGGGACCTTGGAAGCCCTTGCTTTGCTGCGTAAAAAAGCCGATGGTTTTTTCAAATTTGCTTTGGTAAAAAAAATAATATCGGCGCGCTGAAGATGTATCCAGGGTTCTCGCAGAATGCCATATGGTAATAACTTGTGATCGGCTCTGGTGTCCTGACTATTGATAAGAACAATATCCACATCCCGGGTAAGGGAACGGTGTTGAAAAGCATCATCCAGAATAATGAATTCCGGTTTGAATTTTTCCAAAAGATACACGCCTCCCCGGAATCGGTTTTCATCCACTGCAATAGGGATGTCCGGAAGTAAGGTCGCCATCATGGCAGGTTCATCGCCAACTGTTTCCCATTGTGCAATGGTATTTTTTCCGTTACTCACTAGTTGTGTACCAGATGATTTTCGGCCATAGCCACGGCTCAGGATGGCCACTTTTTTACCATGGTCTGTTAACAAACGCGCTAAAAAAATGACAGCTGGTGTTTTCCCGGTACCACCGGAGGTTAAATTCCCCACACTGATGACTTTACAGGGTAACCGTTTGGAAACAAAAAAGCCAATGGTATAAAACAGGTTTCGCCAAAAAAGGACACCCCAGTACAATAATGCCAGGGGGAAAAGAACATAGCGATAGCGGGGATCAATGGGGTGCTGCCAGTCCGACACGACTTTGCACCTCCTGTTCCAGTTGATTCATGGCTTTGGTCAATTGTTGAACACAATCATCGAATGAATCGTCTCTTGAAAAAGCAATAGGATGACCATATTCGATTTCGATTTTTCCAAAGGGTTTGGCAACATAAAAAGTGTCCCAGTTTTCGAAACTCCAGTACCGGGTTGAAAAACCAGAAGCAGGAATAATTACAGCGCCCGTTTTTTGGGCAGCTTTTATTGCACCGGCTTTGGGTATTTTGGGCGGTCCCTGGGGACCGTCGGGTGTTATGGCTACGACACTGGGTCTTGCTTGTAAAACCTGAATCATGCCCTCATATGCCTGTCGGCCTCCATCAGTGGATGATCCGCGCAGGATGTTCCAGCCGAGTTTATTACCAATCCTGGAAATGATTTCAGCATCAGGATAATGGTTCCCGGCAATACCGTAAAATCCTTTATCCGCCAAATTCATAAATACGGTTAATAGTGTACCATGCCATGAAGTAATTATTACTGATTTTCCTTCTGTCAGGGCCTGTTCGTAGTGCTGAGCTCCGGTGACAATCCACCTGTTTGGTTTATAGAGAAATTTTAAGAATAGGGGACCAAACGTTTCACCAAGCCACACCAGGAAGCGATTTTTTATCCGCCGTTCATTTTCCGGATTGGCCATTAAATTGTTCTCCCCAGGATTTCCGTCGCCGCCCGTTTGTATACACCTGGTGTACCCAGCTTCTGGCGTACCTCTTCAAACCCCGTAAGCATTGCATTCCTTGCCTTTGATGGTTTAATCAGCGTTTGTAAGGCCGTTGCTAATCGGGCTGGCTGCATATTCTCCTGTATATATTCCGGTACTAGTTCTCGCTCAGCAATTAGGTTAACAATGGATACAAACGGGGCTTTGTTTAACCTTCTGGTGATCGACGCTGATAAAGGGGCCAGTTTATAGCAGACAATTAACGGGATATTCAGTACTGCTGCTTCCAGCGTTGCGGTTCCGGAAGCAACCAGCGCCACCGTTCCATATTTCATACAGGCACGTATTTCATCTGATTCCACTTTAACATAATCAGGTACTGGTTCTAAAGTCACTGAGGGAGCCTTTCCAACGACTACCTGTAAGTTGGGGATTGCTCTTTTTAAAATTTGAATCGTATTTAGAAAAATTGGCCAGTGGTAGGATATTTCCTGTTGACGGCTGCCGGGTAAGAGCGTGAGCAGTGGATTTGTTTCTGACAGATTGTGCTTTTTGAAGAAGTCTGTTTTTTTAGTTTCAATCATCATTTTTTCTGAAAAAGGATGTCCTACAAATTTTACCTTTACACCCTGATTTTTAAACCAGGTTTTTTCAAAAGGGAAAATACACAGGGCTTGGTCAATATAATTTTGGAAATACCTAATCCGACCGGGTTTCCAGGCCCAGAGTTGCGGTAATATAAAATAAGTGATTGGAATACTGCTTCCATGAATCTTTTTTGCCAGTCTCAAGTTGAAACCCGGGTAATCGATTAAAATAATTCTATCGGGAATGGTGGCGTTTATTGTGTTAATGGTTTTTTTCATGACCCTGAACATATAGGGAAGATGTTTCAATACTTCAGAAAATCCCATTATTGCCAGTTTGTCAACGTGTTCCAGCAGCTTAAGACCCTGAGCACTCATGCGGTCTCCACCGTGTCCAATAAAGCGAATATCAGGATGCCGGCTTTGTAAGGCTTCCATTAATTTGGCACCGTGCAAGTCACCGGAGGCCTCTCCGGCAACCAGGAAAAAAGTGATTCTTCTATCTTGTTCGGGCATGGTCGGGGGACTCCCTAGCGGGAGTATGCTGGTTTGACTCAGGAAAAATACTGTATTCTGATACTAATTAAAAGCAGGACAAAAACCACATTTTGAAGGGTCCGTTTTTCTGTTTTTAGTGTTTTAAGGAGCGACATTGGTTCCCGCTGGTCTTTGTTTTTCCATGGGCGCAGGCGCGGTAAAATACTGGGAACATTTTCCTGGTATGTCTCATATTCCTGACCAAATAAGTTTTTTAGTGTTTCTTCCTCCAGGGAAATAATAAGGGAGTATTGAATCAGGAAAAATATCATGGTCACTGCTAACATCCACCAAATGTTCGGTGCCCCGGCAATCAATACAATGCCCGCATACATGAGCATATTTCCGGTGTAAAGAGGGTTTCGAATCTGGGCATAGGGTCCGGATGTACACAGTGACGGAGCACCAACCTCCCGGGTACGCGTTTTGCCCCCAGCAAACGCAACGGCCCAAAGGCGGATTCCTTCTCCCAGAGCCAGTATCACAATTCCGTAAATAATTAAGGGATTGGGAGTATGGGCAAAATAGATAATTAACAGTGCTATGGGGACAGGCGTGAAACTACGGTATTTAAAAAAGAAATTGCGGATATCCATTAATGTAAATCCTCTAAAATCAAGTCGTGTATTTGGTGAGCTACCGCCAGCGCCTCCCGCCCGGCTTTTCCGTCAACGATAGGCTCAGCTTTGCCCTTGATTGCTTGAATAAAGTTAGCCAGTTCCATTCTTAAAGCATCCATTTTCTTGATGAGTGGTTTTTCGTACATAATCCGCCGTTGTTTTCCATTAGCCTCCAACGGAGCGGATAAAAGCGCACCTGATTCGGTTACATCAATATCCTTAATACGGTACACTTCTGTCAAACCCAGTAAAAAATCAATTGTAACGTATATGTCCCGTTGAAAGATTTTGATTTTACGAACCTTATCTTTGGCAATCCGACTGGAGGTAATACTGGCCACCGTTCCGTTTTGGAATCGTAAGCGTGCGTTGGCAATGTCTACTGAATGAGTCATAATAGAAACGCCGCTGGCATGAATTTGGTTTAAAGGAGCGTTAACTAGAGACAGGATAATGTCAATATCATGGATCATTAAATCCAGCACCACCGGTACATCAGTACCCCGGCTGGTATAGGGAGCCAGACGCTGAACTTCAATGTATTTGGGATTTAAGGAATATTTTGTCAACGATAATAATGCCGGGTTAAGACGTTCAATGTGTCCCACTTGAATCAAAACGTTTTTTTCCTTTGCTAATGCCAGCAATTGGTCAGCTTCAGTCACTGTTTTGGTAATCGGTTTTTCAATGAATACGTGTTTCCCGGCTTGAATACAGGTTTTGGCAATTTCTGCATGGTGCCGGGTAGGTGTTACAATAGAAACTGCATCGCACACCTTAAGTAAGGCGGATAATGTGGAATAAGATCGGGTACTGTAATTAGCAGCTACCTTTTTAGCCATCTTTTGATTAACGTCGAATAACCCGGATAAATGAACCTCCTTTATTCTGGAATAATGTCTGACATGGTGCTGGCCTAAATGGCCGACTCCGATCACCCCGATGTTTACAATGTTGTTGGCTTTCACGATGAATAAATAAATTTGATCAGTAAAGTTAGTATTTTCATTCCATAAAAAGGAAAGGTTTACTGTTTGCCACTTTGGTGATTGGGACTTGCATTTCGTTCAAAAAAGACTGAATTTGTGGTTAGTATTCGAGGTAAGAATCTAATTTTCCAACGGTCAAAGCTATGAACAGTGATATTAAGACCGGAATCGGTTTTCTGATTCCTGCCGGTGCACTGGTGGGTTTTGTCGTTTCTATTATTGCCGGTAACTACTTATTAGGCACACTGTTAGCAGTAGCTGGTGTTTTAGGGTGGTTCATTTATATGGCAGTGATGGAATCAGCTCCCCCGACTGTTACCGGGAATGTAATAATTCTATTTGGTTTTCTACTCTCTCTGGCTGTGTTTTTGAATTACGGATGGGAGCAGAACATGTTTGGCGGTTTTATGTTCCGTGCTGATGGCTCCGTTCTGGCGCTCATTCTCTTGTTTTTTTCTATTTTACTGGGGGTGGTTTACCGCCGCTATGAGACGGCTGGCGTGAAAAAGGAAGAGGTTGTCCTCAGCGAAAATGAACTGGCGGCAGTGAAAGAAGCCCTGGCAAAGGAAAAAGAGGGCGCCGGCTCCACGGCTGAACCAAAGGTGATCGTTGTGAAACAGGAACCGGCCAAAGAACCGGAACAGGAACCGGAACCGGAAGAAGAATATGACTACGATTATAATGCCGCCTACGCCTACCCTCCCGATTACTACTACGATGATGAAGATGAATATGAAGAAGAGGAGGAATACGAGGACGAGGAATAGCCGGTTCTTTTTGCTTTTTGACGTTGGATAGTATTGAACTAAACTAAAAAATAGCCGCCCTTTTTCGGCTGAATGTGTTGTTATACGTTCCAATACTTTTCAAAATCTCAGCTTCCAATAAATATTTGTTTGCTAGCCCTTAGTATAGGCTGAATTAAATAAATATACACAAAGAAAAGCCAAACCGTTAGTCCAAGGACATTCAGTGCGCTAGTGAAAAGAATAAACAATTCTCCTTTAGTAGGAGGTAATTCTTCAGGTGAATCGTTAGGCATTTTTTCATCAGTGGAAAGATTACGAACCTTACAATTCTTTGAAATGTAGCCATATTCTACTTTATCTGCTGTCTGTGAGGTATTGTACTCAATCTCGATATTTTTAAATAGAATTGGCAATCCCACAGCTAAATAAAAGCTGGGGTGGTCCTGAACGTGAAAGTGAATATGCGGTTCGGTTGAGTGCCCAGAGTTACCACACTGGCCAATCACTTGTCCGCATTTTACAAAATCACCTGGCTTTACTCTACAGCTAGCTTTCTTGAGGTGAGCGATAAAACTGTAAATGTGCTTTGCATGACGGATAATCAAGTAATTGCCACGCATATCTCGTGTGTAGAGATCTACTGTGCCTGTGCCGGCATGAGCATAATCTCGGATGTTATTCTGAACTTTTATGACTATTCCATCGGCAGGTGCAAGAACATCCTGACTGATGGCATAATAGCTGTCGGATTTGCTTCCATCGCCTGTATACTTTTCCCCATCCATTCCAGAAAAGACGAAGTCATAAGCATAGCGTTGAGTTATAACATTCCAAGAGTGAGATGATGTCTTGTCTATGCCACCATTCACAACAGTCCAGCAACCGTCAAAAGGTAATGACATTGAGATGGAGGGAGTAACAACCTTTGATATTCGGGAACGTAAAATAGCGATGATCTGTCCGCCGTTCTGCAAAATACTTTGCCAAATTCCAAAAGGATTTAAAAACTGCCAAAGAAAGACGGAAATAAAATATTTTAAGTACATCATTTTACGCTATTAGCTATTCCAGTATAACGGTTACGGCATCAGTTGCGTCGCGCTGCCCGTTGCATGCCGTTTTATCTGCCCTCTCCGGATCTTCCCGCACCAACGAACCTCTCCGGAAGAAAGAAGGCCAGCGCATTCCCACCGGCATGGGCGACAATGCAAGCAAAGAGCGAAGATCCCCAAAGCAATCCGCTACCGAGGATCACTCCGTAGCCCACTGCCACCAACTGACCCAGGGGCCCCTTTTCAAAATGCAACAGGCCGAAAACTACCGCGCTCATTGCCAGGCCCCCGAACGTACCGAGGTAGTACGAGGCGGCTGACAAGACGATCCCGCGAAAGACAATCTCCTCAACAACTGAGGCTGCTACCACGAGGTACAGGGCGACCCACGTTCCACCTGAGACTCCAGGCCGCCATTCCGCTTGGGACACAGGACCTCCGCGGGCGAAGACCCATTGAACTGCAACGGTCCACCCAATCATCAGGCCGACCATAACGACGACGGAAAGAATATCCAGTGGACCCACCGTAGACAACTTGGATACGATCCATTCCAATACATGTACGCCCAAGCGGGTGCTTGAGACCAGGGCTTGGACGCGCGCCGAGTGGAGCGAGGCGACAACAAGGCAAGCCACAGCCACGACGCCAATCGTCTGACTCAGGACGAGATGTCCTACCTGCGAGCGGTCTGATTGCTCTGTATCACCCGAATCAGAAAAACTCACCTCACGTGAGACTTTAACCTTTTTACTTTTGTTAAACAAATTTACCATTAATTTTCTTCCGTTCATCAAATCCATGCTACCAGCTTTTCACGTCCGGTGGAGGCCCTAATTGCTCCTGAGTTATAGCCAGCAATTTCTTACCGATGCCTTTTTTCTGATGATTTTTATGAACAGCAAGATCAGAAAGATAACAAGCGGAGTGGAAATCTGTCATTGAACGTGCAACTCCTATCAATTTATCTCCAAGCCATGCTGTTACTATTTTCCACCATTCCTTCCATACAATTCCGGTCATGAATTGGTCTTCTCTCGCTAAGAGTAGATTCACAAAGCAGCTCAATTAATTGATCTGCTGATACAGGAGTATTGATTTTGTAATCTATGCTCATGGATTCCTTTAGCAACTATCGCGTTCGCAGCTGTGCTCTGTATTTCCAGTTGAACAGAAAAAGAACACCTATCAAGACCAAGGGGCCGGCAATTGCCACATAAGCACTCCAATGGAATCCTCGTCCTAAGGCAAAGACCACATAGAACGCTGCCAGAGCGGTGAACAGAATCGCCCCAACCCATTCCCAACGCCACGCTATGACTAATACGATGACGACAATGTATACTGGGATTAGGTGGAGTAGCAGAGCACCAATTGTTTGCCAAAAGCCATAACCTTCACTGAATACGTCTAAGGCAAACACACTCAAGAAGATCGCGAAAAGAATGCACAGAACCCTCGGAGTCCAGAAGAGAACTCGCTTCATGCTCGTATTCATTGGTTCCTCCTTAATTGTTGCAGCCTAACTAGTTACTATCATGCGAATGTGAAATGTAATACGTCTATTTTGTTTATTATGCTGAAGTTGAATTGTATCACCCAATGTCTAATTTTCAGCGGAATAATAACAAAACTTTCCAAGAAAATCCATGTCAATAGGTTTCCCAATTTTGACAATGGGAAACACGGCTGTTTTCAGGTTTTAGGTTAGATCCCTTACTACAGCAGGAAAGGCGGGAGTGTATATTAAACGTTGAAATGAAAGAAAATACAGTCCCCGTCCTGGACGAGGTAGTCCTTACCCTGTAACTGAACCAGTCCTGCTTCCCGGACGGCTTTTTCCGAGCCGAGCCGGACTAAATCGTCGTATTTGTACACTTCAGCTTTAATGAATCCCCGTTGGAAGTCACTGTGAATTACGCCTGCGGCTTCCGGGGCGGTTGTGCCGGTTTTGATTGTCCAGGCCCGCACTTCCTTAGGGCCGCCGGTGAAAAAGGTCTCCAGTCCGAGCAGCTTGAAACCGGCGTGGATCAGTTTATTTAATCCCGGTTCGGGCAAATTGTATTCTGCTAAGAACAGTTCTTTTTCATCCTGAGACAGCTGGGATATTTCATGTTCCAGTTTTCCGCACAGTCGGATGGCCAGATTTCCTTCCTGCTCTGCGTGGTTGAAAAGCTGTTGAACGTGTTCACTTCGCTTAGGATGGGTGATTTCGATTTCATCCACGTTAGCCACATAGAGGATTGGCTTGCGGGTGAGTAAAAACAGGTTTCGGATAAGCGGTAAAGACTGGGGGGTTGTTTTGAAAGTCCGGGCTCCCTTTCCGGAATTTAAATGCTGGTGAAGCTGTTCCAGGATTTCCAGTTCTTTCCGGCTGCGCTTGTCCAGGCTGGTGCTGGTTTTGGAGACTTTTTTCAGGCGTTTTTCCACCGTATCCAGGTCTGCCATGAGCAATTCTGTTGTCACCAGCTCTGCATCTCGGATGGGATCGACACCACGCTCCACGTGGGGAATATTGTCATCTTCAAAACAGCGGATAACGTGGATAATGGCGGTCACCTGGCGGATTTGCCCCAGGAACTGGTTTCCCAGCCCCTCCCCTTTGCTGGCATTTCTCACCAGCCCGGCAATATCGGTGAATTCAACCGTTGCGGGCGTAACCACTTCGGGGTGAAAAATTTCCGCCAGTTTTTTCAGGCGCGGGTCCGGGATGAAAACAATTCCCACGTGGGGTTCGATGGTGCAGAAGGGGTAGTTTTCTGCCGGGACGGAGGCATTGGTCAGGGCGTTGAAAATGGTGGACTTGCCCACGTTGGGTAGTCCCACAATGCCACATTGTAACGCCATTGGTTTGGGGTTATTTCAGGATTACCGGGTTCGGGGGAAAGGTTACAGCCGTAGTCCTAAAACGGGTCCAGTGCTGGATCGTCACCAAAATCCCATTTAAGACTGGTGAACAAACCCACCTGGAGGTTTTCAGCAATATAAATAATTTTTTCTTCCACTTTCAAAATGGCATCAGCCCAGGCCATGTAAACCGGTTTAGTGATTAATTTTTTAATATCCAGGTGATAAATAACTTTTTCATGGTAAGGGCGAACCTGTCCTTTGAATTTTACATTGCCACATCCCAGGGCACGACCTTTTCCTTTTCCTCCAACCCAGGAGAGGAAAAAACCAATTAGTTGCCAGAACCCATCCAGACCAAGGCATCCGGGCATAACCGGATCCCCCTTGAAATGACAGTGGAAAAACCAGTTTTCAGGTTGAATATTTAGTTCGGCCTCAATAATGCCCTTATCGTACTTTCCGCCCTTTTTAGATATTTTTAGAATTCGGTCAACCATCAACATTGGTGGCAAAGGCAGCTTGCCATCGTGAGGTCCAAAAACTTTACCTTTAGCGATATTTAATAATTCTCTTTTTGAAAATTTTGATTTCATTTATCTCTAATGCTTAACTGTTAACAATGAAATGGGAGCATAACTTGTTCATTTACCCAAATTCAACATGGGAATTTAATCAGATAGTAGCAATTAACAGTTATTAATAAAAACAATCAAGTAATATTGGTAAAAGTGTAATTAATTGGTCAGTTAATGATCAGTAGAAGAAATTTATATCACAGATGCTATAGTTAACAGGTACTGTTTTCTAACCCAAGAATTTTATCGTGAAGATTGATAATTTCAAATTGCTCCTGCACTATTGAATTATAATTTGCTTCAACTGTCAGGGCCTTTTCTTTAACCCATAATTCAGCCAGGGCTATTTTACGTTCATCCTCAGTGGCAGCTGTCACAATCAGGGTGGAGATATAGATATCGATGCCCATATCCACTAAACGGCGGGCGGCCAGATCCGTAATTTCAGGATCTTTCTTTGCACGCACGAATTCTATGGCAGCATAAAGTTTCGGAATCATGGCAGCAGTTGTTTCGCTCAGAGAGCGGATTGGGTCTGGAAATGATTTTGAGCTGAATTGATCCAGTTCCTGATTCAGAGCCCCGGACATTAATCCGCTAATAGCACCTACAACTTGTAATTGTGATGTACCTTCATAAATACTGGTAATACGAGCATCTCGGTAGTAACGTTCTGCTTCGTAATCTTTCATGAAACCGCTGCCGCCCATTACCTGGATACTGTCATAAGCGACCCGGTTGCACATCTCAGCCAGATAGTATTTTGAAAAGGGCGTCAGCACCGATGCTAACCGTTCGTAGTATTTTGTTTTTTGCCGCCACTCCGGGTCAATTATTCCGCCTTCTTTTTTGATTATTTCCATACGGTGAGCAGGGATTTTAAAGAGATCTACAACCCGACCGCTGTAATAAAGCAGGAGGCGCCCGGCTTCGATATTTACTTTCATCTTTGTCAGCAACTCATAAACAGCCGGTATTTCAATGATCAGTTTGCCAAACTGGATTCGGGTACGGGCATATTTCAGGGCACTACGATAGGCAGCTTCAGCAATACCTAAAGCTTGGGCCGCCACTCCGATGCGGGCGCCATTCATTAGAGACATAACATATTTAATAAGGCCCATTTTACGCCTGCCAATGAGGTAAGCAGGAGCATTATTGAAGGTCATCTCACAGGTTGGGGAGCCATGGATGCCTAATTTATTTTCGATTCGTCGGATAACAACATACTTGCTCTTTGGACATAAGAACAGGGAAATGCCCCGGGCATCGGTGGTTCCCTCTTCTGAACGAGCCTGAACCAGTAATATGTCACCATTACCATTCGTAATGAATCGTTTTACACCATTTAAATGCCAGACATCATTATTTTCATTCGTCGGTGGAATTGCTTTCAACCGTACTGCCTGTAAATCTGAACCGGCATCCGGCTCCGTGAGAACCATGGCGCCGGTGGCTTCGCCTTTGGCCAGGGGTGGGATAAATTTTTCTTTTTGTTCTTCGGAGCCGAATTCATTGATTGTTTCGGCAATATCCTGGAGGCCCACTAAATTCATCAGAGAAGCATCGGCCCGGGAGACCATTTCCAACACCGCCAGTTTGACTACTTGAGGCATATTCAACCCACCATAATTACGGGGCAGAGAAATCCCCATGAGTTGTGCCCGTTTAAAATCTTGTAGATTAGCCTTTACCAGAGGGTGGTATATAACGTCGCCGGCTTTAACTTGATTGCCCTCTTCATCGATTTGCCGGGCCCGCTCAGCAATCGTATTAGCGCAGAGCCCACCGGCTAACTCGCAGACGTTTAAATAATTTTCCACCGCATCATCGCTATTCTCCGGTGCATAGTCGAACTGTTTAGCATCCTGGTATTTATCCTCCAGAAGGTCAGCCAGTTCCGGGAGATCCTGACGAAGCAGATTAAATTTAATATCAGGGTTATCGGTAAAAAAATCGGGCATGGTCAAAATCTAATTATGATGCTTATAAGCATTAATCATCATGGGTATGATTTCTTTTAAATCACCGATAATTCCATAGTGGGCAATCTGAAAAATTGGCGCTGTTGGGTCCGTATTAATGGCGATAATTCTACCGGATTGATTCATACCGGCCTGGTGCTGAATACATCCTGAAATTCCCGCGGCAATGTAGAGTTTTGGGCGGACAGTTGTGCCGGTTTGACCTACCTGGTGTTCCGGTGCAATGTAACTATTGTCCACGGCAGCCCTGGAAGCCCCCACAGCCCCACCCAGTAGTTTTGCCAGATCGTGAATTAACTGGAAATTATCACGGCTACCGACTCCGGCACCACCGGCCACAATGATATCGGCAGCTTTCAAATTTACCCGCCTCTCACTGATGACCCGGTCCAGGACCGTATTTATAAAATCGGTGTTATGTAATTTGGCTTTAAACGGAATTACCTGTCCTTTGAATTTTTTCCGTGGGTTGGTTAGTTTCATTACTCCCTCCCGCACGGTAGCCATTTGGGGGAAATGCTCTGGGGAAACGATGGTGGCAATAATATTCCCGCCGAAGGCTGGCCGGATCTGATACAAAATATCCCGGTATATTTTTTTAGCGCGTTTATCTTCATGATTGGATATCTGTAAATCGGTACAGTCTGCAGTTAGTCCGGTTTTTAATTTACTGGCTACCCGGGGCGCCAGGTCGCGCCCAAGGGGAGTTGCGCCGAAAAGAACAATTTGAGGCTTTATTTTCCGGATGACTTGGTGAAGAATTTTTGTGTAAGGAAGTGTTTCATAAAATGTAAGGCGATCATCATCAATTGTGTAGAGACGATCGCAACCATACGAAAAAATTTCAGCTGAGAAACGATTCAGGTTGTTCCCGGCGATTACTGCTTCCAGTTGAACACCTAACTGATTGGCTAACTCCAGTCCCTTGCATACCAGTTCCAGACTAACCCCAGCCAGGGAACCATGGTCAATTTCGATAAAGACCAAAACGCTTCCATTTCTTGGTTTGCTAGCCAAAGGTATGTTCCTCCATCAATTCTTTCATCAGATCCTGAATACCTTTTTCGTTGGGTTCTACATTTTTTGCCTGAGAGGCGGCGAAGACTACGTTAGAAACCTTATTTACTTTGGTTGGAGAACCGGCCAGTCCGATCAAATTGGGATCGGCTTCCAGATCTGCAGCTGACCAGGTTTCAATTAAAAGGCTTTTTTGCTTAAGCTTTTGTGCCTCCTGATCAATAGTTTTTTCATCGCTATCGGGATTAGTCTTTAACAATTCTTTGCGTAGCTCCTGGCGGGTTCGGGCTTTTTTATATTTTGCTATTCGTTTAGCTCCGTAACTCCGGGGTTGATTAGCAGAAGCAGGTACAGTGATGAGTAAAGGCAGGGGAGTGCGGATTTTTTCGGCTGATCGTCCCAGGTTTCGGGAGAGCGTAATTCGCCCGTTTTTAATATCGTGGATCTGGTCAACAAAAGTTATCTGGTTAAAACCAATTTTTTCGGCTACCTGGGGACCAATTTGGGCTGTATCGCCATCGATGGCCTGGCGGCCGCAGAGGATTAAATCAAATTTACCTAATTTTTTAATTGCCAGAGCCAAGGTGTAGGAAGTTGCCAATGTATCAGCGCCGGCGAATGCCCGGTCGGTGATAAGGATTACGTGTTTGGCACCATAATATAAGGCTTCCCGCAGAATATTGGCCGCCCTGGGTGGGCCCATGGTCATGACGGTCACTGCTCCGCCGAAGCGTTCATTAAGCTCCAGCGCCATTTCCAGAGCATTCAAATCTTCCGGATTGAAAATTGCCGGTAAGGCCCCCCGGTTTACTGTACCGTCAGCTTTCATAGCCTCGGCGGTAATATTGTGTGTATCGGGTACTTGTTTTGCTAAAACGAGGAGTTTCAATTCCATGATGAGGTGCGGAAAATATCATGAGCAGTACAAGTTTCCAATCTTTTTCGGGTTCGTTTAGCGACATGACATTATTATATTGCCGCCCACTTATTAGGACTGTTTATGACTGATTGGGTATTAATTTTAGGTTGTTCTACTGGTCACGGCGGTGCCACGGCAAAGCGTCTGGCGCAGGAAGGCTATGGTATTATTGGATTCCATTTCGATCGGGGAGATATCCGCCGACAGGCTGAAAAATTCAGGGAGGAACTGGCGTTACTAAATAATGGTCGCGTGTACTTTTTTAATACCAATGCCGCTGCCATTGAAACTATGGATAAGTTTATTCCGACAATTAAGGAAATTACTGGCGGGCAACCGTTGAAATTGTTACTCCATTCGATTGCTTTTGGTTCAACCAACAATTTTTTCGGTGAAAAGCCTGTGACTCAAAATCAGATGGAAATGACAGTACATATCATGGGAACTTCTCTTTTATACTGGACGCAGAAATTGCATCGGGCTGATTTATTGGCAAAAGGGTCCCGGATTTTGGGATTTACCAGCGAGGGGAATTATCTGGTGATGGAAGGATATGGTCCCGTCAGCGTTGCTAAGGTAGCCATGGAAGCAATTTTACGGCAGATCGGTTGGGAACTGGGTTGTTACGGAATTACAGCCAATGCCATTCAGGCCGGAGTGACTCCTACCAGGGCGCTGACAAAAATTACCGACCACTGGGAGGAATGGGTAGAACACACTAAAGCCAGGAATCCTATGAGACGTACCACCACCCCGGAAGATGTGGCCAATACCGTTTTGCTGTTACTGAAACCGGAGGCGGATTTTATCAACTGCTCCGTCATTTATTGTGACGGTGGTGAGCACCGCTCCGGCACCTTTTAATTATCGGTACAATTTTCAGGTGTAATTACCAGCTTCAACAGAGTTGGCAGAACCTTGCGTGCTGGTATAGAATAATAACTGATTAATACTAATGTTATCTTATAATTGGGTATCCCAATCGGGCGGATTGCAGTACAGTGGAAATGCTAGGAACCGGATTCGGATTCTTCCAATGTTGCCCTGTTTTTAATCAAAGTCAATAAATCGAAATAATCCTTTGTGGGTTGCATCTGAAAGGATATTTCCGCCTCCTGCAGGGCGTAGTCCCACCAGCCTTTTTTGGAGTACATTAACGATAAATTGTAATGAGCTCTACTTAAAACCTGATAATCCTTGCGGCTTAAGGATGTTGGATTTTCGGGATATAATCGAGCTACTTCGTGAAATTCAAGGATGGCTTCTTCGACTAATCCTTTCTGAGCATACCACTGCCCCAGCTTCAAATGACGCTGCGGATTGTCCCTGCATCCTGAAATCAGAATCAGGCTAAATGCAACAATTGCAAATCTGGTAGGAATAAACTTCATTGCTTCCTCGGATGAAAATTGCGAAATGACCCTATCCAAATGCAAGTAAAAAGGTGAATATTATTAAAACGACTTAATTTGAGATTAATTCTGGATCGTGAACCTTAAAAAGCAAAATTAAAAGTCCCGCAATTAACAAGATTCCGATTATTTTAAAAAGCACTACTACACCCATAGTGGCGCTTAATATACCGCTGAGAATTATGGCAATCAGAATGAATGGGGCCAGAATTGTGTCAATTAAGGCCATATAAATTTGACTGTCTCCCTTGACACCGGCAAAACCGTAAACCAGGGACATGGAGGAGGGCATAAAGGCGCCGCTGGCAATTCCTAAAAATATAAAAATGAGATATACCCAGATCATTGACTGGGCTAGCAATGCAGTTATCAATGCTAATAAATGGCAGGTAAAGGAAAAGGCGACAGCAGTTTTATGTCCAAATCGATCACCAATCTTTCCTCCGATAAAACTACCGAATCCAAAGGCCACTACTTTAACCGCTGTCAATAAACCAGCATCACTGATGGCAAAGTGAAATGTATTGTGAGCATGTATAGCATATAGACTGACAGCGGGTAGTTGTACGATTAATAGTATTCGGCTGTATAAATAGCGTCTGAAATTGAGATGTGTTTTCAGAATCAGGAAAGTTTCTTTTAAAAAAGCCCGAATGGTGCGATGGGATTGTGTCTCGTTTGGTTTGTTAACGCGATAACCGAAAAATAGGATGGTGCCAATTACAATTGCTAAGAATGTGATTAAAAAGCCGAATCCAAAGTTTTTTGGGAATGGCAAATCACTGGACAGTAATCGCTTGGCAATCAAACCGCCGATAAAACCACCGACACTGTTTCCCATGAATGAAATTCCCAGGAAGGTTCCACGATTTTCCCGTCTGGTAACATGCCGGATAAAGTTAGCCCAGATAGGGATGATGAAACCAATTGCCAAGCCATACAAGATAAAACAGATGTAGTAAAATAACCAGGCCCAGGAACCACTGGGTGCCAGAAATGCGAAAGTGAATCCAGCAATGAATATCGGGGGCCATACCAGCGTATGCACGGTGATAGTTGCCAGTTTAATGTTACGGATATTGCGGCCCAGTAAAGCGGAGGTAAGCTGAGGAATAGCAAATAGAATAGCAAACAACCCAGCCAGTGAACCTACAATTCCAACAGGAGCTCCCAACTGAGCCAGAAACAGTGGTAAGATTGTGGAAACATCGTGAAAGGCGACACCAAAGCCCCAGGTGGACTCGTGGAGAATATTTAGTTTCAGATTATGGCGATGATCACTGAGACTTAATTTTGTCACTGGCGTTGGAGTTTTCCTGGGTGAGTAAAATAATTGATCCTAACAATAATACCATTCCGAACCATTGGACCATCTGGAGTGTTCGATCACGAACGAACCAGTCCAGGGCCACTGCAGACAGGGGCCAGAATAATTCATAGATAGTTGTATGGGAAGCGGGTAGGTGCTTCAAACCATAATAATAAAAAAATAGTGCCACCGACCCGGTGGAGAAGACAATCAAGATGATGTAACCCCATTGAATGTGGGTTATCAGAATAATGGTTTCAAATTGGCTGGTGGAAAAAAGAATGAAAACTGTGATTACAGCGGTAATCACCAGCCTCAAGGCCGTTACGGTGGGAAAGGCCATACGTTTTAAGGCGTGTTTTCCCAATACAGTGGAGCTACCCCAGCTGAAAGCGGCCAGAATAGCCAGGAGAGCAGCGATCAGGGTGCGGTCGTCCCAATCGGATATTGATTGGGCCCCAAAAGTAATTAGATAACCACCTACAATGGCACTGAAAGCAAGCAGGAAAAATCGCTTGGTGATCGGTTCCTTCAGGATAACCGCTGCTAAAGCAATAGCAAACAATGGTTGAAATTTTTGCAATAAAACTACAACTGAGAGGTCGATATAATTTACATAGCTCAAGGCCTTGGTATAGAAGAAGGTACCCAATATCCCGCCACAGATACTGATCCATAGCACTGAGACCCAACCGCGCTGATTCATGGCCTGGATTTCCTTCCATCCTTTAATTAATAAAGGAAAGAAAATAATCGCTCCAAATACATGCTCCAGGGTGATGATAGTGAAGGAAGACAGGGAGAACAATTTCTGACGTAGAAAACCATCCAAACTCCAGAGAATGGCTGCAAAGATAACAGCCAGGGCGGGAAGATATTTTTTCATGGGATAAAGTTAAGACTACCAACCGGGAGTAAAAAACGGTTCCCGGTGAGGGGATCAGTTAAAGCGTAGTAATCTTACCAATAAAGAGTAGTGTACCGGAATGATTTTCCCGAATAGCAAGAATAAAAGGCCGGTTAATAGTAATTGCCTGGGGTGCAGAGGTAACACCTATACCAACGGAAGTGACGGCTGCAGCGGTGGTACCTTTCTCATCCACCTTTAAATATGTTTTGTGTTTTACTTCGCTGATGTAAACATTTTCAGAAACGTCAGCAATTCGGGAGAAATCCGCGCGATTGGGATCAAAAGCGATGGACATGCCAAGGACAGACAGGATTTCATTCAATTTTTTTTCATATTCAATTTCAAACCGCGGTAGTGTCAGTTGAATACGGCGAGGCGAAAGTTGACTGATCCATTGATTCCATGTTACTTGCTTGATCTGAGTAGACACCGTGCTCAGTGTTTGGTTATCATTTGGCAGCAGAATAGTCATGGAATAAAGGGAATCACTGTAGGGGATATCCACTAGCGTAAAGCGCTCATCAAACAGGCAGGCGATTAACATTTCTTGGGACATGAGAGGAATGATAGATTCACTGCCATCCAGGTTGTGGAATGCTCCTTCGCTGGTGTTCTGTTTATCAAATGGTGTTCTCCATTGGCCTTTAAAATAAATAGCGTTAACAAGATACATTATCATTTCGCTGGGAATGGATTTAATTATCTTTTGGATGGCTCCATTCGTCTTTTGATTTACCCAGTTATTGATAATGCTGACAGCCTGTGGGTCTAGGAAATTCAGCTCTTTAACTTGGGCAGAAAAATAATTCTGGTCGGTTTTAATAAAGTCCGGAGATACCGGCAGGCCGGTACGGTACCAGATGGAATTGGCAATTAAAAGGTTAATGTTAGGATCCAGGTCAATAAGTAGTTTGACCAGACTTTGGTAAGATTCATTAATTTCTGCCTCAGTTAATCCTACCAGACTCAATGTTGTTTGCATAGCTTTATAAGTAGAATCTGCTGCCCCGTTCATTGTCATTCCCAGGGCCATTGAAACAGAAAGGGGAGAAATGAACAGATTAACAGCGCTGTCGGACTGTGATAGAGCGCTGAAGAGTTGTAAGCCGAAAGCGTTAAAAGAAGTTACTAAACTCTTTTCGTTAAGGGTTAAATCTCGGGGTGGAAATAAGATTGGTTTTTCTTCATTACGAAGGCTACAGGAATTAAACGATAAGAGCAGTACTGATAGTAATAAGAGTGAGAATTTTTTACTGTGGTACATTATTTGGATTTATGCCTGCCCCCCAAACCCGGAGAAGTGGCTGAGATCGATACCGAAGGATTGAGCAGCCGCTTTCCACATCTGTCGTTCCGGCATCTGGAAAACAAAATCCGGTGATGTTTCTTGTAGTAACCAATCCCCGTTTTCTATTTCCCGTTCCAGTTGCCCCGGTGACCAACCCGCGTGCCCCAAGAATAAGCGATAATGTCTGGGGCCATTATTTTGGACAATGTCTGTTAGGATTGTTTTACTGTTGGTGAGGAAAAAATCATTAGAAATTTCGATAGACGCACTGTTTTGGTATTCACTGCTGTGGAGAACAATTCCCCGCTCAACCATGATGGGGCCGCCAAAGTGCACTCTGGGGACCACTTTTAATATATCATCATCATCCTTGAAAAATTTGGCAAACAATTGTTTTAATTCCGGTTGGTCAAAGGGTTTGTTAACAATTAATCCCATAGCTCCATCGGTATTATGTTCGCACATGAAAACAACCGAACGGGCAAAATAAGGATCCTGCATGTGAGGCATCGAAATTAATACGCGATTCTTTAGATTTTTCATAATTGAAATGTAGTTGTTTTACGTCATAACTCCAATTCTGTTTCTGAAGTATTTTAAAATACACTACCGGAAATATTTACTTGCGAAGAATCTGATTGCACATCATTGGTTAACTAAGATAACAGTAAATGGTTTTTTGATGCTGATTTATAAAGTTGTAAATTCCGTGACGGTCAATTCCCGGGAAGAAATAAGTAATCCAATTTGTATAGTTTATGCCAAATCCAGTAGAAAAAATCATTATAAAAGGCGCTCGACAACATAATCTAAAAAATATAGATGTTGAGATCGAGCGCAATAAACTGGTTGTAATTACCGGTCTTTCCGGTTCCGGGAAAAGTTCCCTGGCTTTTGATACCATTTATGCCGAGGGGCAAAGACGCTATGTAGAGTCACTTTCATCATATGCCCGGCAGTTTCTTGGTCTGATGGAAAAGCCGGACATGGATTATATCGAGGGTCTTTCACCCGCGATTTCGATTGAACAGAAGGCCAGTATTCGTAATCCACGCTCTACGGTGGGTACTGTTACGGAAATTCATGATTATTTAAGATTACTTTTTGCCCATGTAGGCAAGCCACACTGCTGGATATGTGGGCGCCCGATTCAACGCCAGACGGTACAACAGATTGTCGATACTGTTTCCAAATTTGGTTCAGGAGTAAAAATTTATGTTTTAGCACCGGTGGTTCGGGGCCGTAAAGGTGAACACAAAGGTGTCTTTGATGAAATTCGCCGGGAGGGATTTCTGCGCGTCCGGGTTGACGGTAAAATCAAGGCGCTGGAGAAATTGACCAAGCTGGAGAAGAATAAAATTCATTCCATTGAGGTAGTAGTTGATCGTCTAGTACTTACGGGAGATTATCACGAACGCCTGACAGAATCAATTGAACTGGCACTGAAGATTGGTTCCGGTATGCTCATCATTCACGAATTACCCAATACTGATCATTTATTCAGTGAACATTTTGCCTGCCCCCACTGTGAAGTATCAATGGAGGAACTAGCTCCCAGGATGTTTTCTTTTAATTCGCCTTACGGTGCCTGCCCCCATTGCGATGGCCTGGGTTCCCAGATGGAAATTGATCCTGAACTGGTTGTTCCTGATAAAACAAAATCAATTATTCAGGGAGCAATTACACCTTTGGGAGAACAACCGCGCGGTAACTGGTACGGCAGCGTTTTAAAAAGTCTGGCCCGACATTATGGTTTTAATTTTACTACTCCGTGGATGAAACTGAATCCCCAGGTGCGGGAGATTCTTCTCTATGGTACCGGATCGGAGAAACTTAAAATGCATTACTCTTCAGAGCGCTGGACAGGTACTTACGAAGGCGGCTGGGAAGGTTCGATTCCCAATTTGATGCGTCGTTACCGTCAAACTAAATCAAACCATATCAGAACTTGGATTGAACAATTCATGAGCATGCGGCCCTGCCCTGAATGTAACGGCGTCCGTCTGAAAAAGGAGAGCCGTGCTGTAACAACTGACGGTGTAGGCCTTGGGGAAATTTCTTCCTATTCGATTAAAAAGTGTCTTCAATTCTTCAAGAATCTGAAATTGGGGAAAACTGATTCCATCATTGCTGGTCAAATTTTAAAAGAGATTGCCGACCGGCTTAATTTCCTGGTGGATGTAGGGTTAGATTATTTAACTCTGGACCGACCGGCAGCTACCCTTTCCGGTGGTGAGGCTCAGCGTATTCATCTGGCAACTCAAATTGGTTCTCAGTTGGTCGGTGTCCTTTATATTCTGGATGAACCATCAATTGGACTGCATCCCCGAGATAATGGTCGGCTGTTGAATACATTGAAAAAGTTACGGAACCTGGGAAATTCAATTGTAGTGGTGGAACACGATCGTGAAACCATGCAGGCTGCCGATCAAATAATAGATTTGGGTCCCGGCGCCGGAGAACATGGTGGTGAAATCATTTTTTCCGGCGACCCGCAGAAAATTCTAAACCACGGTTCATCTCTCACCGGATTATACCTCTCAGGAAAACGGAAGATTCCAATTCCGAGAATCCGGCGCAATGGAAACGGACGTAAACTGATTCTGTCTGGTGCTCAAGGCAATAACCTTAAATCGATTGATATCTCATTTCCCCTGGGGAAGTTGGTTGTCGTCACCGGTGTATCCGGCAGCGGGAAAAGTACGCTGGTTAATGAAACTCTTTATCCCATATTAGCCCGTGAGTTGAACAGATCCCGGGCCTATCCCCTGCCTCACTCCAGCATTGATGGGTTGCAATATCTGGATAAAGTTATTGAAATTAATCAGCGGCCCATTGGTCGGACTCCCCGCTCCAATCCGGCCACATATACCGGTGTTTTTACTTTTATTCGGGAATTATTTTCTCAATTACCCGAGTCCAGAATTCGTGGATATAAGCCGGGACGGTTTTCGTTCAACGTTAAGGGAGGGCGTTGCGAGGCCTGCGAAGGTGATGGAATTATTAAAATTGAAATGAATTTTTTACCAGATGTCTATGTAACCTGTGAGATATGTAAAGGGGCTCGCTATAATCGGGAGACGCTGGAAATAAAATACAAAGGGAAAACAATTGCCGAAGTTCTGAGCATGTCGGTGAATGTAGCGCAGGAATTTTTCAGAAATATACCACAGATCAAAAAGAGGCTCACGACTTTACAGGACGTTGGATTGGGTTACATTCGTTTGGGGCAGCAAGCTACTACGCTTTCCGGGGGCGAGGCTCAACGGGTAAAACTGGCCACAGAATTATCCCGCGTTGGTAAGGACAGCACTTTTTATATTCTGGACGAACCTACAACCGGATTACATTTTGAAGATGTCAAAATGCTGTTGGCGGTATTACAACGTTTGGTTGATCGAGGGAATACGGTTGTAGTTATTGAGCACAATCTTGATGTTATTAAATCAGCTGACTGGATCATTGATTTGGGTCCGGAAGGCGGCGACGACGGCGGTGAAGTAATTTTTTCCGGCGTCCCCGAGGATTTGATTAAAGAAAAAAATTCTTATACTGGAAAATTTCTGAGACAGGTATTAAACGGGAATATTTAAGGAAGCATCACAATGAAGAAACCATCTGAATTACGGGAGGTTTTTCCCTATTGGGAGATGACCAAAGATTTAATCGATCAATGTATTGATATTATGCTGAATTTACGCCAGAGCGGACATCCTGGAGGATCCCGGTCAAAAGTCCACGGAATGGTGGCAACACTATTGTCCGGAGCAATGCGTTGGGATATCCGAGAAGCAGGTAAACGGTTCGCAGATCGGTTTGTGTTAGTGGCCGGGCATGCCAACCCAATGGTATATGCAACACTGGCGGTCATGAATGAAGCATTGCGAATTAAATATAGGCAAACCAAGGATCCCCGCTATCGGCATTTCCGCGGGGAGAACTATCAATTGGTTTGGGAAGATTTACTGCGGTTGCGACGCAATGGTGGTTTACCCGGTCATGCGGAAATGGAAGGGAAAACACTCTTTTTTAAATTTAATACAGGACCCAGCGGCCATGGTTCACCGGCGGCCGCCGGTGAAGCTCTGGCGTTAAAACTGGCAAAAGTCCCGGAGGTAAAGGTATTTGCTTTTGAGGGTGAAGGTGGCTTTACGGCCGGGGCTGCCCATGAAACCATGAATTCCGCCTACGGTCTGGGTCTTGGGAATCTGATTTATTTCCTGGACTGGAATGATTTCGGAATTGATAATCGTCCTTTCAGTTCAGTAATGTATGGTGCACCTGAGGATTGGTTTGGCTCTCATGGTTGGCATGTGGAGGGAACCATGGATGGAGAAGATTGGGAATCTTTGACTCAATCTTATTATCGCTTGCTGGTGGAGAATGCCAGGCCCGATCAACCGAAAATATTATATGCCAAAATGCGTAAAGGCCGCGGCTATTATGTTTATGATAATAAAAGCCATGGTGCTGCCCATAAACAAAATTCAGAATTATTTTGGAAAACAAAAGCAGATTTTGCTGAAAAATATAATGTGGAATTCGACGGGTTTGGACAACCAGCCAGCGATGATTTTGAGGGACAGTCAGCTCAAGCCAGAACCTATTTTGAAACTGTTTTTTCAGTATTGGAAAAAAATCAGGGCCTTGTGGATTATCTGGCAGGAACGTTGGTGAATCTTGGAGATTCGGTCCCGGAAGAGTTATCGGCTTGTCGTATCGGAGCAAAAAACCCACTTAAGATAAAAAAGTTATTTGATCCCGACAAATTACCTGATGAGTTATTTGTTGAACCCGGTAGTAATGTACCCAATCGACTGGGTTTTGCAAAGTATGCCAGTTATGTCAATTCTGTTTCAATGGCAGAATGCGGTCGTCCATTGGTGATTGCTATGAGCGCTGATTTGGCTGACTCCACCAATATTTCCGGCTTTGCTAAGGGGTGGAATGGTTCACCGGATTTGGGGTTTTATGACCGGAATACTAATCCTGGCAGCCCGCTCATGCCCCAGGGCATCACTGAATTCGCCAATGCCGGAATACTGGCCGGTCTGGCTACAGTGAATTTCAATCCGGATGTCTATAAAGAATTCAATGGGTTTTTCGGTGCCATGAGTACCTATGGCTCCTTCAGTTATTTAAAATATGGTCCCATCAGGCTCTTCAGCCAGATTTCGCAGGACACTGATTTCAAGATAGGAAAGCTGATCTGGGTTGCCGGGCATTCAGGTCCGGAAACGGCTGAAGATAGTCGAACCCATTTCGGAATTTTTGCTCCTGGTGTCACCCAGCTGTTTCCCGACGGGCAAATTATCAATCTCCACCCGTACGAACACAATGAAGTGGCGCCAGCCCTAGCTGCTGCCCTGGCTACAGAAATACCAATTGTTGCGATTCATCTCACCCGTCCTGCCATCAAAGTACCGAATCGCCAGGCTTTGGGGATGGCTTCTCATATGGAAGCGGCTAAAGGAGCTTATTTGATTCGGAATTATGATCCATCCAGACCCAAAGAAGGGATTGTTATTGTCCGTGGTACCAGTTCTACTGATTCGCTGGTATCGCTCTTACCACGGTTCAGTACGGAAGGCCCCAATGTTAAGATAGTTGCAGCTATTTCCTGGGAATTATTTCGGCGGCAACCTGAGGAGTATCAGCATAAAATCATCCGACCAGAAGAATGGAATGACTCCATGATTATTACCAATACTGCCCGGCGACTGATGAATAACTGGACTGCCAACCGGGTAGCGGAAACCTACTCCCTCTCTTCCGATTGGGATAATCACTGGAGGACTGGGGGCTCGGTAGAAGAAATCATTACTGAAGCTCATCTGGACCCTGTCAGTGTTTGGAAAGGAATCAACCGTTTTAGTGAGGACAGAGTAAAACGTCTTCGACAGCTTCGGGAAATGATTCCGGAGTGAACGGTAGAAAATAAATAAGTTAATAAAACGCTGAAACCGGTAGATACCATTTATTCTCTTTCTGTTATTGGCGACCCCTGATTCAATTTTGTACCTTTTGGACTCGAAAATGCGCATTTTTACTATAACTGAGCCCAATCCATGACTGAAATCCATATTACCAATCCTACCCCGTTTGAAGAGGACGTTATTGCTGAAAAATCACTTCGTCCCAGTAAAATGGATGAATTTATTGGTCAGCAGGATGTTGTAGATGCTCTGAAACTCTATATAAAAGCTGCCCAGAAACGGAATGAAGCCCTGGATCATGTTTTACTTTTTGGTCCCCCCGGTCTTGGGAAAACAACTTTAGCTAATATTATTGCCCGGGAGTTGGGTGTCAGTCTTAAACAAACCTCAGGCCCGGTCTTGGAGCGGGCCGGGGACTTGGCAGGAGTACTGACTAATTTACAGGGTAGAGATGTTTTTTTTGTGGATGAAATCCATCGAATTAATTCTGTGGTAGAGGAGTATTTATACTCCGCTATGGAAGATTACCGGATTGAAATAATGATTGATAAGGGCCCCAGTGCCCGTAGTGTTCAATTGAATATTGAACCCTTTACCTTGGTAGGTGCCACCACCCGTCTCGGTAACCTGAGCTCTCCCCTGAGAGATAGATTCGGGGTGGTATTAAGGGTAGATTATTACAATCCTGTAGATTTGCTCGAAATTGTGAAGCGTTCAGCTGAAATTCTGGAAGTTCAAATTGACGAAGACGGCAGTCTGGAGATTGCCCGTCGTGCCCGGGGGACACCGCGCATTGCTAACCGTATTTTGCGGCGCACCCGTGACTATGCTCAGGTAAAGGAGGATGGTGTGATTAATGAACAGGTGGCCAAAGCCTCACTCGCAGCCCTGGGAATCGATGAAATTGGTTTGGATGATATGGATCGGGCCATTTTGTCTGCTTTGATTGACAAATTCGGTGGAGGTCCGGTGGGTGTTAATTCTCTTTCTGTCGCCATTAGTGAGGACGCGGTTACTATCGAAGATGTTTACGAACCTTTTCTAATAAAAGAAGGGTTTATTCAACGGACCCCCCGGGGAAGAATCGCTCAGGAGCGTGCCTATAAACTGTTAGGAAGACCGATTACTAAAAAACAACAAAGGTTATTTGAATGATTAATAAGAAACCGAAATTTAAACTGACTGATTTTGATTATCCGTTACCGGAGAAATACATTGCTCAATATCCTGCTCAACGGCGGGATCATTCTAAATTGATGGTGCTTCATCGGGACACCGGTGAAATTGAACATCGCATGTTTTACAATCTGCCGGAATATTTGCGGAAAAATGACTTAGTTATTTTTAATAACACCAAGGTTTTCCCTGCCCGTCTTTATGCCACCAAGGATCGTACCGATGCCCGGGTAGAAGTATTCCTGTTACGGGAGTTGGAAAATAACCTCTGGGAAGTGATGGTTCGTCCGGCACGGAAAGTCCGGATTGGAAATAAACTCATGTTCACTAAGAAGGTTCACTGCGATGTGATTGATAATACTATTTCCGGTGGTCGGGTCGTGCGGTTTGAGTTTGAAGGCGAAAACATTTATGAAGTTATTGATCGAATCGGTATTTCACCATTACCTCCCTATATTAAACGGGAATCCAAACCCAGCGATAAGAAGCGTTATCAAACGGTTTTTGCAAATATTCGGGGTGCTGTAGCGGCTCCTACTGCTGGTCTTCATTTCACCGAAGGGTTGCTTAAAAATATTCAGGCCAAAGGAGCTAACGTTGAATATGCTACTCTTCACATCGGCCTGGGAACTTTCCGTCCGGTTCAGGTTGAAGATTTAAATCGTCACCAGATGGATTCTGAGTATTTTGAGGTTTCCCCTAAAGCAGCACTGGCGATTAATGAAGCAAAACGAAAACGCCGGAAGGTTATTGCAGTAGGAACCTCCACCGTAAGAGCCCTGGAAACGATTGTAGTATCCGGTTTTCAGGTGTCTCCCAAACGGGGCTGGACCGATAAATTTATTTATCCTCCTTATGACTTTAAAATGATTGATGGTATGATAACAAATTTTCACCAACCAAAAAGTACGTTAATTATGATGGTCGCTGCTTTTGCAACCCGGGATTTGATAATGAAAGCCTATCGCAAAGCGAAGAAAAATAAATATCGTTTCCTGAGTTATGGTGATGCCATGTTAATCCTTTAACAGGTTGGTAAAACTAATTATCGGTCCATGGTTGTGAATAACGGTCTGAATCTGGGTTGGATTTGAAAGTTTCAGCTATCATTGTTGCCGCGGGGACCGGTTCCCGGTTCGGAACGAAAAAACAATTTAAAACACTGGGAAAGCGACCGATTCTTTTCCACGCCATTAGTCCTTTTACTGAGTTGGAGTTTATCTCCGAGATCATAGTGGTCGTCCATGAGGAAGATTTGAGGCGACTGGATCGGGAATTAAAGTCGCGGGTCTCCACTAAACCGTTAAAAATTATTAAGGGCGGGAAAAGACGTCAGGATTCCGTTTATGCCGGATTAAAATCGGTAGGACCGGACGTTGATTTAATCTGTGTTCACGATGGTGTCCGGCCGTTTGTCACTAAAAAGCTGATCAGGACTACCGTGGAAGCCTGCCAACATCATGATGGTGTAGTGGTGGCGATACCATCCCGGGATACACTTAAACAAGTGATGGGGGATCAAGTCATCGGAACCTTGGATCGGACCAGTATTTGGCAGGCCCAGACACCACAAGTATTTATGTTTGGGGCTTTGAGTGAAGCCATGGAAATTGCCCGGAAAGAAAGGTTGTACGGTACTGACGAAGCGGCTTTGCTTGAACGTATTGGATATCAAATTGGTGTTGTAACGGGTTCGCCTTTTAATATAAAAATCACTACACCGGAAGATTGGCCACTGGCAGAGGCGATATTTAATGGTCACCTTTATTTGGAGGCTGATCGGTGATTATCCGATAGGTATGAATAAAGTAAAGACAGGAATTGGCTATGATGTTCATGCGCTGAAAAGAGGGCGGAAGTTGATTATCGGTGGTGTGGAAATTCCTGCTGACTTCGGTGTAATTGGACATTCAGATGGTGATGTTTTGATTCACGCGATCGTGGATGCACTTTTAGGAGCCACTTGTCTCAGCGATATTGGTCAGTTGTTTCCCAGCGATGACGATCAATGGGCTGGTGCCGATAGTCGTCACTTCCTCACTGTCGTAAATGAAAAAATCCGAAAGGCGGATTTTGAAATCATAAATATAGATTCAGTTATTATTCTTCAGCAACCGACACTGAAGGATTTTATTCCTCAAATGCGCTACCAGATAGCCTACAACCTGCAAATTGACGAATCGGCTGTATCCATAAAGGCCACTACAACTGACCGCTTGGGGTTCATCGGCAGTGGGAAAGGAATCGCAGCCCAGGCAATCTGCACTATTGTTTCTAACCGATGAATCCTATTGTTAGGCGGTCCTTTTCGAAAATAAATATTGGACTGCGAGTACTCAATACCCGTACTGACGGTTACCATAATATTGAAACTGTTTACCAGGAATTGGATTTCAGTGATAAGATTGTTTTTAAAAAGGCAGCTGACGGGTGTCATATCACTTCCAATGTAAACTGGATTCCCGTGGATGAAACTAATACCTGTCACCGGGCTTACGAAGTGTTGAAATCTCATTTTCCCGAATTAGGTGGTGTAGTAATCCGGTTAAACAAGGAAGTTCCGGTTGGAGCGGGATTGGGCGGTGGATCCGCCAATGCTGCGGTTACCTTGAAAACCCTGAGTAAGATTTTTCAATTGGATTGTTCAGCCGATGAATTGGTACAAATTGGATTGCTCATTGGCGCGGATGTACCCTTTTTTATCAACGGTGGGACCCAGGTTGGGGAAGGAATTGGGGATCGATTAACACCGTTGAATAACTTTGTAAATGGTGTTTATTTATTGGTAATACCATCGTTTTCGATTTCCACGGCCTGGGCATACCAGGCGGTTAAAAATATTTTGGAGACCTCCGGTCAAATGTCTAACTTTGCGCGCTTTTTCAGCGGAGAAATATCTGCGTTGAAGATTTTTAAAAATGATTTTGAAAAAATTGTGATTCCAGCGTATCCGGAGATTGGAACTATTAAGCAGAAGTTGCTTGATTCAGGTGCAGGGTTTGCCAGTCTGTCGGGCAGCGGCTCGACTGTGTTTGGGATTTTTGACGATGAAGCCACCGCCAGGGAGGCCGAGTCTACATTTAAACCTCACTATAAGACCGTTCTGGCACATCCTACCAATTAATCATCCATGTTTTGTATCAGGAATTCACCTTTTTTACCGTGGGGTGTCGTCTAAAGGTAGGACACCGGATTTTGGTTCCGGCAGTCGGGGTTCGAGTCCCTGCACCCCAGCCAGATAATTATGCAACATACTAGTTTAAAACTATTTACAGGACGCAGTAATCCTGAATTGGCAGAGAAAATTGCCGCTTCGCTGGATCTGGATTTGGGACCACTGACAATCACCAATTTTGCCGATGGTGAACTGTGGGTGAAGTTTGAAGAAAATATCCGGGGCTGCGACGTTTTTATTATTCAACCTACAAACAGTCCGGCGGAGAATATTCTTGAATTGGTTTTAATTCTGGATGCGGCTGTCAGAGCATCAGCCAACACGGTTACAGCTGTCGTGCCCTATTTTGGATATGGACGTCAGGACCGGAAAGATACGCCACGAGTGCCAATTTCTTCCCGAGTTATGGTTGATTTACTTACTGCTTCCGGCGCTGACCGGATTATTACCATGGACCTTCACTCCACACAGATTCAGGGTTTTGCTACTATTCCTTTTGATCATTTGTACAGTCGGATGGTTCTCATGGATGCATTGAAAAAACAGAATTTAAACCCTGAGGAAACAGTGGTACTGGCACCGGATGTTGGTTCCACGCGCATGAGCCAGGCTTATGCTAAACGGTTGGGGATGCATTTTGCTTTAATCGATAAAAGACGGTATGCTCCCAATGAAGCCGAAGTCATGCATTTAATTGGAAAATTGAAAGGTAAAGATGTCCTTATTATTGATGATATGATTGATACTGCCGGTACTGTCGTTAATGCGGTGGAAGCTGCCATGGTTAATGGTGCCCGCAGTGTTATTGCTGCTGCCACCCATGCGATTCTTTCATATCCTGCAGTAGATCGGATTAGGAATTCAGTTATAAAAAAGTTGATTGTCACTGATACAGTGTCAATCCCGGATGAAAAAAAATTAGATAAAATGGAGATTGTGACAGTTGCCAATGTTTTTGGAGAGGCCATCCAACGTGTGTACGAAGGCCGATCTGTCAGCGCACTGTTCGAATTTTAATAAGGAAGGTATTATGTCCTATTTTAAACTTGAAGTTGAAGATCGAAAAACCTCTGGCTCGAGTGCTGCCAAGGCACTGCGTCGGATTGGCAAAATCCCGACCAACTTTTACTATCATGGGCGGGACAGCGTAAGTCTTGCCATTGACCATAAAGTGCTTAATCATGCCCTGCATTCAGGACAGCATGTCTTCGAAGTTTCAGTTGGTGGTGAAACAATTTATGCCATGATAAAAGAGCTTCAATATCACCCGGTGACAGAGGAGATTATTCATGTTGATTTACAACGCGTCCGCCGAACTGAAAAAATGACTTTTACCATACCGTTGGCCTTTGAAGGTGATGCCATCGGGGTCAAAGCGGGAGGAATTTTAACCCAAGTAGCGACAACAATTGCAATTGAGTGTCTACCAGGTGAAGTACCGGAACACATTGTGATTGATATTTCGAATCTGGAGATGAATGCAGTCATGACAGCTGGAGAAATTGCACTTGAAGGTAATATTTCGCTGGCTACACCGGCTGAGACAACAATTGCAATCATTAGTCCGCCGAAAGCTGAAATTGAAGAAGTGCCGGTAGAAGAAGAGATTGAAGGTGAAATTGTTGAGGCAGAAGGTGCTCCGACAGAAGAGGAACAACCCCAGATGACAGACTCGGGGGAATCCTCAGAATAAATATGATTGCCTTTATTGGATTGGGCAATCCCGAGTTACAATATGCCGCTACGAAACACAATGCTGGTTACTGGGTCGTGGATGAACTGGCCAATCGTTGGAAAGTCCACTATAAGCCTGGGAAGGGAAACTTTCTATATTCAGAAGCTGAACAGCAGGATGCGCTTCTGGTAAAGCCAACAACCGGTATGAATATAAGTGGTACAGCTGTTAAAGATGTAATTCGATTCTGGGATTTAAGTCTGGATAAATTACTGATTATTGTTGATGATGTAGATTTGCCATTAGGGCGATTGCGGATTCGACCTGGTGGTGGAGACGGATGTCACCGTGGGTTGGAATCAGTAATTTACCATTTAGGGAACACCCATTTTCCACGGCTTCGATTTGGTATCGCTGCCAGTGGTAAACGACGGCCTGCTGAGGATTATGTTCTCCGACCATTTCGTCCGCACGATCAGATTCTGGCAGAAGAAATGGTACAGACCGCTGCCGATGCAGCGGAATTCATTTTGAAACAGGGGCTTGAAAATGCGATGAATACGTTTAATCATTGAACCAGAGGAATAGTAGGAGAAATAGGAAATGAATCTGAATGAATGGTTGATTATTGCTGCCGGAGTTCTGGCATTGCTATATGCTTTTTGGAGGACGAGATGGATTGGTAAACTGGACCAGGGTACAGAACGCATGCAAGAGATCGGTAAAAATATTACTGATGGTGCCATGGCATTTTTAAAAGCTGAATATCGAGTCTTGATATTTTTTGTAATTGCCGTTGCCCTGTTACTGGGCTTTGCTAATGCAGGCCGAGAAGGATCAAGCGCCCTAATTGCCTTGTCATTTACGACAGGTGCCCTGGCTTCTGGTTTGGCCGGTTTTTTGGGAATGCGGGTTGCAACCCAATCCAATAACCGAACAACCCAAGCTGCTCGTACCGGGTTGGCTTCGGCTCTACAAATTGCTTTTGCCGGTGGGTCGGTCATGGGCCTTTCTGTCGTTGGTCTGGGGGTACTTGGATTAAGTATTTTATTTGTGTTTTACCAATCCTACTTTGATGGAGATTACAATCAAATCCTTACTGTTATTTCCGGATTTTCTTTAGGTGCCTCCTCCATAGCTTTGTTTGCAAGAGTAGGCGGAGGGATTTATACCAAGGCTGCTGATGTGGGTGCTGATCTGGTGGGTAAAGTGGAAGCGGGTATTCCTGAAGACCATCCCCTGAATCCCGCTACAATAGCTGATAATGTTGGTGATAATGTTGGTGATGTTGCCGGTATGGGGGCCGATTTGTTCGAATCTTATGTGGGGTCTATTGTCGGTTCTATGGTTTTAGGTGCAGGTATTTTAGTGTCCGGAGTTTTTGAATTAAACTTTGTTTTTCTGCCACTTATGATTGCCGCTGCCGGAATTGTTGTCTCCATATTAGGAACATTTATGGTTTCGGTAAAAGAAGAAGGCAATCCGCAAAGAGCTTTAAACCGGGGACATTTTGGTTCCGCCATCATAATGATTGCTGTTATTTACCTGTTGATTGATCAATTTTTACCGGCTGAGTTCAACCTGAATGGTACCGTTTATACCAAGTTAGGTGTTTTCTGGGCAACAATCATCGGGTTGGTGGCTGGCCTGGGAATTGGTGCGATCACTGAGTATTATACCGGAACCCATAATAAGCCAACCAGATCCATTGTCAGACAATCGTTGACTGGTGCTGCCACTAATATAATCGCTGGACTGGGTGTAGGAATGCAGTCTACCACCTTTCCGATATTATTGTTAGCCGCAGGAATTATGGGATCTTACTACTTTGCCGGTCTTTATGGGATTGCCATGGCCGCTCTGGGAATGTTGGCGAATACTGGAATTCAACTGGCGGTGGACGCCTACGGGCCTATTTCAGATAATGCTGGTGGCATTGCTGAGATGGCTGATTTACCGGCTGAAGTCCGAATCCGTACCGATAAACTGGATGCCGTTGGGAATACCACTGCTGCGATCGGAAAAGGATTTGCCATTGGCTCTGCTGCTCTGACGGCCCTGGCTCTGTTTGCGGCTTTCATGGTACAAGCGGGAATTAAAACAATTGATATTTCCAATCCGCAGGTAATGGCCGGTTTACTGGTTGGGGGTATGTTACCCTTTTTATTCAGTTCAATGGCTATGGGAGCGGTCGGCAGGGCTGCTATGACTATGATTGAAGAAGTTCGTCGCCAGTTCAAGAATATTCCTGAACTGGCTGCTGCTTTGGTGGTGATGAATAAATATAAAGATGGAGAAGAATGGTCAGCGGAGGACCAGAAAATATTTGATGCAGCGCACGGGAAAGCTGAGTATGGCAAGTGTGTTGAAATTTCGACCCAATCAGCGATTAAAGAGATGATTTTCCCGGGCTTACTGGCTATTTCCACACCTGTGGCGGTCGGGTTCATCTTTGGGGCGGAAACACTAGGTGGTTTGCTGGCAGGAGTAACCGTTGCCGGAGTTTTAATGGCTATCTTTCAGTCCAATACTGGAAGCGCCTGGGATAATGCTAAGAAAATGATTGAAGAAGGCATCGAAATCAATGGCCAAATGTATCGTAAGGGTTCTGACGCCCATAAGGCAGCAATTGTAGGTGATACGGTTGGTGATCCTTTTAAGGATACATCTGGTCCATCCCTGAATATCTTAATAAAGCTTATGTCAGTGGTGTCATTAGTTATTGCACCCTTGATTGCCTAGTATAAAAGGAGACATAATGAGGTACTACGAATCACTGTATATTGTAAATCCAAACTTTGAACAGGAACGTCTTAACGATTTGATGAATGAGGTGGCGGGAAAAGTGACGGGATATGGATTTAAAATAATTAATCACCGCGTTTGGGGGAAAAAACGGTTAGCCTATACGATTCAGAAACATAAGTATGGTATTTTTATTCTGCTTCAATTCGAAACGGAAAACCTGGCCCGGATGGCGGATTTTGAGCGTTTTATGGTGTTAAATAAAGCCATTTTGCGCAATCAAACGGTTCGATTAGAAAGTCAACCAGAAGTTTTCGATGATAGCGAAGCAACGGTAAAAAAAGTATCGGTTGAGGATTCGCAAGCACCGAAGGTGGAACCTGGCGATGATCTAAAAGCAGATGAAGAAAGGGAAGAAGTCACTACTGAAGAAAATGATAACAAATCAGAGGAGAATCCCACCAACGAAGCAATTGATGTTAAAGAATCGGAAGAAATTCTGAAGGAAGTGGATCAGGAGTAAAACATGACATTTCAAACACGAAAAAAATTCTGCTATTTTAAAGAAAATGGCATTACTGAAATTGATTACAAGGATGTGAAGCTGTTGAGACGGTTTATCACCGACCAGGGTAAAATAATGCCTCGGCGGGTAACCGGCACTAGTGCCAAAATGCATCGTAAATTGGTTAAAGCGATCAAACAGGCCCGGAACATTGCCTTAATGCCTTATACCAATACCAGCGTTGAAAACTAATCGTTTTCTTTTGATAGGCTAATAAAACAGAGAAAGGTATTACCATGGATGTGATTCTGTTACAGGACGTGGAAACATTAGGTACTGCGGGGGATATTATCGGTGTAAAGCCGGGCTATGCCCGTAACTTTTTGTTCCCCCGGGGGTTGGCACTCCGGGCTTCCAAGCGTAATCTTGCCATTGCAGAGGAAAAAAAGCGTGTTGCTGCTGCCCGCGCCCAACGGGAGCTAAAAGCTTACAACGAATTAATTGATCAATTAAAGAAAATTGAACTTACCATTGAAGTACAAGTTGGTGGTGAAGAAAGATTGTTTGGTTCTGTTACATCTCAGGATATTCACAAAGCACTGGAAGAAAAGGGGATTAATATTGATCGTCATGCCATTCTTCTTGAAGAACCAATTAAATCTCTTGGTATTTATAACGTACCCGTGAAAGTAACTACCGGACTGAACCAGGAAGTGAAAGTTTACGTTATTAAAGCATAACGATTTCTCGAGTAGTTCTTTTAGCCCCCGTTATAAGATTATTTTAACGGGGGTTTTTATTTTAGCTATTCTTAATATATCCTGTTTTAATTAAGAATGGAATCGCTTGTATAAAGACATTCAATCGTTATTCTCTTTGGGTAAAACCACATTTCGAGATGAGATAAACTATTTTCTGAGAATAATAGTGTTCTGGATAATTTTCTTTCTCATGGAACGAATTCTGTTCGTGACCTATAATTTGTCTTCACAAGGGTCGGTAGACGTAGGCGAACTGCTTTCCGTTTTAATTCACGCTCTTCGGCTGGATTTATCAACAGCTTTTTACTTACTTCTGCCACCATTTTTCTATTGGGCTTGGTCGCTGTTTATCCCCAATCAAAAGGGCAAAGTTTTTTTAAAAGCCTATTTTTATCTGACAGTCCCGGTTTTTTCAATTCTCATGATCGTTAACTTGGAGCTTTACCGCCAGTGGGGTGTAAAAATCAATACCACTGCCATTTCCTACTTACATTATCCTATGGAAGCATGGGCCTCAGTGTCATCTTCTCCCATGGTTACGCTATTGTTGATTTTAATAGTTTTCTGTGGGTGGTTTCTCTTGTTGGCCCAGAAATTGGTAAATAGGGTAACACCATTGTCAAATCCTAAACGAGGTTACAATCTAAAAGATTTCTTTATAAGTATTGGGAAAATAGTCACTGTTTTGGTAATTCTGATTATTGGATTAAGAGGTGGTGTGCAACTGGCACCTATTAATCAGAGTTTTGCGTATTTTTCTCCCCGTCCGTTTTTGAATCAGGCTGCAGTAAATACGCTTTGGAATTTGGGGTATAGTTTCACCAAGGCGAATGGTCAAAATCCTTACTCTTTCATGAGCGGGGAAATAGCGGAGCATCAAATTGATTCGCTGTATTCAGTTGGCTCCGGGAAGCCCGTACTGAATATATTGAATAAAAAACATCCTAATATTGTTCTAGTAATTTTGGAAGGATGGTCAGTGGATCTCCTTTCCGTCTGTGGTAAAAATTCAAAGCTGACTATTAATTTGGACAACATGGTGGAAAAAGGGGTTCTATTTCCCAATATCTACGCTACCGGGAATCGAACTGACAGGGGTCTAGTAGCTATATTAAGCGGTTTCCCCTCCCAGCCCAGAAACTCGATTATCAAAGAACCAAAGAAAACACAAACTCTTGCATTTCTTCCACAGATTCTGGCAAATGCCGGATACAGCACCAGCTTTTATTATGGTGGTGAAACAGAGTTTGCCAATATTAAATCCTATTTATTAAATAGTGGCTATCAGTCTATTATAGATAAAAATCAGTTTAATCCTGAAGATATGAATTCCAAATGGGGGGCCCATGATCATGTTGTATTCAACCGGGTGCTTAAAGATTTAAAAATGATGCAGTCTCCATTCTTTACTACTGTTCTGACTCTGAGCAGTCACGAACCGTTTGAGGTACCGATGGAAACTGTTATTCAAGGTCGGAATCAAAAATCGCTGTATAAGAATTCAGTGGTCTACACAGATCGGTCGATAGGTAATTTTATCAAGGCGTTTGAAGCAATGTCTTTTTTTAATAATACACTGTTTATTTTTCTTTCAGACCATGGATTTCGTCTGAACAGAGGACCCCTTTCCCAATGGTCTCCGGATCGCTACCATATACCGCTTGTATTTTATGGCCCGGTTATTAAACCGGATTGGCGTGGACGGCGAGTCCAGAAAATAGGGAGCCAGACAGATTTCGCCGTGACTTTGTTAAAACAGTTGGGTCTTGATTATAGTGCTTTCAGGTACGGAAAAGATTTGTTGAACTCTACCACTTCGGAATTTGCATTTTATGTCTTTAATGAAGGATTTGGTTGGATATCTCCAGACGTCACCCTTCTTTACGATTATCGCAACAAAAAGGATATTATCCTGAATCCTTCTAGTAGTACTGCTGGGGGACAAAAAGAGTTTTCCCCGGGAAAAGCCTACCTGCAAGTACTCTTCCAGGATTACCTTGATCGATAACCAGAATTTGATGCCCAGTCAGCTAACATTTTATTGCCAAAAGTTTAAACCAACATCTATCTTTAATAACCATGTTTGCTGATATTGCCTTTCCCATCTCCAGCTATCGGGTATTTACCTACAAAGTTCCTCCTGAACTAATGGAGCAGATTCAGGTGGGTGTCCGAGTTACGGCACCATTTGGAGCGCGGAAATCGCAGGGAATAGTGGTGAGCGTCAATAAGAAGTCCGACTTTTCCGGGGCTTTGAAATGGATTGATTCTCTTGTCGATGATCAACCAGTGCTGGATACAGAATTATGGAAACTGCTCCAGTGGTTAAGCGAGTATTACTTTACACCTCTGGGCCAGGTTGCCCGGTCTGCTTTGCCTGCTCATCTTTCAACACGGTATTCCCCACCTACACAGTCAAAGGTAAAGTTGATATCACCCGTGATAGACCCTGAAGCAATAAAGAAACGTGCGAAAGCCCAGGCGCTTGTAATCAAACATTTAAGGCAGAGCAAAGCATATGTGCCAGTATCTGAATTTCAATCACTGGTTTCAAACCCGCTGGCTGTATGTCGGAGATTGGCTGAGAAGGGACTGGTGAAACTGGCTCTAGAACCGCTGGTACCGAAGCTGACTGATTTTGCCTTTAAACCTATTCATAAAAAAATACGATTTACCGATTATCAACAGGTAGTTATAAACAATATTCGGATTGCATTGAAAAAACAGAGCTTTCAGCCTTATTTGCTCCACGGCGTGACTGGTAGCGGGAAGACTGAAATTTATATTGAGTCAGCTCTCCATGCTCTCAACCAGGATCAGACGGTTATAATATTATTACCAGAGATCGCACTTACACCACAAATCGCTGGCCGTTTCATGGCAGTATTTGGAGATCAGGTTGCTCTCTGGCATTCGAAATTAACCCAGGCTGCCCGGGCTTGGACCTGGAAAAATATTTGTTCCGGGAATTACAAAGTTGTCATTGGCGCCCGATCAGCTGTTTTTGCACCCCTGAAAAACCTAGGTCTTATTATTGTGGATGAAGAACAGGAACATTCGTATAAACAGGAATATCCAGACCCTCGTTATCATGCCCGGGAAGTGGCATTAATGCGGGGGAAGATCCATGGGGCAACTGTTATCTTAGCCAGTGCTACCCCCAGCCTGGAAAGCTATTTCAATCAGGTTCAGTCAAAATTTGGTTATTTGCATCTTCCCGATCGTTTCGGCGGTTCCACCTATCCCTTGGTTCACGTGGTAAATATGGTCCAGGAAGCAGAGGAAACGGGATTCTACGGACAAGGTCTCTCCAGAATGATGATCGAGAAAATCAATCAGCGCTTAGCCGTAGGGGAACAGGTTATTCTGCTTCAGAATCGTCGGGGATACGCGCCAATTCTTAAATGTGAAGACTGTGGAACTCTTGAAATGTGCTCTAATTGTCAGGTTACACTCACCTATCATCAGGTGGGCCAATATTTACAGTGTCATTTTTGTGGTTATACCAGCCAGCATTTACCTGATGTTTGCCATGCTTGCAGTAGTGCAAATTTACGCTTAGCGGGAATTGGTACCCAGCGGGTAGAAGAGTCCTTAAAAGATGCTTTTCCATCTGCCCGGATTGAACGGCTGGATGTGGATACAGCCCACTCGGGTATCCGTATTAGTGCTCTGCTGGAACGCTTTGCCAATGGCCAGATTGATATTTTGTTAGGAACCCAGATGGTTGCCAAAGGGCTTGATTTTCCCAACGCTACTCTGGTGGGAATTATTAATGCTGATACAGGGCTTTTTTTACCGGATTTTCGTTCCGGAGAACGTGTTTTTCAATTGATTTATCAGGCAGCGGGACGTTCCGGACGTGGACGTAAACCAGGGGAAGTGATTGTCCAAACCTATAATGTGGACGATATAGTCATTAAGTGTGCTACACAACTTGATCTAAAGAAATACTATAATATTGCTCTCAATGAACGGAAAGAATTGAATTATCCACCATTCAGTTGGATTGTTAAAATTGAGTTGTCTAACCCGTCGCGAAAGGCGGTCGAAAAGTCAGCAAAGCAGGTCAAAAACTATTTAACTAATCCATATAAAGGGCTGGATATTCTTGGCCCAGCCTATTGCTATCGTGAAAAATTGCGAAACCGGTTCAGGATGCAGATAGTATTAAAATCCTCAAAGGTAGTTGACCCGGACGGAAAACGAATACATCGTTTCCTTTCTAAGAAGTTGCTCGATGATGAGAACATGAAAATTCACCACTCGACACGCTTAAACATTGATGTAAATCCGGTCTCATTGCTATGATCGGATATAAACAAATTTTAATTGTTTTATTAGTGGTTGATCTTTCAGGGCAAGGCGAATTTCCCGGACTCGACAGCTGGCATCATACACAGACATTAATGACCTCCGGCGCTGGTGACATGTTGATTTCAGGCATCAGTGAATTTGATAATCCGGCGCTCCTACCCTATTTAAATAACCGTTTCAGGTTGAGCTGGATTCAATATCCCGCCGGTATTAGGGCCGAGTCTATTATGCTGAATTTGTTCCACTCCCAGCAGTTCATTGGTGTCAGGGTTAAACATTTGGGCTACGGCATTTTCCAGGGTCGGGATGAAAATAATGAACCAACCGGAGAATATTCCTCCGGGGATCTGCAATTTTTACTCTCCTGGGCCAGAAAAGTTTTGGGCGATCGTGGTGCCCTGGGTGTAACCACCGGTGTTTTCTTCAGCAGTCTGGAGAAATCTCAGGCAATAGCAATGGTATTTACACCTGGTTTAGTTGTCAATTTTCAGAAGATCCCAGGACGGTTGGGAATCCGTGTTTCAAATCTGGGAACGGTGATCTCGTCTTATACTAGTAGAAAGAACCATTTGCCCGGGGCTGTCGTAATTTCCTACGGGAGGCAATTGGCACATTTACCCTTGGAATTTGGGATTGATTTACGGCAAACATTCAGAAATAAAGATTTAACATTGAGCATTGGTGGTATTTTCAATATAAACAATGTAATTCAGTTTAAGTGGGGTATTTCATCTGATAAGGGGCAGAAATTTAACACTGTGGAGAATCTTTTCAGCAGGACCGGATTTGGGCTTGGATTCAACAATGGTGAAATGGCATTTGATGTAGGCGTGTTCTCTTATCAGTCTGGCGGTTTAGCCATTAGTTTAGGTATGGCTGTTAATTATTGAAAACTTTAGTTAAAATATAGCAATTACTTAAATAATTAAGTAATTATTGATTAAAATATTAAAATATTCTTGCTTTGATTTAATTTTCTTTATTATTATTAAGTCATGGTTGACACAACGGACCGGGCGATTCTTATGCTATTACAACAAAATTCGAGGGTCACAGCCAGTGAAATTGCTGTTGCCGTTAAGCTGTCGGTTCCGGCTGTAACTGAAAGACTAAAAAAACTGGTTGAGTGTGGTATTATTAAACGCTATACGGCGCAATTGGATTTTAAACGGTTGGGATTTGATTTAACTGCTTTTATCACTTTAGTGAGTTCTTCGTCGGAACATTACCAGGAAATTGTCAGCAAGGCTGTGGATAATCCGGCTATTCTTGAATGTCATTCCGTGACTGGAGAAGGTAGTCATTTGTTGAAAGTACGGGTATTGAATTCGTCTGCTTTGGAGCGGTTACTGCTGGAAATTCAATCTTGGCCTGGTGTGATTAGAACCCACACTTCAGTGGTAATGAGTACTTATAAAGAGGATGTTTTACTGAATTTAAATATAACTTAATAATTAAATCGGATTTCAGGAGAAGTATAAATGGAGAAAATTAAAGCAGAATATATTTGGATGGATGGCCATAGACCCACGGCCAAACTGCGTTCAAAAACGAAAGTTCTTAATGGCCCTGTTTCCAATGTTGAAGAAATCCCAGTGTGGAGTTTTGACGGTTCCAGTACCCTTCAGGCAGAAAGCCATACCAGCGATTGTATGCTCAAACCGGTGTTTTTTGTTTCTGATCCAATCCGGGGCGGTAATCATATTCTAGTCATGAATGAAGTCCGTAACCCGGATGGTAATCCCCATCGCTCCAATACCAGAGCTGGATTAGTTGCCATTATTGAAAAATACAAAGAACATGAACCTTGGTTCGGGGTGGAACAGGAATATACGTTTTTTAAAGGTCGTTCTCCTTTAGGATGGCCTGATGGGGGTTATCCAGCCCCCCAAGGTCCTTTTTACTGTGGTGTGGGGGCTGATGAGGTATTTGGGCGTAACATTGTTGAGGAACACTTGAATACCTGTTTAGCGGCCGGAATAGCTATTTCAGGAATCAACGCAGAGGTTATGCCGGGTCAGTGGGAGTTTCAAATCGGGCCATCGGGTCCACTGGAAGTGGGGGATCAACTTTGGTTAGCCCGATGGATTTTGTACCGGATTGCGGAAGATTATGGAGTTAACGCAACTCTGCACCCCAAGCCGGTTACTGGTGATTGGAATGGCGCCGGGGCCCACACTAACTTTAGTACCAAGGGAATGCGATCACCGGTAAATGGAATGGATGCGATTGAAACCGCATGTAAAAAATTAGGGCAGAAACACGAGGATCATATTGCCGTTTATGGTGCCCATAACGAAGAACGGTTAACAGGACTTCATGAAACCTGTTCAATCAATGAATTCCGCTACGGGATTCGGGATCGCAGCGCTTCAATACGGATTCCCATGCATACGGCCCTCAATGGTTACGGTTATATTGAAGATCGTCGCCCCGCTGCAAATATGGATCCCTATGAGGTTTTTGCTGCTCTGATTGAAACGGTGTGTTCTTAATATTAACAACAATCAATAAGGAGGTGCCTTTTACCGGTTACGGTCCGAGAAGACTAAATATATTTATACTGTTGGAGCATTTTTTCTACTCCCGGAATTCCCATCACTATTTTAATGCGCTCCTGATGAGTTGGTTTTTTCCAACGACCAATTGAATTATCATGGGTCGCCTGTACCGGAGTGAACCAGGCTTTCGAACGTTTAATAGTTGTATGTTGATGCCAGAGATTCAAGTTGGGATGAAATTCTTCACCAATAAAATCCATTAAGTTTCCTACCGTTGTCTGGAAGTTCAAAACCAGATCCTCATATTTAATAGTATGGACGGAGGGGTGAGAAACATATTTTAATCCAATTCTCATGTCGTTGACCCATCGGTTTGGGTCCACCCAGTATTTATCCGGTTCTTTTGGGTGTTTGGAAGTAACCACATCTCGCCCATCCCTGATAATATGAATAAATTTTACCTGATTTTGAAAATAGGCTAGTATTTTATCGATATACCAGAGGTTGATGGTGTCCTTTTCGCACCATCGAATACATTGTTTTGGAATTCGGTGGAGCAGAAAATGGCGATAAATCCGGTCCATGCGACTGGGTTTAAAATTGCTACTTCCGTCTGAATTTACCGCCACCCAGTTAGTCATGGCGCGAAGTTCAGTAGGGATGGCGAATACTGCAGGGTGGGCGGCTATGATTGCCAGTAACATGGTTGTTCCGGATCGAGCACAACCACCAAGAATTATGGGTGGCTTTGAAAATTTACATCGTTCCTTTTGAGCGCCTAAATAATTAATTAAAGGCCAAGTAAGCTGCTTTAATTTTTTACTCATAAAATAATGTTTTTATCTGCGGATAGTAAAAATTTCAGATGAAATATTTCGTTAATAATAGGTCAGAGTAAATATTAAGAAAAAGAAATTTTTTTATTACTAATGTCTTTTAATCAATATCCACGGCGCTGTTGATAAATATTTCTATTTGTGGTTAACTAAGACCTTTTCCACTGAATCGTCTAATAGGTTTATTGTAGATTTATTCCATGAAAAACATTCGTTTAACTATTAGCACAATTTTGTGTTTGTATTGTTTATCGGTGCAGGCCTTGGCAGAAAACCAATATCCAATTATTCTGGTCCACGGATTTATGGGCTGGGGTCGGGATGAGATGGGTAATTACCGTTATTGGGGCGGTAAATACGATATTGAACAATATCTGGTGGATCAGGGCTATACAGTCTATACTGCTTCAGTGGGACCGGTATCTTCAAACTGGGATCGCGCTGTGGAATTATTTTATCAGATCAAAGGTGGGCAGGTAGATTATGGTGAGAATCATTCCCGGGAATATGGCCTGATTCAGAAGCCAGAAAATAAAGTTTATGAAGGACTTTATCCTGAATGGGATAGTGACCATCCAGTGCATCTGGTTGGACATAGTATGGGAGGGCAGACAATAAGAATGCTGCAATATCTGCTTACCAATGTTATGACTGATTCTCTTGGAAACCCGGAAAAAAGTGATTTATTGGGACAACTGCATGAAGGTTGGGTCAAGTCTATTACTACTATTTCTACCCCTCACAATGGTACTACCTTGTCGGATATTGTAGTTAATACAGTTCCTTTTCTTCAGGATTTTATTGCTGTCGCAGCCGTCATTGGGAATGGATTTTATAATTTTGATCTTGAACAATGGGATTTTAACCGGAGACCCAATGAAATGTGGATGGATTATTTTCGACGTATGCGTAATCATCCAGCCTGGGAAACAAAAAATATTAGTGCCTGGGATCTGAGTCTGGAGGGTGCCCGGGAGCTGAATTTTTTTTTGACAGCGGATCCAGGTGTCTATTACTTTTCGTTTGCCACCAGCAGCACTGTTCTGGATTCCGCCACGGGACGATATGTTCCTAATAAGGGTATGAGCTTTATTCTCCGGGCCAATGCCCGGCTCATGGGAATGAAAAAAGCCTATTGGGCCGACGGTTCAGCAACCGATTCAACCTGGTTTGAAAATGATGGCATCGTTAATACGGTTTCCATGGCTGGACCCACAACCGGAGTGAATGGCTCTGATCCGATTACTCCGTATCGGGATGGTGAAATATTGATTCCGGGACAATGGTACTTCATTGGTAAATTTAAATCTGACCATAAGCAATTTGTCGGCCATGGTCTGGATGCTAATCAGGCAGCGACCATGCTTAATCGATTTGAAACCCACGCCGCCAGATTGTGGTCACTTCCGGAATAACAGAATTTTGGCGTTATGATTAATATTAAAACTTTTTCGAATTTAGAACTTCGGATTGGTACAATTTTAAAAGCCGAAGAGTTTCCCGAAGCCAAAAAACCAGCGTTTAAATTAGAAATAGATTTTGGCCCCTTTGGGATTAAATGGTCCAGCGCACAGATTGTAGGTAATTATTCTCTGGAAGGGCTCCAGGGTCGTAAAATCGTTGCAATTTTTAATTTAGGGACTAAAAGGATAGCCACTTTTACTTCGGAAGTATTAGTCCTGGGTGTACCCGATGCTAATGGTGAGGTCGTACTTTTAGAACCCGATGGTGATATTCCGGATGGTTCCAGGGTTAATTAAATAAGCAGGAGGGAATTATGATTGTGAAGTTGGGAAGTATTTTAAAAGCATTAAATAAAGATCTGGAGTGGGAATATGCTGCCGGGATCCAGTATATTCAGCATAGTGCTGTTATGACTGGTCCGGAATATGAGAGTGTAATAAAAGAGCTGATTATTCATTCACAGGAAGAAATGGCTCACGCTGTGATGATCGCAGACCAGATTGCTTTTCTGGGGGGAGTTCCCAGTGTTGCGGTTGAAAATATTGTAGCATCACCGGATAATATTACAATGCTGGAACAGGATTTGAGGGGAGAACAACAGGCCATAGATGGATACAAAGAACGAATCTGGCAGGCAGAGCAGTTACGGGAGTATGGCTTGAGACGCACCTTAGAGGATATCCTTATTCAAGAGGAAGAACATAAACGTGATTTACTGACTGCCTTAGGGAAATAAAATCCCTCGATAAGCATTCACTTTTCCTTTTCGAAAAAATCGTTGGTAAAACCATCCGCTTCTTCTGATTGGTTGTAAGTCCAAATTATTATTTGTAATATACAATAATGGAATTTGGAGAATTAGTTAAACTATTTTTATTGGACCTCCAGTATTTATTCCGGGATCGGGTTGTAACATCCGGGATGACGTTAACCCAGATCCTTTTATTATCTTCAATTCCTGATGAAGGAATCGATATGACCGCTCTAACCAGACGAATGGGCGTGGATAACAGCACTCTCACCAGGTTAGTAGATGTTTTGATTCGAAGGGGTTGGATTAAGAAAAATAAAAATCCTGAAGATGGGCGTTCCATAATTGTGTCCTTTACTCCTGATGGTGACGAAATTCAGAGGCAGATTGAAGAAAAAATAGATCAATTTGGTGAATCACTGTATCGTGAAATTCCCTTTGAAAGCAGGGATGAAGTGAAAGAAGTTCTTTCTTCCTTCCACTGGATGATAACCAAATCAAAACTAAAGCAGTAATATTGTAATATACAACTATGTATGAATTAACAAACAGACTGCTGTGCTGGTATGACAACTGCAATATAACTTACTCCTGTTGAATCATTAAAGGTTATTTAGTGTATAGAACAATCGTTTCAATGTGTTTATGGCCGATTTGGTTTTTAGTAACATTTATCTGTGCCCTAATCTATTTACTGGTATTTTTATTTATTCCTCCTAAAAAGATCCACCCGCTGGCAAGAGTCTTTTGCTTTCTTATTTTAACAGCTGGAGGCCAGTGGCTAAAATTATATGGAGTACCGCCTGACCCTAAAAAGGGTCCGTATTTATATTTATTCAACCATGAATCCATGTTTGATGTATTCATGATGGTGGCAGCAGTACCACACTATATTTCTGCTGTGGGCGCTAATAAACAATTTTCCTGGCTAATTTGGGGTTTTTTAATTCGTCGTTATGGTATTATACCAATTAAACGCAGCCAACTTCATGAGGCTATTCGTAGTTTGGAACTGGCTGAAATAGAAATTCGTAATGGTGTTTCATTCATGATTGCACCAGAGGGAACCCGGTCAATAGATGGAACCATGGGGCCTTTTAAAAAAGGGCCGTTTCATTTAGCTTTGAATACAGGCGTAACTATTGTACCGGTGGGTTTAAGAGGTGTGTTTCGAGCGAAACGAAAGACTGATTGGCGTCTGAACCCCGGGATATTGAAACTAAAGTTTGGGAAACCTCTTTCTTTTGAAGAATATTCCGGTTACTCGGTGGAAGAGTTACGAGAATTTGTTCGCAATAAAATTGTTAAATTGAGTCAGTAAAAACAATCGATCTTTTCTATGAAAGCCACTGAATATAAGCATGATATCCTTTGGATCAATAAATGGCCAAGGAGGAGAAAATGAATTTAAATCAAGCAGTTTGTGTCATAACGGGCGCCGGAGGTGCAGTCGGCAGCCAGTTGGTAACAGAGTTCCACTCTCGCGGTTCCAAAGTGGTTGCCGTTCTACATGGATCCAACTTGGAGTTGACTGAGACGGAACCGAATCATTTCTCGGTTGAAGGAGATTTGGTTGATGGTGAAACCACCCGAAAAATAATAACGTCAATTTTAGATAAATTCGGGCAAATTGATGTATTGATCAATACCGCCGGTGGTTTCCAGGCCGGGAAACCGGTTGAAGAGACATCTATGGACCAATGGAAAAATATGTTCTCAATAAATTTTATTACTACACTGAACTGTTGTCGGAATATTTTACCTCAGATGAAAAAACAGGGTTTTGGAAAAATTATCAATTTCGGTAGTACGCCCGGTGAGGAGGGAATGGCGGAAGCATCGGCCTATGCTGTTTCAAAGGCTGCTGTTCATGCTTTAACTAAGTCAATCAGTAAAGAGACCAAGGATACGAAAATAGATTCCATTGTTGTTTTACCAGAGACAATTGATACGCCCCAGAACAGAGCTGCCATGCCGGACATAGACCGAAGCGGCTGGCTTAAACCCCGGGAATTAGCGCAACAGCTAGCACAGATGATCGAGGCAGATCAATTTGAGCCTGATAGCCCGGTTATTCATCTGAAAGCAGGTGAGGAGTTTCGGGAGGAAAAACCGGAAAGTATTTTATCGGTATTTGATCAGGTGGATGTGGCAACGGCGGTAGTTGAGTCGGCAGCTTCTGAAAACGATGATAAAAACAAAAGCAAGACCGAAGATCAACCGGAAGTAACCACGGAAGAAGTACTGGTTGAAGATTCTGCAAAAAAACCAGAGACGGATACTGAAGATACGGAAAGCAATTCTATTGATGTTGATTCCAATATGGTCACTTTTTCCATGGTAACTCATTTAAAGTCCAGAGGGTTGTACCAGCGGGCCCTGGAGGTTTTGGATGCCCTCCTTCAAAAAGGTGGGGACCAGAACCGGGTCATCCAGGAAAAGCGGGAAATTGAAGAAATGCTTGGTTTAGAACCAATCGATGAGGAAAAAACATCCGGGGAAAAGGCGCCATTGGACAAGGATGAAACAGATGAAACAGAAAAGCAGGAAACAGAAATAGAACCGGACACTAGTAAGGGAGATGATGTACAAGAAGATGATTCGGAGCATGATTCAATTTTAATAAAATCGGAATTGCCATCAGAACAAACAAAGGAAACAACAGAACCTGAAGCAAGTCAGGATGAACTTGTCACCGAAACGAGTGATAGCGAAGAAATTGCTCCAAAATCACCAGAAACTCCGGCTGAAACTGAAAATAATAGCAGTACTTCCTCCCTGTTGAAAAGTATTAAAGGAATTAGTTCCTCAACGCTTACTTTATTAATAATCCTGGCCCTGGTTTCAGTCTTGTCAATTCAAGATCAAATAAACCCGGAGACTTCCCTGGTAGCAAAATTTGTAAGTATTGTTACGGGGTATTATCCACCTTCGGGGGCGATGAAGAAAATGTCCAACAATGGAAAGACAGTTGTTGTTTCTGGTTTCATAGATACCCTTTCAGATCAAGATGAGGATTCAACTCAGGAACAGGAACCAACAGTTATTGAACCGCAAACGAGCGATTTAACAACTATTGCTATTCCTGAAAGTGCCGTTAGCGATGTAGTACCGATTGATACAGTTACAACTCCTGTTATTGTTCAGGATACAGTTCAACAGGATACTGCGATAATAGCCGTAACCAATAAAGAGGCGGAGCAATCTGAGCCAACAGAGGAAACGGGAGATTCCCTGATGAATCAAAGGCAGGAAGAGCAACTGGAACCGGATACAATTGTTTCATCCGAATTAGTGAGTCCCGATAATCTGTTCACGGAAGAATTGTTCCATGAGGCTGCCCAGGCCTGGGCTGAAGAAAAACGAGTTTTGGTTGAACATTATACTATTGTACTGGAATATGTTTGTAAAGAGCGTACCATTCATAATGCATACCAGGCACTCCAAAGCTCCGATGAATTCTTTCTGCTTCCCAAACAAATCAACGAGCAGGGTTGTTTCATAATTTGTTTGGGTGACTTTAAGGAACTTTCAGAAGCGGAGACCCGGTTAAAGGAATTACCTTCTTGGTTTGTAGAAAACGGAGCGCAGCCCAGCGTCCGTGCGTTGATTAAATTGCTGAAATAAGCGCTGATATATTTACGACTGTTTATAAAGAAAGAAATTATTATGAAGGGGAAATTATTACTTAAAACCATCAATCAATATCGTCGGCAGGTTGTAAATGATCCGCAGATACAGTTAGCCCGGAATGCCGCCATCCGGGGTGAAATTACAGAATTGGCTCTGAACTGGGATACCTTTCGGCGCATCGATCACACTTTTTCGGAGATGGTCAGTGGACAATTGCCGGTGACCAATCAAAAATCCAGTGGTCGTTGTTGGGGGTTCGCGGGCCTGAACTTATTCCGGATTTATCTTGGCCGTAAATATAACCTGGAGCGATTCGAATTCAGTCAAAGCTATTTTATGTTTTGGGATAAACTGGAAAAAGCTAATTATTTCCTGGAGAATATTATTTCCACTACGCAAAAACCGCGTAACAGCCGTCTGGTCATGCATTTATTAGCGAATCCAATCCAGGATGGAGGCCAGTGGCATATGTTTGTAAACCTAATTGAGAAATACGGTGTTGCTCCGAAGACGGAAATGCCCGAGAGTTATCAGTCCAGTAAATCAATGCGGATGAACCGCATGATTACGCGGAAACTAAGGGAGTTTGCCAAGACGCTTCGGGAGGCGCACGCTCATGGTTCCAGTATGCCTGAACTACGTTCCATGAAAGCAGAAATGATTAGAACCGTGTACCGTTTACTTACCATTAATCTGGGGAATCCACCGGAGCATTTCGACTGGCAAATTCGTGATAAGGATGATCATTTTCATCGCTTTGAAAAACTGACACCGGTGCAATTTTTTAAAGAGCATGTAGGTTTGAATCTTGAAGATTATGTCTGTTTAATCAATTGTCCCATGTCTGATAAAACTTACCAGGAGGTCTATACAATTGAATACCTGGGTAATGTTGCGGAAGGTGAAATTATCCGTTATCTTAATTTACCATCACAGCGGCTTAAAGAAGCAGCCGTTGCTTCCATCAGGGATGATAATCCTGTCTGGTTTGGCTGTGACGTTGGTAAACACTTTCATCGTGATCTGGGGGTAATGGATATGGATTTATTCGATTTTGATCTTTTTTATTCAACTACTTTTCCGATGTCCAAAGCCGATCGTCTGGAATATGGCGACAGTCAAATGACTCATGCTATGTTGTTCACGGGTGTTGATTTAGATCATTTGGAGAATCCCCGGAAATGGCGGGTCGAAAACAGTTGGGGTAAAAAACGGGGCGACAAGGGTTATGATATTATGGCTGACAATTGGTTTGATGAGTATACCTATGAGGTAGTTGTAGATAAAAAATATGTGAGTGCTGAAGAATTGAAAATTTACCAGCGTGATCCAATACTATTGCCTCCATGGGACCCCATGGGCGCGCTGGCCCGTTAGTTTTGCAGCAACGCTTCCTTTTAGATCGGAGGATCACCTTTCTCAACCATGGATCCTTCGGCGCCTGCCCGAGGCCTGTCTTTGAAAGTTACCAGAATTGGCAAAACCGGTTGGAACAGCAACCAGTTCGATTCATGCTGGATGAGATTTTCAACCATCTTCGCAACTCTCGGGAAATGTTAGGAGCCTATTTGAATTGTTCCGGGGATGATCTTGTATTTGTCCCCAATCCTACGACAGCGGTGAATACGGTGATGCGCAGTTTAACACTGGAACCGGGAGATGAAATTCTTTCCACTAATCATGAATATGGTGCTTTAGTGCGAGCTTGGAAGAAATTCAGTGGAGAAACTGGAACCCGGTTTATTCAACGACAAATTGAATTACCAGTCACAACAAGGGAGGCTTTTGTTGATCAATTTTTAGCGGGAGTGTCAGAAAAAACGCGAGTAATCTTTATCAGCCAGATAACCAGTCCTACTGCTTTGATTTTCCCCGTTCAGGAGATTTGCGCCCGGGCAAGGGAACTTGGTCTTTTTACAATCATCGATGGTGCCCATGTTCCTGGTCACATACCATTAAACATCAGTGAAATTGATCCGGATATTTATACTGGTGCCTGTCATAAATGGCTCTGCGCTCCTAAAGGTTGTTCGTTCTTATATGTTCGCCGGGAGGTTCAACCCCGGATTCAACCGCTGGTGACCAGTTGGGGGCTGGAGATCCGGAAAAATAATGAATCGGCCTTTATTGCCGAACATGAATGGCAGGGTACCCGTGATTTGAGTGCTTATCTTACCATTCCGTCGGCGATAAAGTTTCAGGATGAATATCTTACTGAAACAGTCAAAAAAGATTGTCGAAAACTCACTCGGGAAGCCCGGGATCGTTTGCTGGATTTAACCGGTACAGAACCACTGTGTCCCGGGGATGAAACCTGGTTGGGTCAAATGGCCAGCGTGGAAATCCCGGTTAAAAATCCCAATGATTTCGGTCAGATGTTATTTAGCAAATACCGGATTGAAATACCTGTTTTCGCCTGGGAAAGCCGCCACTTCCTGCGGATCTCTGTTCAGGCCTACAATAATCGGGAACAAATTGAAGCGTTACTTATGGCTGTAAATACACTTTTATAATTTTCCTGTCATATTGAGATGAATGGGATTTTTAAGGTATTTTCTGTCCAATACAATGACATCTTTTAAAATCCCGATCTCCGGTCTTTATACTGATTATTACGAGCTGACTATGGCTCAAGGTTACTATTTAAGCGGGATGGCAAACCGACGATCGGTTTTTGATTATTATTTTCGTGATCATCCTTTCAGTGGTGGCTATACGATTTTTGCCGGGATCCAGGATTTGCTGGACGCTCTCCAGCAGTTTCGTTTCGATCTTGGTGATCTGGAATATCTCCATACTTTAGGTTTTGAATCTGATTTTTTATCGTTTTTACAGTCCTTTCACTTTCTGGGGCAGATTTGGTCGGTTAAAGAAGGAGAAGTAGTGTTTCCCAATACACCACTGGTCCGTGTGGAAAGCACATTAATCGAAGGGCAATTGATTGAAACCGTACTACTGAATATCTTGAATTATGAGTCATTGATTGCAACCAAGGCAGCTAGAATTCGCCAAGTTGCCCGTGACCGTTTGGTTGCAGAATTCGGATTACGTCGAGCTCAGGGACTGGCCGGGATTCAAGGGTCACGAGCAGCCGTTATCGGGGGTGTTGATGTAACCTCCAATGTATTTGCTGCCAGAGCCTATGCTCTGACTCCCGTTGGAACTCAGGCCCACTCCTGGATTCAGTCCTTTAATGATGAATTGACAGCTTTCCGTACCTATGTGAACCTGTATCCCCAAAACAGCACTCTGCTGGTGGACACACACAACACCCTCGAAAGCGGTGTCCCTAATGCAATTATAGTGGCCAAGGAGATGGAAGTGAAAGGGAATCGCCTCCAGGGGATTCGCCTGGATAGTGGTGATCTGGCTTATTTAAGTAAAGCGGCTCGACAAATGCTTGATGGCGAAGGGCTTAACTATGTGAAGATTGTTGCCTCAAACCAGCTGGATGAATATTTGATTCGCAGTCTGATTGATCAGGGGGCACCGATTGATATTTTTGGTATTGGGACAAATCTAATCACAGGGCAACCGACCGCAGCCCTCGACGGTGTTTACAAGCTGGCGATGATTAACAATGAGCCGTCAATTAAAATATCGGATCATATTGCTAAAGTCAATTTACCCGGCGTAAAACAGGTGATGCGTTATTCCGATTCCAGGGGTTTATTCTACGCCGATGGCATTCAACTGCTTGATAACCAGCCACCTGAGCAACTTTTTCATCCCGTGTTTTCAGAAAAACAATGCAGTGTTGAAGGCTTAGCCAGAGAACCCCTTCTTTTCCAGGTAATGAAAGCTGGAGAACCTCTTTGTGTGACTTCCGTGACAGCGGCAGCCTCCTACCGAAGGGAAAGATTGAATCATTTGCCGATGGAACACAAGCGGTTTGAGAATCCCCATATTTACAAAGTGGGTTTGAGCCCAGAACTGCTGGATTTGAGACAAAGCCTTCTTAACGTAAAAATTTCCGGGAGGTAAAATTTTATGACGGCATTGTTGATTGTTGACTTGCAAAACGATTTCTGCCCTGGCGGGGCATTGCCGGTACCGCAGGGGAACGAAATTGTTCCTTTCATTAACGCGATTATGGTGCAGTTTGATTTTGTTATCGCTTCAAAAGACTGGCATCCGGAAAAGACAGTTCATTTTAAAAAGTGGCCAGTTCACTGTGTTTGTAATACTCCTGGCGCTGAATTCCATCCTGATTTGGATACTGAGCAGATTGATCAAATTTTCCTAAAAGGAACCGGGGACCGGGATGATGGATATTCAGCTTTTAAAGCCACCAACCTGGATCTGACCCAATGGCTTCAGAATCACGAAGTGACCTCCGTGACTATTGTCGGATTGGCTACAGATTACTGTGTTAAAACTACAGCATTGGATTGTGTAAAAAAGGGCTTTAAAACGCTTGTCCTCACCAGTGCGATCCGGGCCGTGAACATTCACCCCTATGATGGGGCTAAAGCCTTAGATGAACTGACACAGGCTGGGGTGGAAATTATCTAGAATGCTAAATCCTTCTAATCATACCCTATACTTATTTGATATTGATGGCACGCTGTTATCTCCCGGATCTGTATCCCGAATGACGCTGGACCGGATTATCAGGGATGTGACAGGTAAATCACCTGTGCTGGACTATAAAGATGTTGCGGGATATACGGATCCTGCTATCGTGAAAAAGGCTCTAATTAAAATTGGTTTTCATGATAGCAATTTAAAAGTATTAATTGATCAGATATTGACAATCTATATTCAACGGCTTGATACCGCCTTCAATCAATCGAATGAACCGTTTGTCTACGAGGATGGGAAAAGGTTCTTGGAATTAGTAATTGCTCAAGGTCATGCCATAGGTTTAATGACGGGAAATATGCAAGCCACTGCTCGGATAAAACTTCACCGATTTGGCTTGGAGGAGTATTTTCCCTTCGGTGTATTTGGGGATGATGTAAATTCCAGAATGGAAATGCCGGCAGTTGCTATAAAGCGCGCTTTTGATTACTATTCCCATGCTTACTACTTTGAAGATATGGTGATTGTAGGCGATACAGCCAACGATGCTAAAGCTGCTTTTCTCTGTGGTGCCCAAAGTGTGATTGTATGTCGTAAACTTCAATATCGGGATGCGATTATTCAAGCGGGAGCTACGATCGTCGTTTCTTCACTGAATGAATTGATACCCCATACTTAAATAATATTATTGTAAGATACAAATAAATGAAGCCCCATTTTTTAGTTTCAATTTTAATTACAGTAGTACTTTTCGGGGAAACCACGGAACATGAATGCAGCTCTATTCGATGGGTTGATCTGGATACGGTGGTAGTTGACGGTCAGAATTTGGGGCAGTTGCCTGCATTGTTGGGTCAGGATTCAAATGGAAATACTGTTAATTTGCTGGAAGTACAAAAAGAAGAACAATGGAAAATATTAATTATATCCTACATGGCGGAGTGGTGCGGCAATTGTCGTTTCGAAGCGCCGGTGGTTAAGCAGGTCTTTCAGTCTTATCATCCTTCAGGACTGAACCAAATCATTGTAATGGAATATTCCACTATGAAGGGCGCCATGAAATTTGTGGAACAGTTCCAGTTACCCATGCCGGTTTATTTTGGGCAGGTAAGGGCAAAGCAAGAAGATAAAAAACATTTAACGCAACATTATCTTTTGAGAAGATCACTGGCAGATGGACGGGATTGGGGTACCCCTTTTCATATCATTATTGAGCGGGGAAACCTTAAGCGTGTCGGCTATGTGGCTGGGGAGTTTAAACAGGCTGAATTAGAAGCTTACCTAGATCAAAAATTGAGACTCCCAGGAAAATAGGATTGTAAGCCATTTTGAGGCTTAATAGCACGTGCCAATCAACACTGGAATATTCAAATTATTAGAATGAGATGGTATTTTTAACTAATTGGAACAATGCCCGCTTTAGTCAATCCTTCGCGCCAGCGTTTTATTTTTCTGACTCGATTCTCTTCAGTCATTTGCGGTGAAATGATTCCGTCGTAAAGAGAATCAGGAATAGATATTTCTTTTCCCTCGCTTTTTAAAAGGAGGTAATGAATGCCCAGGGCGGTTTGATCTTTCATTTGCAGGTGACCTATTTCCAGTTTGGTAAGATCAGCGATAAACTGTAAGAGAGGTTTCCGGGCACTGCCACCACTGGCGGTTACCCGCTGGGGAATATCAGCAAGGTGTTTTTTTACTAGGCACCAAATATCATGAACCAAAAATCCAATTGATTCCATTCCACTGCGTACAATTTCGTTTAAATCGTCTTGATTTTTATAACCTTCCATGATTGTCGTAAGCTTATCAGACCAGTAAGGTGCTGCCAGCCCGGAAAAACCGGGGATAAAAATACCATTAGTAGTTGTCTTTTCGCATCGTTGGGTCCACTGCATCTCCCGGTGGGGGATATCGAATTTATTTTCCAGCCAATAAAACAGCGCATTACAGGCATTGACCGTGCCCTCTAATAAATAATACCGATTCCCCGGAGATGAATAGAGAACACTGCTGATGAGGCCCGCTATTGTAATTGGATTGGAGCTTAGGTTGGTTTGCAGTGACCCTGAGGTACCAAAATTCATGGCTGTATTTCCGGTTTTCCAACCACCTTGTCCTAACAGTGCCGCCTGTTGATCTCCGATTACGCATTTCAAGGATAAGGTATGGTTATCGATGAGAATTTTACCAAAATTATGATTGGTCGGTACTAATGGAGGGAGACAATCTATAGGCATATTAAAAGCAGTTAATAAATCTGGATCCCAATTGGCATTTTTCAGATTCATGACCAATGTACGGGAAGCAATGGATTCGTCCACTGCTGCTGTCCCAGTAAGCGAGTGCGTGAGGAACGCACTTAAAGGTCCAAAATAAACCTTTCCCGCGGCAATTTTTGAAGCCAGATTTTGGTTTTTACGCAATAAATGCAAGAATTTTGGTCCCCCAAAATGGGCATTTAATGGTGCCCCGGTTTTTACCTGGATTTGTTGATGGTAGTGTTGCAGTTCAGTGACAATATCCTGAGCACGGCTATCCTGCCAACTGAGGGCCGGTGTGAGCGGCTGGAGAGATTCTTTATCCCAGAACAGAAATGTTGACCGTTGCACCGCTATTCCGGAAGAAATGATTGTTAGATTTTTCTCTTCTGTGAATTTAATAGCCCTCTTTAAAAGACGGGCGCAAGCTTCGCTGATGGATAAGGGATTTATTTCGTAGTGGGCAAGAGTTGGGTGATGGAGATAATGCTTGATGCGGTCTGTGTAAACCAGCTCATGCTTCAGGTTAAAAAGAAAAATTTTTGTAGAAGAGGTCCCCTGATCAATTACCAACGTCAGCATTTGATTTTCACGATTCATATTTATCGAGATTAAGTCTTTGTGCCATTATTGAAATAATGTTTATCCTTGAATGGAATCTACAAGTTAGGATACGTGGTGAACCTTACAAAAAGGATTTGATGTTGGGCTGATTTCATTCCAATTCTCTTAAAGAGGGCGTTATTAAACCGATGAATCCGCAAGCAGCCGCTCCGAGGCCAATGAACATGAAAATGATTCGAATGTCGATCATCGATGCCAAAATGCCGGTCATGGCAGAAGAAAGAGCAGTCATACCGATGACTGCCAGGTGTACCATGGAAAAAATTCGCCCGTGGAAGTTATTGGGAGCTTGTTTTTGAATAATAGCCGTCCTGGAAATAGTAATCATGGGGATTCCAATGCCATGCATTATTATCAGGAAGAATACAGTCGAAACGGAATTGGCAAAATAGAAAATAGAATAGGTGAGTCCATCCAATACCATTCCGATTGTCAGTAAGATTCCGTTTTTAAAAACAGAACCAATCTTAAAAACCAACGCTGAGCCGATGAGCATTCCCAGGGCAAGGCCGGCTTCCACAAAGGCATATTCTTTGGCTGTTCCATTTAAAGCCTGTTTCACTAAAATGGGTGTCCCCACAATTGCAGGCCCCATGATAAACAGGTTATTAACAATGGTCAGTGAAAGAAGAAAACCGAGAAATTGGTGATTAAAAACATATTTAATTCCACTTTTTAATTCATCCCAGGGATGCAATTGATTCCTGTTTGGAGGTGATAATCCTGGTTTAGTAACTAACACCAGCAGAGCAATGGCAAACATGAAGGAGATGGCATCAAAAACGAATAAATATTGAAGATGAATTAACCCCAGGAGTAATCCAGCTAATGCTGGTCCAAGAAAGTAGGCCATTTGAGCAGAAGTAGTGAGAAACGAATTCACTTTAACCAGTTGTTCTTTTTTCACCAAGGTAGGAATAAAAGCGTTAAATGCCGGAGGAAACAGGGTACTGAAACTGCTGCGGATAAAGGCTAATAGACCAATTAATATAGCATCGTTAAATCCCCAGGCGATGATTATAGGGATTACTCCGACGGTGAGGGCTTGACTGATATTCGAGATGATCATAATTCCCATGCGATTATAACGGTCGGTAAGGACACCGGCATATAATCCAAACAGCATTGCTGGTAGATAAGCGCTCATAGCCACCAATCCCGTTATAACAGCCGAACCGGTCAAATCCAAGACCAGCCACATAAGAGCAATTTGGTAGATTGCATCTCCCATCCCGGAAATTAATTGGGCCAACCAAAGAATCAGGACATTTTGCTTTGTATGTTTATTCATTCCGGCGATGTTGAAACAGTAAAATTATTGCCCAAAAGGCTTTTTAACTTTAAGAAAAAGAACCTTAATTTCACCGGCAGTTTTTAAAACGATAATTTAACAGGAGATTAATGATGGCTTACATTATAGCTGAACCATGTGTCGGAGTCTGTGATACTGCTTGCGTAGATGTCTGCCCTGTGGATTGCATTCACCCCACAAAAGATAAATGGGATGAAGCTGGTTACGACGAGAATAATCTGGATGGAAAGATGTTATATATCGATCCGGAAGAATGCATTGACTGTGGTGCCTGTGAGCCGGAATGCCCGGTGGAGGCCATTTTCGAAGAAGGAGAAGTCCCTGATGAATGGAACAAATATATCAAAATGAACTATGATTATTTTGATCGTGAATACATTGGTTAACTCCTAGGAAAAAAAGATTGTTGAACGGCTGTTGAAAAACAGCCGTTTTTTTTAGGAATGAGTTATGGATAAACAACAGATAGAAGCGCTATTAAAATCAGTTAAATATCCTGGTTTTAACCGGGACATTGTTTCTTTCGGAATGGTGGATGACATTCAGATTGAAGAGGAATCTGTGACTGTAATTCTGAAAATCACCTCCCAGAATGAAGAAAAACGTACTACGGTAGTAAATGAAGTCAAAAAACGACTGAAAGAAACGAATCAATTTAGGGAGGTTAACATACGACTTGCCTTGGGGGGCGAAACCGCTTCCATGGGGGTTAGCCCACGCCAGACTATTGCAACGATGGCGGGAGTTCATCATATTATTGCTGTAGCCAGCGGTAAAGGTGGCGTTGGTAAATCCACGGTTGCAGCGAATCTGGCTCTGGCATTAAAGGATTTGAATTACTCTGTCGGTCTTTTGGATTTGGACATCTATGGACCATCATTGCCAATTATTTTTGGAATTAATAAACAACCACGCTTATCTGAAGACAGGAAATTGATTCCTCTGACGCGGTTTGGAATAAAAGTGATGAGTTTTGGTTTCATTAGTGGTAATGAAACTCCAGTTGTCTGGCGGGGACCGCTGGTGGCCCGGATGACGGAGCAGTTTTTTAACGATGTTCAGTGGGGAGAATTGGATTTCATGGTTCTGGATTTACCTCCCGGAACAGGGGATGTGCAGTTAACCCTGACGCAAAAATTAAAAATTGATGGTGCCATCATTGTAACAACACCTCAGGACATTGCTCTGGCGGATGTGCGTAAAGGCGCTGACATGTTTCGGAAAGTACAAACCCCTGTTCTGGGTGTAATCGAGAATATGTCCGGGTTACAATTTGAGGGCGAATTAGTGAATGCTCAAAAAGATCAAAAGTTGCTAATTCAGGGTGAAACAGTCCAGCTAGATGAAAAGGGTCACTTCAGTTATCGAATGGATTTGTTCAAACGGGGTGGCGGAAAAATTGAGAGTGAGCGTCTTGGGGTACCATTGCTGGGGGAGATACCCATTTCTTCAGAAATCATGTTGGCCACGGACATGGGAGAACCGATTGTTATTAAAAACCCGGAGACACCCCTTGCAGTTGTTTATAAAAATATTGCCAACAGAATTGTTGCCGATTTAGAGATCTGAGTGATTATAGAGGATTGCTCTGCCGGTACTATTTTAGAGCATTTTTGGAAACTGTGCTAAAGTTTAGCCGTAGGAACTCAACTGGATAGTCTGAATTATTTGAAGTTCATTTACTTCACTAAGTTTACTCAGAATATATTGAATTTAAAATTTATTAGTCTGTTTTTTAGGATGCTTCAGTCATATTCTTTCAGTTGTTTAGGCTTATTTCAAACGGTAATTTCGCCCGC
>JBHHUS010000111.1:0-2032 GCA_046861615.1 Fidelibacterota bacterium
ACATCATGGCAGGCAGAGCAATTTTCAGGGGCTTTTTTCTCCTGGTGACAGCTTAGACAATCTGCCATCTTGGGAATAGGCGGATAATTGTCCACACCAGACATATCGCTGTGGCATTTGGAGCAATCAATCTTCTGCTGTCCCCAGTGTATCTTGTGGGGGAAATTAAAATTCCGTACCATCGCCGGAAAACTGCTGTACGGTTCCTTGCCCAGATGGCAATTTTCACATTCCCCTTCTTCTTTCCAAACCTCATGACACTTGAGACACCGTTTTTCCGTGGGAAGAATGGAATCTTCAGAACGCATACTGTTTTTAAGGAGTTTGGGATTATGGCACTTGGTGCACCGGACCCCCACATCCTGAACGTGCAGTTCATGACTGAATTCAATTACCGGTTTTCGCTTGTCACCGGCCTGGAGGCAGAGGCAGGATATAAAAACAAGCGCCATGAGGGTTTTTAGAGGGATCCGGAGACTCATAACCGATACCTCAATCCCAGCAGAAACCGGATATCACGGCGATAATATTTATTCCTTAACACATCCATTTCCGAATCTACCGTAATCTTTTTCCAAAGGGGATAGGATGCCCTTAAAGCAACTGTAGCCAGATCATCCCAGCTTCCCTCCAGAAGCCGGTAATTCCCCACCGTGATCCTGGAGGTCAGATTCAGTTTGCCTATTGTCACGAATTGACCGGCGGTTAAACGATTGGAGGAACCTCCGTATCCTTCCTGGTGGATCACACTCACCTGGTAAGTACGATTCCCAGCCCCCAGAGATACAATCGTGGCCTGATCCCCTTGAAAAAAGACCTGGCGCAACTGGAATTTACCGGTAATATCTTTCGTCAGTAAGACCTGACCACTCAACCGCAATTCCTGCGAAGAATGGGAATTAAAAACAGAAAAGATTGAATTTTCCGGGATTCGGGGCTCCCGCAGATTGTACTCCAGAACCAGGTTTTTGAACGGCTGAAGACGACTGCCCTGATAACTGGTCTGAATGAGTAAATCCGCCAGTTGAAACTGCCTTAACTGGTGTCGGCTGCGGAAATAAACCGCCAGGCCGTTCCGTTGCCACCGGGCTTGTAACCCCAGCCGTCGTTTGATGGAAGGGGGCACTTCAATTCGTTTCCCCATCCTGGGGGAGCGATACACTGGACGGGAGTGCTGTTTGTCCGACATCCCCACTTTCAACGCCATAGTTGTTGAAGGTTTCCAGCCCATTTCAAACCCCATGAACAGGTTATCCATGGGCTTATCCGTAAGACCGGAAGCAGGCACATAGGCTCCCATAAAACCGTGAATATCCAGCTTTTTCCACCGATATCGGGCTGATAGTCCGTCCAGCCGACCCGCATCAGAGACCGAATATTTAAACTGGCGACCCACCACCAATGCGAACTTGCGCTTGAACCAGAAGGTCGTGTAATTAAGGTTGTGAAGTTGAAAAACAGGCTCATTACTGAATGTATTCACCGGGTCAGTATAAAAAACACCGGAAAAATTCAAACGACTATTTTTTAACAGCAGGTCAGAGCCATGCACCAGAAAAGTCTGGTACAATCGGACGTGCGTCAATGTACTGTCGTTAAGATCCTGCCGGGAAAAGGTATAAGCGCTGGAGGAGAATACACCATTTACACCAGCCCCGGTTAAACAAAAATTCAGGGAAAATGCTATTCCGATGAAATAACGTCGTAGGGGCATGTTACTTATCGTTTTTACCTTTTTTTAATCCCACAAAAACATAGGTTAACACACCTGCCAGCAGCGCAAAAATCGGCATTACGACAATGGAAATACCCAAGGTTGCATTTTGAGCATCCTTGAGATAATTAGAGAGCGAAATCAGATTCAAAATCCAGGTAATTACGGCAACTACCAGTAACCAGATAAATGAAAGGCTCAGAATCTGAATAAACAGAATCAGGGTTGACTTTTGTTTCAATTGATCCTCCATCAGGCCACTCCTTCCTCTATTTTCGTAGTATCCGGTAGGTAGGAATCCAAGCGTCCTTTAGCTGC
>JBHHUS010000063.1:0-7853 GCA_046861615.1 Fidelibacterota bacterium
TTTCAAGGTTTTGTAACAAGGTTTTGTATTAAGCAATTGGAGAGAAACGGGTATTCAGGGCTATATTTACTGACACCAATGGAAAGATACCGGACAATCTTGATTGATTCACAAACCACTATAAGTACCTAAAAAAGGAGTAGTGGTCATCATCAAATTTGGTAACGCAATTGATGCTCACCTTTTCAAGGTACTTGTGACAAAGGCCTAAGCATTGACCCAAGCTAAACGCTTCATTCTGATATTAGCCGTCGTCGGGACTGCAACTATCGGCATTTCCCTGGCATGGAACCTGATTCAAAATAAAAGTGCCCTGGTGGAATCAGCCCGGGTTCAGGCCCGTATGTCTTTTAAGAAAGATATTCTTTATCGGCTGTGGAATGCACAACAGGGCGGTGTGTACGTTCCGGTTTCCGAACATGTACCACCGAATCCTTATCTTTCCTTTATTCCTGACCGGGATGTTGAAACCACCGATGGCAAACGCCTGACGCTGGTCAACCCCGCTTATATGACCCGGTTGGTTTTTGAACTGGAGAAAGAAAAATATGGCTTACGGAGCCACATTACCAGTTTAAAACCTGTTCGTCCGGAGAATAAAGCGGATGTCTGGGAAACCAAGGCGCTGGAAGCCTTTGAAACCGGAGAACAGGAAATAAGTTCATTGGAAAACCTGGAGGGTAAACCGTACTTACGGCTGATGCGACCGCTGATCACAGAGAAACCCTGCCTCCGTTGCCACGACCGCCAGGGCTATAAAGAAGGCGATATCCGTGGCGGCATCAGCGTTGCCGTTCCCATGGATCCCTTACTGGCCATTTATTACCAGAGTCGTAATAAGATTATCTGGATTCATTTGTTTCTGTTGATCGTTGGATCCGGATGTTTGTACCTGGGATTCGTCTGGTTCGAGAAAAGTGAGAAAAAGCGGATGGAGACCTTTCGGGCGTTGGAACAGAGCAACTACCTGATTGAGGAAGCGCAACGCATCGCCCGGTTGGGTTCCTATTTCCTTAATATTAACACCGGGTTCTGGACCAGTTCTGAAATCCTCGATGAAATATTTGGCATTGGTCCTGATTATGAACGCAGTGTAGAGGGCTGGGTAAAGATTGCTCATCCTGAGGAACAGGAAGCAATGCTGAAATATTTCCAGGAGGAGGTCCTGGGTAAAAAACAACCTTTTGACCGGGAGTACAGAATTGTACGAATAAATGACAAGGAACAACGGTGGGTTCACGGATTGGGGAAACTGGAATTTAACGACGAAGCAGAGCCGATACGCATGGTTGGTACAATTCAGGACATTACTGACCGGAAAAATACCCAGGCTGAACTGGCCCTAGCAGCCGACCGAGACAAACGGCAGTTGGCTGAGATTGAAGCATCGTTGGAAGAAGCCCGGGGCGCCTACCAGGCGACCGTGAATTTAATGGAGGATTTAACCCGGGAGATTGAAAGCAGGAAAAAAATTGCCGAAGACCTGAAAACAGCCCAGGAATATTCTCAGAGCCTGATTGACAGTTCCCTGGACATGATCATTGCCGTGAATAAACAGCGGAAGATTACCGAATTCAACCGGGCGGCTGAAGAAACCTTTGGTTATACTAAAACGGAGGTCCTGGGGAAACACATTAATATACTATATGCTAACGAAGCAGAAGGCCGTAAAGTTCATCGCCAAACGATGGAAAAAGGACACCTGGTGCAGGAAATATTAAACCGGCGTAAAAACGGTGAAATTTTCCCCGCGCTGTTAGCAGCATCCATATTAACGGATGACCAGGGCCGGATTGTGGGGGTAATGGGTGTTTCCCGGGACATTACGGAGCAAAAACAGGCGGAGCACGAGCGGATGATTCTTCAGCGTTTGACCCGGCGCCTGACGGAACCACTGGATCTACACGCTATCGGCCAGACCGTGGCCCAGGAAGCACAGGCATTATTCCATTTTGACGCTTTCAGCCTGGATGTGATTGAAACGGAAAAGGATTTATTGGTAGGTATTTATAATGAGGACACGCGTGAAGGAAGTTCCACCCCGGAAGAAGTTCCGGCGGCTACCATTCCCCTGAAAGACGTGAAAAATAGAATTCCTTTAGATGGTGAAACCCAATTACTGAATCGGGATAAACTGCCCGACCGGGAAAATACTAATGCCTTTGGTTTTTCTGATCGTCTCTCCCGGTCACTTATGTATGCTCCGGTTATTTGGGAATCCAGAACCATAGGTATTCTTTCGATTCAGAGCTATACTGTTAATAAATATACTGATCGGGATCTGGAATTACTCCAGACCCTGGCCAATCAGTTAGGTGGTGTTTTTATCCGCCTGAAAGAGAGTGAAGCTTTACAAGAAAGCGAAGAGCGTTTCCGGGGATTAGTAAATACCGCCCCCATCGGTATTGCTATTCATCAGGAAGGTAAATTTGTTCTGGTCAATGATTATATGTTGAAGATGACCGGTTACACGCGGGAGGAAATCATCGGTATGCCGGTTCTGGAAATCCTGGTACCGGAACAGCGTGAACAGGTTTGGAAACGAGTGCAGGAAATGATTCGTACCGGTGAACCGGCACCGGCGTCTGAAGAACATATTTTAACCAGGGATGGTCAAATCATCTATGCTATGGTAGCTGGAACGCCAATTACCTACCAGGGGAAGCCTTCCGTGGAAGTTTCGGCTATTGACATTACTGAAATTAAGAAGGTTGAGCGCGCCCGGCGGGAAAGTGAGCAGCAGTACCGAAGTCTGGTTGAAAACTCAATCCTGGGAATGGCAGTTTACCGGCCGGAGAAACCTTACAGTTTCTGTAATCCCCGCATGGCGGAGATTACCGGCTATTCGGTCGAGGAACTTCAATCCCCGGGATTCGATTTTATCTGTTTATTTGATCCACAGGATCATAAGACGATCAAAATGCTTACTAAAAAACGCCTTTCCGGAGAAAAAATTGATCCCTACGTGATGCCTATTACCAGTAAACAGGGAGAGCGGAAATATGTGGAGATCAATAACATTTATTTTGATTTCAGCGGTGAACCGGCGGTGCAAATGCAATATCTGGAGGTCACAGAACGGTATCAGGCTTTACAGGCTTTGACCGAGAGTGAAGAGAAATTCCGCCGGGTAATTGAACAGTCCAACGACGGAATTTATGTTCTGCAGGGGGAACGGTTCCTGTTCATCAATCCCCGGTTCACCGACCTGGTGGGCTATAAACTGGATGAAATCAGTGATCCTGACTTTGATTTCATGGACCTGGTGGCGCCGGAAGGGCAGAAAGTGTTGGAAAAACGGGCTGCTGATCGGGCCAGGGGTAAAACACCGCCTACCCGCTATGTTTTCAAGGGTCTGCGGAAAGATGGCCTGAAACGGGATTTTGAAGTAAGTGTCACGGAAGTGGAGTGGGAAAATAAAGCAGCTACCCTGGGAATTTTACAGGATGTGACCGAGCGGGAGGAATCACGGGTGGCTTTGGAGCGGGCCTATGAAAAAGCACAGGAAGGGGAACGGGTTAAGAGTCTTTTCCTGGCCAATATGTCCCATGAAATCCGAACGCCGCTGAATACTATTCTTGGTTTCACTGACCTGGTGGAGCAGAGTGTCGGTGATCGGGTGGCGCCGGATGAACGGGAGTTCTTTGAAACCATCCGTAACAGCGGTCAGCGTCTCATGCATACGATCCATGAAATTCTGGATATGTCCCAGATTGAGGCTAAAACCTTCTCCGTTAATCTGGAGTCTTTGGACCTGGTAGTATTGATGAAAATGGCTACGGAACCGTTATTTTCCAAGGCGGAGAAGAAGGGGTTAACACTGAAAGTTCATTCGGCCATTTCCCTGGCACCGGTGGAGGCAGATGAACATTGTGTTGTCCAGGCGGTGGGGAATGTAGTGGATAATGCTATTAAGTACACCAATGAAGGTAGAATAGATGTGGAATTAAAGGCTGGCAATGGCGAATTTCTACTTCAGGTTCGGGATACAGGAATCGGGATTGCCAGGGAACACCAGCAAAAAATATTCGAAGTTTTTACCCAGGAAAGTGAAGGGTACAACAAGGAATTCCAGGGCGTGGGTCTGGGTTTATCCCTGGTGAAACAATACCTGAATGTTTGCCAGGCTACTATCGAACTGGAGAGTGAAAAGGGTGTTGGTTCTAAATTTACTATGCACTTTCAAAAATTAGAGCAGCCATAATCGGAACCGGGGTACCCGGGTAAGGAAAGAATCAATGAACGTTGAAAATGCCAAGCCAGTCCTGCTGGTTGTCGAGGATGATGAAAGTACACAAAAGCTAATGTACTTTTTCCTCCGTGATTTGTATGAATTACATTTTGCCGACACAGTGACGAAATCCAAGGAAATTATGGATGAAAACCCCATCGATATGGTGCTGTTGGACCTTTCCCTGGCGGGGGATGAAGATGGACTGGACCTGGCACGTTATTTACGGAAAACGGAGCAGTGGGCTGATTTACCCATCGTCGCCACCACCGCCCATGCCTTCACTTCGGACCGAACCCGGTGCATGGAGGCTGGTTGTACCGATTACCTGGCCAAGCCGATTAACCGATCCCTGTTAATGGAAACGATTAAAAAATGGCTGAAATCCGACTCCGGGTGAACATGATTATACCCGTTTTTTGCTGGTCGATTGGCAGTTTAATTATTTAATTGCTTTCAGTATATTCCCACCCGCATAGTGCAGTGAATTACAATTAAATCTAAAGTATGTTGTGAGTTTAAGGTATGGATAATTCTAATCGTGGCCCTGACCGCCGAAAAAATGAGCGACGCTCATTCCTTGAACGTCGCTCTAAGAATCAATCCCCTGAAATTGAACGCCGGAGTGGGACCGACCGACGGCAGGAATCAGATCGTCGTCAGAGGATTGATCGCCGGAGCCGGAATTAACTGATCCAGCTTCAGTTAACATTTGTCTTGTAAACTGAAAAGATTTATGACTGAAATGAATTCCTTTTATTTGCGGAGATTTCGGCACTGAAACGATTGCAAAAAACGACCGCTCTTTTCACAATAACCTGGTTTATTTCTCTTTCCTACCTGGCAGAATCCCACCTGGGTCATCAGCATGATCTATTACCCCAGGATACTGGTGTCTGCTCTATTAATTGTCGAGTTCCCTCCCACCATCGGGGATTTTTTGAATGTATCTGGTTCCACCTGAAAACCAGTTCCAGGGGTTTGACCACTGTCCAGGAATTAACTTTTTCCCTGGCATTCCAAACGGATTTAACGTTTAATCCCCGGCTAGAGACCCTCCTGAATGTTTTCAACACCATCCCTGCTCGGGCCCCGCCCCTGACCTGATCCCTCCCCTTCCGCCTGAGCCAGGCGGACACCCCTTTTTTCAATCTTAAAATACAGGATATCTTTATGAAACGGATGGTTCCATTTCTCATTTTCATTACCGTTACCGGGGCTCAAACAACCGTCAACCCCGATTTCAGCGCCATTGGCGATCTTCAGCTACGCCGGGAAGGGAACCGGTACGAGCTGGAAAGCTCCGGCCTGGAACTGGCTCTTCAGGGGTATGTAAATCCCTTTGCCCGGGCGGATGTTTTCCTCCATAAACATAATGACAGCAGTCCCATAGACCTGGAGGAGGCGGTCCTGAGCATTGAGCGGGGCTTGCCTTTAGGTCTGGGAGCCCGGGCGGGAAAACTGCGCCCGGATCTCGGGAAAATCAATCGTCAGCACGAACACACTTTTTATTTCATCGAACTGCCGGAGGCCATGGCTAAAATCCTTGGTCCGGAGCAGTGGGCCGCCACAGGCCTGGAGTTGAATCTGCTCCTGCCCCTGCCCTGGTATTCCCGTTTTTCGGTTGGCTATTTCCAGGAAGCCCTGGGAAGTGCCGCGGATGATCACGTCCATCACCAGGAAGAAACTCTCGGTGAACCACCGGCCAAGGCCTTTTCCGGTCGCTGGTCCCATTTTCTTGACTTCAACCCGGTTACTCACCTTGAGGCAGGTTTCAGTTTTTACCGGGATCGGGCCGTTGATTTCCGCCAGATGGTGGTGGGCGATGTCAAGTTCAAATGGAAACCGAATAAATACCGCTCCTTCATATTCCAGGCGGAATGGTTCCACACCAATCTTCCCCATCACCACGTCCACATCCAGAGCCATCCGGAGGAACAGGTTCAGGCCGGTTACACCTTTGTGAATTACCAGTGCAACCGTGCCTGGAACGTGGGCTTTGTCGTTGATTACTATTCCAGCAATCTGGAAGGCACCGATCCTTCAGCTCCCGCCTTGTTCTTCGGTTTCAGTCCCGTGGAGGAATCCTCCGTCTGGCGGCTGAAAATTGGACCGGTCGATTCCAGGAAACCCAGCGGTCAATGGTCGGTTCAATCCCAAATCATCTGGGCTCTGGGCCCCCACAAACCCCACCAATTTTGAGGTTGTCCATGAAAAAATATTACATACTCCTGCTTTTAAGTTCTTTTCTCCTAGCCAGGATCCGGGTGGTGACCTCCACCACCGATCTGGCGGATATTGTTAAAACCATCGGTGGAAACCGGGTGACCGTCGCCAGCATTGCCCGGGGCAACCAGGACCCCCATTACGTGGAAGTACTCCCGTCTTACATGCTGAAAATGAAAAAAGCCGATCTCTATTTCAAGGTGGGAATGGAACTGGATCTCTGGTCCCAGCAGATTATAGACGGTTCCCGGAACCGGAAATTGAAAATAATAGACTGTTCCACCGGGATTGAAAAACTGGAGGTGCCAACCAGTAGAGTGAACGCCAGTATGGGTGACATTCACCGCTTTGGGAATCCCCATTACTGGTTGGATCCGGAAAATGGGAAACGGATTGCCGTTCAGGTGGTCACTGCCCTCACAAACATGGATCCCGAAGGCGGAGATCTCTACCGGCAGAACTATGAATCCTTTTCGGCGACCATTGATAGCGCTGTGACACGGTGGGAGCAAACCTATTCTGATTTGAAAGGGAAACGGATCATTTTTTATCATAATTCCTGGCCCTACTTCGCCCAGCGCTTCGGACTGGTAACCCGGGAATTCCTGGAACCAAAACCGGGAATTACGCCCTCGCCGGCCCATTTGAATGATTTAGTTCAATTGGTTAAAGCGGAGGGAATTCGGATAGTGGGATCGGAATCCTATTTCAGCACCAAGGCTCCAGAATTCCTGGCGAAAAAAACAGGGATTATTCCCGTCCAGCTGGCCCAGTCGGTGGGAGCCCTGGAAGGGGTGAATTCCTATCTGGATATTTTTGAGTTTAATCTGAAAACACTGGCAGAAGCCTATGGAGTGAATCATGATTGAATTAATTATCTGGCCATTGATTGCCGCCATGGTTTTAACAAGTATTCATGTGTATCTGGGTCTTCAGGTCGTGCGGCGGGGTGTCATTTTTGTGGACCTGGCTTTGGCCCAGGTGGCCGCCCTTGGTTCTGCCGTAGGGATTCTTGTGGGTCTGGATCCGGACGGGATACTTGGATACCTCCTGGCACTGGGATTCACTTTTCTGGGGGCAACCCTGTTTGCCTTCATCCGTTCGGCCGATCGTCAGGTTCCCCAGGAAGCAATCATTGGGATTACTTACGTGGTAACGGCGGCCCTGATGATTCTGGTGTTCAGCCGGTCAGCAGAAGGGGCAGAACAGGTGAACCACCTGCTTGTGGGTTCCATTCTGTTTGTCACTCCTGAGATTGTGGGCTATACAGCGGCCCTGTACTTGGTGGTGGGGGGATTGCACTGGAAATTCCGCCGACAGTTTCTCCAGGCCGCCGGCGTTCACAGTGAAGAGGTGAGTGCAGGGGAACTGAAAAAACTGCGGTTATGGGATTTTC
>JBHHUS010000026.1:0-27759 GCA_046861615.1 Fidelibacterota bacterium
AAATGTCGGGACGCTCTGACCAATGAATAACATGAATACGTGGGCGCTACTGGACTTGAACCAGTGACTTCCGCCTTGTAAGGACGGCGCTCTGACCAACTGAGCTAAGCGCCCAATAAATAATTGAAAAATAACGCCCATGGGGAAGCGACCTGCCCGCCGCAATGAAATGCAGGCGGGAGCGCCCAAAGGGGCGGGAAATTACGTTTTTTTCTGCTTTTCAGGCTGTTTCTTTTTCTTTCGTTTTTTACCGTCCAATCCCGGGACCGCCACATCAATTACATCCATCATTTCCTTGGCAAAATGGAAGGTCAGGTCTTTCTTGATATGATCCGGTATTTCTTCCAGATCCTTCCGGTTATGGTCCGGTAAAATAAGGGTCTTAATCCCGGCACGGTGGGCAGCAGTAACTTTTTCCTTTACCCCCCCGATAGGTAATACATTGCCCCGCAGGGTAATTTCTCCCGTCATCGCTACCTTGTCACGAACAGACTTACCGGTTAAGAGGGAGACGATGGCGGTAAACATGCTGACTCCAGCGGAAGGTCCGTCCTTCGGAATAGCGCCCGCCGGAACATGAACATGAATATCTGTTTTTTCATGGAAGTTATCATCAATCCCCAGGATATCGGTGTGAGCCCGGACATACGTAAGAGCGGCAGAAGCTGATTCCTTCATTACATCTCCCAATTGGCCAGTGAGGGTAAGGATTCCCTTGCCTTTCATTTTCGAAGCTTCTACAAACAGGATATCTCCTCCGGCCGCTGTCCATGCCAGTCCAGTGACTACCCCCGGCTTGGTGGTACGCTCGGCAATTTCAGAATAATACCGTGGAGCCCCCAGATAATCGGACACTTTTTTCCTGGTCAGGCGAATTTTTTTGGTCTTTTTTTCCACCTTATCCCGGGCCACCTTCCGCAACACATTGGCAATTTCCCGCTCCAGATTTCGCACTCCCGCCTCCCGGGTGTAGGAGTTAATCAATTCCTTGATGGCCGTTGTATCTAAAGACACATCCTTATCTGAGAGACCATTTTCCTCCACCTGTTTCGGAATCAAATGGCGGTTGGCAATCTGAATCTTTTCATCCTCGATATAGCCGGAAAATTCCAGAATTTCCATCCGGTCCTTCAAAGCTGGCGGAATGGGGTCCTGGTAATTGGCCGTGGCAATGAACATGACCTTGCTCAGATCAAAGTTCACCTCCAAATAATGGTCGCTGAAACTGTAGTTCTGTTCCGGGTCCAGCACTTCCAACAACGCCGAAGACGGATCACCGCGGAAATCCATGCCCAGTTTATCAATCTCATCCAGCATGAACACGGGATTATTAGTCCCCGCCTTTTTCAAATATTGAATGATCCGTCCCGGGAGAGCGCCGATGTAGGTTCGGCGGTGACCCCGGATTTCCGCTTCGTCCCGCACACCACCAAGAGAAATTCGAATGAATTCCCGCCCCATGGCCCGGGCGATGGATTTACCCAGGGAGGTTTTTCCCACTCCGGGAGGACCGGCAAAACACAGGATCGGGCCCCGGACCGCACCGTCAGGATCATTTTCCTGTTTCAGGGCTCTCACTGCCAGATATTCCAGAATCCGCTCCTTCACCTTTTCCAGACCGTAATGATCTTCGTCCAAAATCCGGCTGGCTTCCTTTACGTCCACCTGGTCTACGCTGGTCACATCCCAGGGCAGGTCCGTCAGCCATTCAATGTAAGTCCGGGAAACGGTGTATTCCGGTGATTGAGTGGGAATCCGCGAAAGTCGATCCAGTTCTTTCTGTGCCACTTTTTCCGCTTCCTCGCTCATGTGGGCTTGCTTTATCCGATCCTCCAACTCCTTCAGCTCCACCTGGGATTCATCTTCACCCAGCTCCCGTTTGATCGCCTTCATCTGTTCCCGCAGATAGTATTCCCGCTGGGATTTGGTAATTTCATCATGAACTTCACTCTGGATTTCCTCGCCCAACTTGATGCGCTGAATTTCTTTGGTGATGATGGTAATCGCTTTTTCCACCCGTTTTTTAACGTTCAACTCCTCCAGAACATCCTGCTTTTCAGCATTGGTGACCGTCAAAAGCGAAACCGTTCTATCAGCCAGACGGGCCGGTTTCTGGATATTGGAAAGCATTCCGGTGTGTTCTTCCGTCAGATTGGGAGCCACCCGGATTAATTCAGTAAATGTCTGGCGCAAATTATTGGTAAGGGCATCTACTTCCAGATCGTCCTTCGATTCTTCTTCACCCACTTTTTTAATCACTGCCCGGTAATAGGGGTCCGCTCCGCGGAAAGAAAGAATTTTGACCCGGTCCACTCCCTGGACAATGGCCGATTTGCTGTTATCCGGCATATCAAAAACCTTCAATACCACCGCCAGGGTACCGAAGGAATACAAATCATCCGGTGTCGGGTCCTCAATGGAACCATCCTCCTGGGCAACCACAACAATATGATTTTTCTGGGGAGTCAAATCATCGATCAATTTCAATGATTTTTCCCGGCCGATATAAATGGGAATTACCTGCTGGGGAAACAGTACCGTATTGCGTAATGGCATGACCGGATAGGTTGGGACTGTTTCTTTGTCTAAAATATTGGCTTCTGTATTCATAATAAACCTGACCTAATTGGTTAGAAAATTGTTATAACTGCTGCGTTGAAGCTCAAACTGCGTGCCAGGGTTTAATCTATGCGATCCTGGCAGGAAATCCAAACTTTTCTGCTTTTTTTGAGCCAATCTGCTTTACTGCGGTAAACGGTGACAACTGATGCAATCTTCACGGACTTCATGGGCAATCTTAGTCGCTACCAACGTTTCACCATTAAAGGTAAATTCCTTCCCGTCCTGGTGACAGCGTAAACAGGTGGCTTCATCGATGAATGCCCGGTGCATGGGAAAATCAGAAAGGGGTGGCGGTGTTTTTCCATCCACAACCGCCGGCGCGGAGGGCTGCGGTTGAGGTATATCCGGGCCCGAAGAGAAATTCACCACCCATAACAGAGCCAACCCCGTAATGACTACCATCGAATAAATTAAACCTTTTTGTTCCTGCATTATGTTTTCCTGCCGTTCAACAATTCTACCTGTTCCTCCGCATGGTAGGAACTGCGCACCAGGGATCCCGATTCGACCACTTTAAAGCCCAATTGCAACCCCAGTTGCCGATAATGTTGAAACTCCTGCTCCGATACATACCGTTGAACCGGTAAATGGTTCCGGGTGGGTTGCAGATATTGCCCGATAGTAAATATTTTCACCCCGAGTATGGCCACGGAACGCATCGTCTCCTCGACCTCTGCCATTGTTTCTCCCAGCCCCACCATGAGACCGGTTTTAGTGGGCAGTCCGTGGGCTATTGATTGTTCCAATACGCTCAAACTCCGGAACCAGTCTGCCTGGGGACGCACCTGCCGGCTGATGCGGGGAACACACTCCAAATTGTGGGAAAAAATATCTGGTTTGGCGGCAAATACCTCCCGAAGTGCCGGTTTATAACCCCGGAAATCCGGTGTCAACACTTCCACAGTACAATCCGGATTCAGGAAGTGAATCTGGCGAACAGTCTCGGCCCAGATAAAAGCGCCAAAATCAGCCTTCAGATCATCCCGGTCCACCGAAGTGATGACCACGTGGCTTAATCCCATTTTCTTCACTGCCTGGGCTGTCCGTGTCGGTTCTTCTGCTGCCACCGGGTCCGGGCGACCGGTTTTCACCGAACAAAAACCACAGGAGCGGGTACAGATGTCACCGAGAATCATGATGGTTGCCGTACCCCGGCCCCAGCATTCAAAAATGTTGGGACAGCGGGCAGATTCACAGACAGTGTGGAGATGATCATGTCTCACAATCTCCTGAACCGTTTTATAGCTCTGATTCACCCGCAGGCGGATGCGCGGTTTTTGGATAGTACTAATCTGCATTTCCTAAACCCAATTTCAGCGCTATTAATATCATTCCCCCGCTACCGTTGTTGGTCTTCATTCAACTGTTCCATCAATCCATTAAAACAGGGAATCCAGGTCCATGGTTTCCAGGTTTTTTGCTACCGTTTCCAGAAAACGGCTGCCACCGGCGCCATCCACCAGCCGGTGGTCAAACCCCAGGGAAAGAAACATAATACTCTTAATCCCGATCGAATCACCAGTGCCGGATTCAATCACCACCGGCCGTTTTTTAACCACACCCACTCCCAGAATACCCACATTGGGTTGGTTGATGATGGGCATACCCGTGGTTACATTAAATACACCGAAATTAGTAATCGAAAAGGTGGACCCCTGTAATTCATCCGGGTTGATTTGTTTGTTTCTGGTGCGCCGGGCCAGATCGTGGACCTTCCGGCACAAACCGAGAAAATTCAACTCCTCACAATTAGGGATCACCGGGACCATCAATCCCTGTTCTATGGCCACTGCCATGCCAATATTGACATGTTTTTTCCTAACGATTGTGGTTCCCTCCAGGGATGCATTCATTTCGGGATAGGTTAGCAAAGCTTTTATCGCCGCCTGAACAATAAACGGGGTGTAAGTTAATTTAAAACCCTCCCGTTCAGAAAATGATCCACCATTGTGATTTACATAATCCACAATCGGCGTCATATCCACCTCCGTCATGACATATACATGGGCAGCTGTATCCAGACTGGCCCGCATATGTTCGGCAATTAGTTTCCGTATATGGCTCATTTCAACCCGCTCTTCAGCTCCGGTGAAAATCGGCGGTGCGGGAATTACCGCTTCTTGAGGAGCTGCAACTGAACGGTCTTTCAAATAGGCCAGTAGATCCTGTTTTGTCACCCGACCAGCCCGGCCGGAGCCGGAGATTGAAGCTAATTCCTCCGGACTAATACCGGCTTCAGCAGCGATTTTTTTCACTACGGGCGTGAAGAATTTTTTCCCGGCTGCTCCCCGTTCAGTTTCAATGGTTTTTTTCTTCTCCGGCGCCGGTTTTTGCGGAACCGCTACCGCTTCCGGCGGCTTACTTGCTGCCTCCTTTTTAACCGTAACACCGCTTGACGCTCCGGCTTCCGTTTCCACCCGGGCAATCACCGTTTCCACGGCAACGACATCATTTGGCTGGGCCAGGATTTCAACAACCGTTCCGGCCGTGGGAGACGGAATTTCGGAATCCACTTTGTCAGTGCCGATTTCCAGCAGGATTTCGTCCAATCCCACCGCATCTCCAACCTTTTTCCGCCACTCAATAATAGTTCCCTCCATTATGGATTCGCCCATTTTGGGCATAACAATATCTATAATCATCAGTACTCCATAATATCAGTTAACGCTTTGGCAACATCTTCAGTCTGTGGCAACACTTTTTCCTCCAGAATACTGCTATAGGGAATCGGGGCATCCGCGGCTGCTACCCGTTCTACTGGGGCATCCAGATATTCAAAATAATGTTGACCGATTAAAGCGGCTATCTCAGCGCCAGGACCATTGGTTAAATTATCCTCATAAACGACCAATGCCTTGCCGGTCTTTTTCACCGAAGCAGCAATTGCTTCCAGGTCTAGTGGATTTAAAGTCCGCAGATCGATTATTTCCACTTTTCCGGAATCCACATTAGCCATTTTCACTGCCTCCAGCGATTTCTGCACCATGGCGCCCCAGGTTATTATTGACACCATTTCACCCCTCTGCACAACCCGGGCTTTTCCGAAAGGCAGCAGATAATTTTCATCCGGTTCCGGTGTTGCCGCATAGCCCTGGCGATACAAGCCCTTATGTTCCATGAATATGACCGGATCGTCCAGCCGGCAGGCCATTTTCAGTAATCCCTTAGCATCGGCTGCATTGGAGGGATAGGCAATTCTGATACCAGGCAGGTGTATAAAATAACCATCAATTGACTGACTGTGACACAGGGAACCATGAATATACCCGCCCACCGGGACCCGTATAACCAAGGGACAGGTCCACTGATTATTAGAACGATAACGGACGGTGGCAACTTCATTCCGGATCTGCATCATGGCCGTCCAGATATAATCGGCAAATTGAATTTCTACCACCGGTTTCCACCCGGCCACGGCCATTCCCACGGCCGTACCGATAATGGAAGATTCCGCCAAGGGAGAATTAAATACCCGCTCTTTACCGGCTAACTCCATCAACCCTTTAGTAGCAGTAAATACGCCACCCTTGGGATCAGCAACGTCTTCCCCATAGACAACCAATTTTTCATTATTTTTCAGTTCCTCCGCCAGGGCGTGGTTGATGGCATCCACCAATACCACTTTTTCACTAACTGCCTTGAAGGCTGTTCCCGCCGGTATTACTTCACTTGTATAGATATGATCAAACGCTGTTGAGGGTTCAGGATGTGGTCGGGTGTCGGCCCATTCAGCATCGGCATCAATCTGTTGATAAACTTTGTCCCGAATAGCATCAAACTCCTTTCTGGATATAGCCTTGGCGGAAATACATTCCTGCTCAAACCTTGTGATCGGATCGCGATTGCGATCTTTTTCCAGTTCTTCCTCCGGGCGGTATTTCCGCTGGTCATCGGAGGAAGAGTGGGACAGGAGTCGTACTACGTGAGTTACGACAACTGAAGGACCTTTACCTTTCCTGGCCCTTTCTACCGCTTCCTGGAAGGCCAGATTGGCTTCGAAGAAATTTGTTCCGTCCACGTCAAAGCGCGCCAGATTCTGGTAGCCCGACACCATGGAATAAACGGAAGAACCGGCAGTCTGCTCGGAAATCGGTACACTGATAGCATAATCATTATCCTCAATATGGAAAATTACCGGCAGTTTTTCCCGGCTGGCCCAGTTGAGAGCCTCATGAAAATCCCCCTGACTGGTGGCGCCTTCACCACTGGAGACGTACACTACTTCTTTGGTTTTCTCCCAGATCCTGGTTTTGGCACACCCCACTGCCGTTAAAAACTGGGTACCAGTGGGGCTGGATTGACTTACAATCCGCAACTGTTTATGCCCGTAATGCTGGGGCATTTGCCGACCGCTGGAATTCGGATCTTCAGCCCGGGCTAAAAATGACAGTAATTGTTCCCGGACAGTCATGCCTACACCAAGGCAGAAAGCAGCATCCCGGTAATAGGGGTAAGACCAGTCTTCACCGGGACGTAAATTGGTTACGGCTCCTAACTGAGCAGCCTCATGACCAGAACAGCCAATATGAAAAAACCCCTTTCCCTGCCGCAACAGAATCAACATTTTTTCATCTAAGCGGCGGGCGGTAACCATTTTCGCGTAGATATCCAGTAATTCCTTTTTCTGAAACCCGTGCAGTCTTGGCATCAGTTCACTCCTACAGTTTTTTGCGATTGAAAGGTTTCTAAAAATATGGTACTTAGCACATTTTTAACTTTTAAAAAGTCCACTTCATGACCGATTAAAGCTTTCATCGACGTCACACCACATTCAAAAATACCACAGGGGATAATCCCGTCGAAATAGGTCAGGTCAGTATTTACATTTAATGCAAATCCGTGCATGGTGACCCAGCGGGAAATCCGAACCCCCAGGGCAGCAATCTTCTCGTCCTCCACCCAGACACCCGGATATTCATCCCTGACATCAGCTGTAATTCCAAACCGTTCCAAAGTACGGATCAAAACCGCTTCCAGGGTACGGATGTACCAGCTGACACTCTTCCGGTATTGCCTCAGATCGAGAATCGGATAACCTACCAGTTGTCCGGGGCCGTGAAAGGTGACATCCCCCCCCCGTTCGACAAAGAACAACTTGGCCTGGGGCGGGTGGGATTGGAGCAGGTGGTTTCGATCGGCATTCTTTCCAAAGGTGTAAACTGGCTCGTGTTCCACCAGTAAAAGGTGATCTCCAATTGATCCCTTGATGCGCCGGCGGTGCAATAACCGCTGCAATTCCAGTGTCGGTTGATAGGGTTTTTGTTTCAAATCCAGGACAATAATCGGTTTTTCAGCAGTGATATCCCTGGTCTGCACATGCGGCCAATCGGTTAATACATTAACTGATTGTTCGTTCATTATTGATGAATACTTTCTCCATAAGCATCCATTGCTGCCTCCATGACGGCCTCAGACAGGGTCGGATGGGCATGGACGGTCATGGCCAGGTCCTGCCAGGTGGTTTCCAGTGCTTTGGCAATGCCCAGTTCAGCAATCATTTCGGTCGCCTCCGCTCCCACAATATGGCACCCCAATAGTTCACCATATTGATTATCAAAAATAATCTTAACAAATCCCGTAGTATCTCCCGAGGCCATTGCCCGACCATTAGCTCTAAAATTAAAGCGCCCGATTTTTATATCGTAGCCCTGCTCCCGGGCCTGCTGCTCAGTCAACCCAATGGACCCAATCTGAGGCTGGCAATAGGTGCAGCCGGGAATATTGCTGTAATCGAGAGAATGGGGATTATTTCCGAAGGCATGATCTACCGCTACATGCCCCTGGGCCGAGGCTACGTGAGCCAGCCAGGGCGGTCCGGTAACATCGCCGATGGCATAGATGTTATTAACCGTGGTTTGACAAAATTCATTGATTTCAATCCTACCGTTTTCATATTTTACACCAACTTTCCCCAGGCCCAGATTTTCAACATTTCCGGTCACACCGGTGGCCACCAGAACAACATCTCCCTCCAGTAAGTCCGCCGACCCATCCTGTTCCGTATGAACTTTTACCTTGGTCTTTAATGAATCAATCTTTTTGACACTGGTATTGGTGTACAGCTTAATTCCGGATTTTTTAAAACTTTTGGCCACTTCCCGGGACGCATCTTCATCCTCCACCGGTAAAATGCGGGGCAGCATTTCTATGAGATTAATTTCTGAGCCGAATTCATTGTAAAAATAGGCGAACTCAACTCCAATTGCACCGGCCCCGATGATGATCATCCGTTTTGGAATCGCGTCTAAAACCATGGCGTCTTTGGCTGATAATACTCGTTTACCGTCCAGCTCGAAACCGGGAAATAGTTTTGGTCGTCCACCGGTGGCAATAATTATTTTTTCAGCCTCGATCAGTGTGGTCATATCTGTCTGAGTAATTTCTAATTGATGTTTTGATTTCAGAATACCGCGCCCGGGAATATGAGTAATATTATTCTTTTTCATCAGGAATTCCACCCCTTTTGAAAGGCGTTGCGCTACGTCCCGGCTGCGTTTGATTGTCCGGGGAAAATCAATTTTATAATCAGGAATTTCAAGGCCGAATTTCCGGCTGTTTTTAACATAGTGCAGAACTTCAGCATTTTTCAGTAACGCTTTAGTGGGAATACAGCCCCAATTCAGACAGACGCCTCCCAGCCGGTCCTGCTCCACAATTGCAGTTTTCTGTCCCCCTTGAGCGGCGCGAATCGCCGCTACATACCCACCGGGTCCGCCACCTAATACAATCAGATCATATTTTTTCATTAATACTTCCCGCAGTTAATAGAATTATTCATCATACCTGTTTTACGCAGAACTATCACTTGCTGATTATACTAAGAAACTCCGAACGTGTTTCAGCTGATTTCCGGAATTGCCCCAACATGGAGCTGGTAGTGGCAAAACTGTTCTGTTTTTCCACCCCGCGCATCTGCATACAAAGATGACGGCCCTCCATCACGACGGCCACACCCACGGGATTTAAGACTTCCTGCAGAGTATTGGCAATTTGTTGCGTAAGCCGTTCCTGAACCTGCAAACGGCGGGAAAACATATCAACAATGCGGGGAATCTTAGACAGTCCGATCACTTTTCCATTGGGGATATATCCAACGTGGCAACGCCCGAAAAAGGGAATCATATGATGTTCGCACATGCTGAAAAATTCGATATCCCGGACCACCACTACTTCACTGCAATCTTCCTCAAAAATCGCCTCATTGATTATATCGTCCAGGTTGGCCCGGTATCCCTGAGAAAAGAATTCCCAGGCTTTCCCAACCCGCAGTGGTGTCCGCTTCAGTCCTTCCCGGTTTGGATCTTCACCAATGCAATTCAACAACTCCCGGGTTAACCCTTCGATTTTTTCACAGATTTCATTCATTATAAGGCCTCCTCTTTAAAAGGATGATATCCCCAACGGGATTCATCCGGATCTTCATGAATCTTTTTTTTCAAAACCCAGACACCCAGATAGAAAAAGGGGGTATCGCTCAGGGCTACCAGCACTTTGAATAAAAAACCATTTTCCAACAGGGATAAAAACCGACTCCACTCCACTACTCCCGTAACACATAATAACAACAGGACCGTGGAAGTATCCACAAATTGCGATACAATTGTAGAACCGTTATTTCGCAGCCAGAGGTGTTTTCCTTTAGTAAGCCGCTTCCAGAAATGGAAAATTCGAATATCAATAAATTGGGCGGTCAAGTAGGCAATCATTGATGCAAAAATCGCCGGTCCAAACAAGCCAAAGACCTGATGAAATGTCTGGTCATCCACCGGAGACCAGACTGTGGCCGGTACGAAGTTGGCCGTCAAGATTACAATCATGGTAAAAATACTCGCAATAAAACCGGAAACAACGACCTGATCAGCTTTCTTTTTCCCATACATTTCTGAAATCAAATCTGTACACAAAAAGGTCACCGGGTAGGGAAGAATCCCCACTGACAATTCGAAGGTGTACCAGCCGAAAGGCGCCCAGGTAAAAAACTTCTGAAATATGAGATTAGCGCTCACCAGCGAAGCAATAAAAATGCCGGCCAGCACCAGATAAACCCGGTTTTTAAAGGTCATCAGTCGTCGTCCGGACCGTAATAATCCGTGTAGATGGTGGGTGTTTCCTTTAGCCGGATCCGGTGCAATTTTACACCTTCCAGGCGACTGGTTAGTGTTTCCCAGATAAACCGGACCATGTTTTCCGAAGACGGTTGCCGGTTTTTAAACCAGGGAATTTCTTTTTCAATCTGGCTGTGGTCCAAGACAGCAATTAAATGTTCCTGAACAACTTCTTTTAGATGTCCCAGATCTACGATGAAACCGGTGTCCTCATCCACCGGCCCGGTTACGGTGACCTCAAGGATATAATTATGTCCATGGACCTTGGCGTCAGGACCAAATACAGCCCGGTTTCTCTCCGTTGTCCAATCCTCATGGCCATATTGGTGAGCAGCGGAAAAATAAAAAACCTTGGTTAAACAGGGATTACTCATTTATTTGCATCCTACAAATATTATTAAAGACTGAATTTAGGAATTTATCGCTGAAAAGAGGACAGTTTTCATAGCGGTGGTAATCCGGAATCAGCTGACAGCGGCGGGACAGAGGTCACTTAAAACACAGTTCTGGCACTGAGGCCGGCGGGCAACACAAATATTACGTCCATGATCGATAATTCTGTGGGTCAGTTTCACCCAATGATTGGCTTCAAATATTTCCTGTAATTCAGATTCAATTTTCCTGGGATCTTTACAATTGGTAAATCCCAGCAGGTTCATAATCCTGATCATATGCGTATCAATCACCATAACGGGTTGTTGAAAGCACTCGCCTAACACACAATTGGCTGTTTTGCGACCGACCCCGGGCAGTTTCACCAGTTCTCCCAGCGATTCAGGGACCTGCCCATGATAGTTTTCCACAATTCTCAGGCTGGCTCCCTGGATACTCCTGGCTTTCTGGTTGTGGTAGCCACAGGAATGAATATCTGTAGCCAGATCGGAAATCCGGCAGTAGGCAAACGCTTCCGGCGATGGATATTTTTGAAATAATGTTTTAGTCACCTGATTTACTCGTTTATCCGTACATTGAGCGGAAAGGATTGTGGCGACCAGTAATTCATGGGGAGTCTGGTAATTCAGTGAACATTTCGAGTCAGGATAAGCGGTTTCTAGTCGTCGAACTACCTCCCTGGCGCGCTGCTTTCTTTCCTTCAGATTTTCGTTCACCGGGTTAATTCAAGGATAATATTTTGAATATTCTTCAAAGCCGAGGACTGACTGATGATTACTGAGCACCCGGCAGCTTTTAATTCGGTCAACCGCTGTTTCCGAATCTGCTTCATGAAACCAAGCGATCGTAATTGTGGTCTGGCGGCTTTCAACGTTGAAATAAAATCAGCGTTCCCAAATCCTTTTTCATCGAGATCAATAATTACTACTTCAATCTCCGGTGGCAATTCCCGAATTCGCTCGCAGAAGACAACCTGTTTCCCGATAGTAGCCAGACGATCTGATAATTGGGTCCCTAACAGGAAATCCTTAACAAATAAAATAACCGCTTCCATCATACTCCTGTTGAACCAAATTCTGCCCAAAGAGTGAATAAACCTAAAACAAATCTCTTAATCACTGATGGTAACCGGTTCCTTCAGGCGATAGTGTTTCCCTTTCAGTTGAATGGTGGCAGCCTGGTATTGGGGATCATGTTCAAAAAATAAAATCCACTGCTCAGTCGCCATCTTTGGCAATAAACGCCTCTTCTCCCGAACGGTGATCAAAGGCTGGATATCATAGGCCATCACCCAGGGTACCGGGATATGAGTAGCCATGGGAAACAGATCGGCACCATAAATAAGAGTTTTCTCCTTCCCCCGTATAAGGGGCAACATCATTCCGGTTGTGTGTCCATAGCTGAGTCGTATTTGAATCTCCGGTAAAAAAGCTTTTTTCCCGGTCACCCATTGAATCATTCCATTATCAGCCAGCACGGACCAGTCCGCAGTCATAAAACTACCCTGATCCTTTTCACTGGGTGAATTCGCCAACTCCCAGTTTTCTGCTTGAATCCAGTAAGTTGCATGAGGAAATACTGGTTCCAATTTTCCGTCAACCCACTTAGTATTACCGCCCACATGATCAAAGTGCAAATGAGTACAAATCACATCGGTAATCGCCTCCGTCGAGAAACCATATTTTGCCAAGGATGATTGCAGATTGACTGTCCGGGTGTCAATATTGTATATCTTTTTGAACTTTTCCTGCCACTTATCCCCGTTACCGGTGTCAATAATAATTTTTTTACCATGTCCTACCAGCAAAAGCGAACGGGTAACCATTGCAATGCGATTTTTTTCATCAGCGGGAGCTTGCTGATCCCACAATAGTTTCGGAATAATGCCAAACATGGCACCGCCGTCAAGCCCAAAATGGCTGGTTTCAATGCTGAATAGTTGGTATGAACCGATTGTTAGCATTAGCCGGAATCAGAGTAATTGGAACAAAATCAATTCAACCCTTTTTCTGACGATCCAGGCGAATAAATATCATTACTGATAAACCGGTGAGACGGGAATATTCCGAGGGCCAGCCGGAGGCCGGGTCCACATGGGGAGTATCCCCGAAGCGTTTCACGTTCTCAGACGCCAGCGGATCCCAACCTGGATTAAATAATTTAGTAATGGGCATGGAGTTAAAATCATGGTAGTAGCCCACTTCAAATCCCCATTTGGGATTGCTCTGCAGACCGTACAACAAACCAAGTCTGACGCTGGTACCACCGGTAATTCCCTTGGGAATATACATTCCCCGGATTCCCCACCAGCGTGTTTTTTGAAAACCCTCTGGATTTCCCCGCGCTTTGAATTTGTAATAGGTGGCATCTAAATTATAATTTGGATTCAGTGACCAGGCCAGGTTCAACACATCCCATTTATTTTCCTTCACATATAAAATCCGACTGTAATCCAACCCGGAGCCGTAGATGGGCAACCCGATCCGGAAGCCGATGTCACTGGCTTCAGTTAATCCCCGGCGCCACCAGAGGTAGGGGAAAAAGTTTTCAGCGGAAATAGTATAGCCCCGGGAAGTTTCCCCCGGTTTTAATTTCTGGGGACTAATAGTTGGATGAGAAGCACAGCTCCAGATGAGAAGCAGGGAAAAAGTGACAGCAATTAGACGTTGCATAAACAGAAATTTAACCTATTTAAAAAGGAATAATTATAATAAATAAATGGTGGACTCAGCCTCCTTCCGGTCGTTTAAAACCTTTTCGCTGGGGTTTGGTCGGAAGGTTCAGGACTTCATTACTGAAAAAATCTGAAATATGGTGAACAATATCGACCAGGGAAACCAGTCCCACCGGATTTTTATTATCATCTACCAGAGGCACGTGTCTGAATCCACCCACATACATTTTGTTCAACGCATAAACAATCGGATCCTCCATTTTCAGATATTCCGGATCAGGCGTCATAAAAGTATCGACAATTTCCTGATCCAAATTCAGACCACGACCGGTAATTTTCTGTAAAATATCCCTTTCTGTCAGGATTCCAATCAATCGCCCCTGATCTTCAATCAATACGCAACCAAAGGATGTAATCTTTAATTGTTTAACTGCTTTTTTAACTGTCGCACCGGAGGGTAATATTATCGGAGTTTGTAAATTTAATTCCGACAGGGGTTCATTCAATGAAACTGCTTCATGGACCCCCGGGGACTCTTCCTGCTCCAGTTCATCCATCCGGGCTATTTCATCATCAAATTGATTGACCATTTTTTTTAATACCTCATTGTATTGAATTTAACCATGGATGTATTTCCAGCAAAAGAAAAGCAATAATCTGATCTGGTGATAGTTACCATCATTTCAAATAGGTAATCTTTTTCATTTCTGATCTGGAGCCCCAACTGAAACGGATGAAGTAAATCCCGGCGGGCTGGTTGGCGGCATTCCATAAAAACGGATGAATACCGGCTTTCAAGTTACCATTGTACAGAGTAGCAATCGGTTGTCCCAGAAGATTATAAATGACCAGGGATGATTCTGTCGAATGTCCAACGTTAACCCTAATCGTGACGGATGAATTGAATGGATTGGGATAGGCCTTGGAAATGGTAAATTCGTTGGGGATAAATGGTTCATCATTGACCGCTGTATTGAAAGCATAATAATTAATCGCCCCCCAGAGGTTAACAACCCCCCAACCATAGGTATTGTCCGGAACCAGCCATTGATTGGCAGTCATCATCAGCGCTTCCCGCACCATCATGGGGGTCCAGTCAGGGTGGGCACTGAGTAAGACTGCAGCAGCGCCGGCCACCAGGGGTGTGGATAAAGACGTTCCGTTAACATACGCGTAGCCATTTTTCCCTCCGGGGGAGGCGCAGGCGGTTTGAAACCCCCGGGCACAAACCTCCGGTTTTATCCGACCATCATAAGTAGGGCCACGAGAACTGAAACTTGTAATCTGACCATTTCGATCTACAGCGCCTACAGCAATCACCGAATCAGCGTCAGCAGGAGCCAGAATATGCCCCCAGTCATTATTATTCTCATTGCCGGCAGCCGTTACGCAGACCATTCCCAACCCTGCGGCAATGTCCACCGCTTTCGTTGTTACGGCTGTATTCCCGTCCAAATCCTTGAAAGTGTACCAATCCAGATACCCCAGAGAAGTAGATACCACCTCGGCACCCAGTGATTCGCCCCACTCCAGTCCGGCCACATAATCATCTTCTTCCTGCTGGATTTCTTCATGGACCCGCTCTGTTTTAGCTAGTATGAATTCAGATTTAAAGGCTGGTCCAATCAATTTCCCGGGGACGTTGGCAGCCATAGCGGATAAGGTAAAGGTTCCGTGATTGTGTTGATCAAGGGAGTCTTTTCCAGATTCATTCATTACGACTGAATCCCCGTTAATGAAATCATACTGGGCGATTATGGTCAGGGAATCAAATGCTTCGTGAGGAGTATAAAAGCCCGTATCCATGATAAGAACCCGGACTCCCTGACCATAATAACCCGCATTATGGGCCAAGTGAACATTAATTTGTTCAATCTGTTCCTGCGCGTATCCATAATCAAGTTGCGCAGAGGAGGATCTAGTGGTACGGAAAACAACTTTCTCAGGGATTGGTACCGGTCGTTTCAGATTACGGACCGGTTGGAGCTTTTTCACTATCGGAAGGAGCGCAATTTGCTTCAACTGTTCAGTAGTGGCCACAATCGAGATTGCATTCAACCATTTACTTTGGTGTCGTAGTTCAGCCCCGGTCTTCAATACCGTTTGAATATAGGATTCATCTACCGGAATATCGTACCAGGTAGGACTTGTAATACCAATTTTGCCCCGACGGGCTTTCACTTTAGCCGGAAGATTTATGGCCGCTTGTCTGGCTAAAACCTTAGAGGATGTTCCTTTATCCTGGAAATAAACCCAGGCCCTTTGGCGACTATCATCCTGCCGGTTTTGTACCCATCCATTTAGACCCACTTGCCCCAGTAACAGGAGGGGCAGCCCTGCAAACAGGATTCCGCGAATTAATCTATGGATAAAATTACGTATTGTTCTTTACCCACTCAGTTGTCACAGATTTCGGACGGGTAATCGGGATACCCAGAGCCCGGTTCAGTACCATTTGAGAAATCATACCCATTGTCCGGGAAATGCTGAACAGGACAGTATAATACTGGAATTCCTTCAACCCATAATAGTACAGTAACGATCCTGAAGCAGCATCAACATTCGGCCAGGGATTTTTTGCTTTCCCCTGTTCCTGCAAAACAGGCGGAACTACATCAAAGAGTTGTTCCACAATGGAAAATACATCATCATTCTTAATGTATTGTTTCCCGAATTGGACAAAAGCAGTGAACCGCGGATCCGGACACCGGAGAACCGCATGGCCATAGCCGGGAATAACCCGACCGCTGTTCAGCCAGTCCCAACAATATTGTTTCATGGCTTCCTTGTCGGGGACTCCCTTGAAGTGGTCGCGAATCCCCAGCACAAATTTCAGGCACTCCTGGTTGGCAAGTCCATGTAACGGTCCTGCCAGACCGTTTAACCCGGCTGAAACAGCATAGTAAGGGGACGACAACGCTGAAGCGACGGTCAGGGCACTGAAAGCACTGACATTTCCACCCTCATGATCACAATGAAGCATCAGATACAATCGCATCAGCTTCTTAAAATCACCCTCAGGGTCATCGATGCCCAACATATGGGCGAAGTTCCCAGCCCAATCCAATGATTCATCCGCCTCAATCCGCGGACCCTTATTGAAGCGCAATCGATAGATACCGGCAGCAATCCCCGGTAGACGGGCAATCAAACGCAATCCGTCCTCCAGAATCCATTTCCAATATTCGGTCTTAGGGATTCCCTCATCGTATTTTTCTGCAAAAAGACTTTCCCTTTGCATAGTGAGAATGGCAGTGTCCAACATCGCCATGGGATGTGAATCTGCTGGCATGGCTTCCAGGACTTTCCAAACATAGTCTGGGACATCCCTGAATTCAGTCAGTTGGTTCTGTAAATCATTAAGTTCATCCTTATTGGGAAGGGTCCCTGTTAATAGTAGAATAAAGACCTCTTCCGGCAGAATGTTGGTAATATCCAGTAAAGGATAACCACGAACGATAAGCCCCTTGTCGGGGTCGACGGCGGAGGTATCACAAACCAAACCTTTAATCCCCCGCATGCCCCCGTAAACCTGGGACACGGACACATCACTGACCTTCACATGCCCTTTCTCTTTTACAATAGAGCGAATTTCATCCTGCCAGCCAGGAAGCAATTCCTCCAGATTCCGTTGTAATAACCTCATGTTAAACCACCTTTCTTAGCAGTGTTATTGTGAATGAGATTCTCTCAAAAAGTTTTCTTTCCATTGGTAAAAAAGACTAATGCTTCCTTTTCTGGGCATCCAGCGCTGTTATGGCGGCCATATGAACAATATCTTCCACGGTGCTGGTCCCGAACTGCAATAAATTTACCGGCTTGGAAAAACCCATCAATATGGGACCAATGGCGGTAGCATTGGCCAGTTTAGCCAGCAATTTATAGGCAATATTACCAGCCGTTAAATCAGGAAATATCAATACATTCGCCTCTTTCTGAAGATCGGAAAACGGATACTGCTCCCGCAACAATTCAGTGCTGACAGCAATATCCCCGTGCATTTCTCCATCTACTACAATATCCGGTCGCAATTTTTTAATAAGCGACACCGCTGCTTTAACCCGTTGAGCCTTTGCATGTTTGACACTACCGAAATTACTGAAACTAAGCAGGGCGACCCGTGGTTCAATTCGAAATTGTTTCACTTTATCTGCTGTTAAAATGGCAATTTCAGCCAGAATTTCAGCATCAGGTTCAATATTCACGGTTACATCAGCCAAAATTTTAATCTTATTTTTAAACACAAGTAAAAACATTCCAGCAACATGTTTTACCCCGGGGTCCAAATCAATGATTTGCAGGGCAGGCCTGATTGTATCCGGGTAGTGTTGGGAAATACCAGATAGTAAACCGTCGGCATCACCGGTTCGAACCATCATGGAGCCAAAATAATTCGGGCGGTTTATTTCCACCTCTGCCCGATGGTAGGTGATGCCCTTCCGTTGACGGAGGCGATAGAGTTCTTTAATATATTTACTGCGGTTTTTACTGGTGGTCGGATCAATGATTTCGACACCGGTAAGATCCACTTCCAGACGCTTGGCCTCAGAGCGAATCTTCTTTCTATCTCCGAGTAGAATCGGTTTGGCGATTTCACGAATTAAAATTTGGTAACTGGCCCGGATAATCGATTCACAATCCCCTTCCGGAAAAACAATCCGTTGTGGTTCACTTCGGGCAGTATGGATAATCTCCCGCATTAATTCCCGGCTTTTACCCAAGCGGGATTCCAATTCATCTTCGTAAATATCCAAATCCACTTTTTCCCGGGCGACACCTGATTCCATAGCACTTTTAGCTACAGCAGAAGCAACCCGGGTTAAGACCCGGGGATCCATTGGTTTTGGAATAATATAGTCGCGGCCGAATTGAATCCGGTCCTTTTTGTAAATCCGGGCAATTTCATCGGGGACATCTTCCCGGGCTAATTGGGCCAGAGCTTCGGAAGCAGCGATTTTCATCTCATCATTTATCTTAGTCGCGTTGACATCCAGCGCTCCTCGGAAAATGAAGGGAAAGCCCAGAACATTATTGACCTGGTTCGGGTAATCGGAACGGCCGGTGGCTATCACTACATCTTCCCGGGCGGCCTTGGCATCAGGGTAGCTGATTTCAGGATCCGGATTCGCCAGGGCAAACACAATCGGGTCTTTGGCCATGGAACGGACCATATCTTTAGTAACCAGTCCGGCAATTGAAAGCCCCACAAAAACATCCGCACCCACCAACGCTTCCTCTAAAGTTCGCAGTTCGGTATCGTTGGCAAAGTCGGCCTTGTATTTATTAATGCTTCCCCGGCGCCCCTTATTAATCACGCCCTTACTGTCACAAATGAAAATATTTTCCTTCTTTACGCCAAAATTAATATAATGCTTTGCACAGGAAAGAGCTGCCGCACCGGCGCCGCTGATCACCAGACGAATGGCTTCCATCCGTTTACCGACAATACTAACCGCATTAATCAGACCAGCTGCTGAAATAATGGCTGTTCCGTGCTGATCATCATGAAATACAGGAATATTCATTTCCGCCACCAGGCGTTCTTCAATCTCAAAACATTCCGGCGCTTTGATGTCCTCCAGGTTGATTCCGCCAAAAGTCGGCTCCAGCAATTTTACGGCATGAACAAATTCATCCACATTGGTGGTATCCAATTCGATATCAAATACGTCAATATCAGAAAACCGTTTAAATAAAACGCTTTTCCCCTCCATGACTGGTTTTCCCGCCAAAGGACCGATATTCCCAAGCCCCAGAACAGCAGTGCCATTGGTAATCACGGCAACTAAATTGCCCCGGGCGGTATATTTTTCAGCTGTTGTGGGATCTTTAACAATTTCGCGGCAGGGTTCCGCCACCCCCGGTGTATAGGCTAAAGATAAATCTTGTTGTGTAACTGTCGGTTTAGTAGCAACAATTTCAATTTTCCCCGGACGGCCAAGCTCATGATACTCAAGTGCCTGCTTTTTTGTAATCATCATTACCTCTAATCAAATCATCATTAATAATATAAACACCTGGAATTTACAGGAAAAGTTGGTATCGGAACAGAATAACGGACAACTTTGTCCAATTATTGACAGCTTACTATAAAATCTGTTACAATTAGGGTTTTAGACTAAAGCAAATAAATTAAAGCTAGAAAAAATCGCCGCTTCTGGTTAACAATTCATCACGACAAAAGGCTTTAAAAATATTCAGATTTGATCAATTGCTGTGCTCGATTCAAATCCTCAATAAAATCGATTTCAATACAGGGCAGATCAGAAACATCGACATAATGTACCGGATGATTATTTAATAAAGGATGAATGGCAGCCTCAAAATAATCGGCCGTACCGCCACCTTCAATCAGTTGTTCCAGAGATTGAAACAGTATCGTTACAAAATCAGATGAAAACCGGGCCAGTCCCAGAAATTCTCCCAGAGCATTTTCTTCAATTAATTCCTTGCCAATGGCGACAATTTTACGATTTTCTCCTTCAATGACTTTAACTTCTTCCCGACCACAAGGTTTTATTTCAACTGCCATGGTTGTAGTGTCGTCAGAATCAAGTATTCGTCTTAACACCTCCCGGGGATACAGAACGTCCCCATTCATAAGAATCATTTCATCATTTTTCAGCTCTGACTGGCATAGGTAGAGTGAATAAGCGGTGTTAGTTTCAAAAAAATGTTCGTTTGTCACGAATCTGAATTCAAGCTTAGGGAAACCGGCCCGCAGGTGTTCGATAATCGCATCCCGGTGATAGCCCACCACAACGATCACTTCAGTAATGTTTTCCGCTTCCAGAACTGATAATTGATAATCAATAATTGTCTTCGGCCCCACTTTCAGCAGACATTTAGGAGTCGTATAGGTTAAAGGGTATAAACGACGGGAAACACCGGCAGCTAGGATAATGGCTTTCATCAACACTTAAATTACAATTACTCTCTCATCCAAGGGAAAGAAAAAGCAAATTATCCGGTCGAGCGGATCATTAATCAAATTCACTGGTGAAATATTCTCCAAGATTGATTACAACGGATAAAACCTAGGCCAGAACAATTTTATGAAAGGCGGTTTTCAACCAAACAATGGAAATAGTAACCGAGATTACCGTTGATATCATCATGGCATACCAAACCCAGTAAACCGGTTTGTGAAGGATCATTGTAAAAAATACAGCCAACGGTGCGGACACCAATAAAATCCGTATGGACGTGATTACCAGCATGGGGAGACCTTTTCCAATCCCCTGGAGAATACGTCCAACGGACATACCAATTGAAATCAATGGATAAACGAGTAGAATGTACCGTAAATAAACCACTGCCAGAGATTGGATGGACTGTTCATTAGTGAAGACCGTCACGATTCGTGGTGCAAAAAGGTACAAAAGAGCTGAGGTGATAACTGTGATAGTAAAAGAACGCGAAAGTCCATATTTCACAATGAATTTCATTTTTTCAATTTCATGAGCACCATAGAACATCCCGACCATGGTCGTCAAAGAGGCGGCTATAGCCATAATCGGTAAATGAATAACCATATCCAAACGTCCTCCCACTTGAAAAGCAGCTACTGCATCGGTGGAATAAAAAATCAGAATTCGGTTAAATACTAATTGCCCAAAAGACATGATAATCATGGAAATAGAAGCCGGTAAACCGACCTGGATAATGTCTCTGATGATAAATCCGGAATAGGAAAAATCACGTAACCGAAACCGAATGTAAGTGTGCTCCCTGACAAAAATCATATAAACAAAGATGGAGAACACAATGATCTGACTGAGGACTGTGGCAATTGCTGCGCCGGCAATTCCATAACCCAGGGTAAATATAAAAATGGGATCCAGAATTATATTTAAAATTGTCCCCAGGCCGGCGATCAGCATGGGCGTTTTCATGTCACCTTCACCGGCTAAAATAGACCTGAAGGAGGAAGAAATAATAAGAAATGGTAGTCCAAAACAAGTGACTTTTAAATAAGACCAGCTTTGGGGCAGTATCTCTTCCGTGGCTCCCAATTTGCGTAAAATAGTTTCACCATATACCAAGCCAGTAGTAGTTAAAACAGCACTAATTATTAGTCCAAGAAAAACAGCATGTTCAGCGCTGTTGTCAGCATTGATCTTATCGCGGGCGCCAATGAACCGGGCAATGGAAGCAGTCACACCGCTCCCCAATCCAAATGTCAATCCCAGAATCAAGAAAAATAATGGCATTATAAACGCAACCGCCGCTATGGCATTCCCACCCAAACGGCCAATAAAGATCATATCCACGATGGTATAAAGGGTCTGGATACCCATACCGGCCATAATTGGAAGCGCTAATGTCCACAAAGCCTTGGTTGGGTTATCTAAAAAAAATTGTAGTCTTGATTTATCCATATTTCAACTAATAACAAGCAACAAATTTAAATTGGATATTAAAAGTATAGCATGAAATAATAGATAAATCCCTAGGACAAATACTTCATCGGAATTTTCAATCCTGCAACTGCAGGATCAGGAAGCTCAGCCAAAACCAACTTTTGGATTACAAGCTCTATTTGGATGACTATTACCAAAAGATTTTGTAGCGATGCTGGGTGCCGATAACAGACGCACAGATTTTTTAGTTTTACAACCAGGACATATTATTTCTGAATCTGGTACTGCGCTTGAGGCCACCAGTTCTTCAAATAATTTTCCACAAGCTTGACAACGATAATCGTACATCGGCATATCTTTAAACTCCCTTCGTTAATAATGGGTACGGTTACTACTGGCTTAATCTTGAATCATTTTTCACTTCAAATCAAAAAATTGTAATTCTTAGCTTACAGTTTTTTTGAATGCAGTTTTTTCAAACGGTTCCGAACCAAGCTGCTCCGGAACCAGGTTTTTATCTCCTTCCCCAGCCCGGGGATATGAATCCGCTCAGGTAGGCACTCCTGCTCTGGGTAATAAAACCCGATACAGAAACCACCATAGAAAAAAGATTAAAATTATCCCTAATAAATCGGAAAACATAACTCTTGACGCATTATTCTTAACTGTTTGAAGAATTTCAAAATCAACTTATTCCTTGACCGTCTTACGGTGGCGATTATGGGGCCAAAACCAAGTAATTCCAACTACTGCTCCATAAATTGTACTATTCAGCGGATTGCTGGTAATTGCACAGGAGCCGCTATTACAACCGATAAAGTGATAGTAACCATATCCCAGACCACTGCCGATCACCAGACCTACAAAAAGACGACCCCAGTTTTGTTGGAACCAGAAAGCTATTTTTCGGAGTTCCATTTCAGCATTCCGCCATCCATACTCAGCGCTTTGAATCCCTTTTTTTCCATTAATATTGCTGCTTTGCCGGATCGACGACCACTTCGGCAAACAACAATAATTTCTTCCTGTCTATATTGTTCCAGTTCCGGCAGGCGCTGTTTCAGTTCCTGAAGCGGAATCAGCACTGCCCCATCAATATGACCAAGCGGTCCGGTAAATTCCTGAGGTGTACGCACATCCACAATCAAAACACTGTCACTATCCATCCGGGCCCGAACATCTTGAACTGATATTAGTGTCGGAGTTACCTCTTTAGGCTCCGGTGTTGTAACCTGACCAACTACCAGGGTTGCCAGGAAAAAACTCGATAATAGATAATTGATAAATCTCTTCAAAATATAATCACCTGTTTATTTACTAATTAGCTGATTTATCTGATCAATTATTTCATCCAAATCTTTGATATTCTTCGATTCCGCCAACTCCGCCAGCGTACCCCAGACCGGTTCACCGCACCGAACACAAATTATGCCTTTCTCGGCCAGAGGCACCACAACCTGAGGAAAAGTCTGTACTAAATCCTCTACATATATATCTTTACTAATCATGAATTTCTATTATTATCTTCGTTTCGATTTCCTGTTCTTAGGTAAAAATCACTGATCTCATTTCAATTTTAGAACTTTGAAAAGACGGTCTGAGATACCTTCGGGGATAGTCTGATCTTTTTCAGTGACACGGTAAATTTTTACCATTTGCTGAACACTGTCAACATAAACGCGACAATCAGGACACTCCTCCAGATGTTTGGCGACATCAATTATTAACGGGGCATCAATGTCCAAACATAGTTGTTCTTGCAACTGTTTCAATAAAGCTGCTTTATGGGTTGGATTATTATTCATCCGGACCGATTAACACAATTTAAATGGTTGGCTAGTTGATCCCTTAAAAATAACCGGGCCCGCATCAACCGAACCTTCACATTGGCTTCACTGATATTAAGTACCTCTGCTGTTTCCCGTGTGGATAAACCTTCCAGGTCCCGTAAAACAAATACAGCCCGGTAATTCTCTGATAATTTTTCCATTGCCTGTCTTAAACAATCGTTGAAGCCTTCACTGTTCAATTCATTTTCTAACTGTCCGGGCCAGTCCCTGATCTGTGATCCCGATAGCGTTTCAAACCCCGCATCATGGATAGAAACCTGGGGATCAAACGGTTTCTTTTCTCGCATTTTCCCCAAAGCTACATTGGTAGCAACTCGGTAAAGCCAGGTGTATAAACTCGATCGGCCTGAAAAAGTGTCCAATTTTTCCATCATTATTAAAAACGTTTCTTGAAGAACATCTTCTGCATCCTCTTGATTCCGCATGATCCGTAAAGCCAAATTATAAATCCGCGGAGAATGTATTTCCACCAATCGTGTTAGAGCATCTCGTACACCTCTTTTGGCGTCATTAATCAGTTGAGCTTCAGTTTTCACTATTCCGAACTACCAGCCAGCCCCCGGTGAAACAACAACTTCAACCTGAACGATGCCCGGAGATTATTTTTCTTTTTAGATACGGAAGAGTATCTATGGTTACAGTTCATAGTAAAAATTCAAATACCAAAGGGCCACAGCATCGGAATAAAAATAACCGCCAAGATCCAAATTATCACTGAAAGTGGTAAACCGAATTTTATGTAGTCAGAAAATTTATAACCACCTGGACCATAAACCATCAAATTGGTCTGATAACCCACCGGAGTGATAAACGACGCGGAAGCGGCAAAACAAACAGCAAAAACATATGGGCGTGGATCAACATTCAAATGAGTAGTCAAAGCCATTGCTATCGGTGTCATTATAATTGCCGCAGCTGCATTAGAGGAAATTTCCGTTAAAATTATCGTTAACAGGTAGATTGCTGCCAACAAAATGTAGGCCTGCACAGGTCTGCTGCCAAAACTGATTAAATGGGTAATGACATCACTGAACCAATCCGCAGTACCGCTGGTCTGAATAACTTTTCCCAGGGGAATCAGGGCAGCTATCAACACAATAATTTGCCAATGAATTGCCTGGTAACCCTCGTTGGGAGTAATCACTCGGAACACCATTAACAGTACCACGCCAACCAGTACCCCTTTTAATATTGGTACCAAGCCCAGACTAGCCAGCAGGACAACGCTAATAATCACTACAATACTTAACCACCAGAAACGCTGTTTTTTTAAATCGACCTCCAGTTCGCTTAAAACGATAAATTCACCGGCCAAGGACAAATCCCGGATTTTTTGCCGTGAACCGTAAACCAGCAATGCATCATAAGCATTCAGGACAATATGGGCAATTTTCTTCCTCAGAATGGCTCCCTCCCGGCGAATGGCCAGTACAAACGTACCGAAGCGTTGACGAAAATTGGATTCCATCAGACTTTTTCCAATTAAATAGGATTTATCCGTCAGCAGGCATTCCACCAGAGCATTGTCTTCCCATTCTAATTCCTTCTGAGTCAGTTTTTCGTCGGTGAGTAGTGTTACCTTTTCCACCTCTTTCATCCTTAAAAAATTATCCATTGACCCACGGACAAAGAGAATATCTCCTGCTCTTAATTTTGTGGTACGAATATTAGTTGTAATCAAACGTTTTTCCCGTTGGATATCCAATACGGTTACATCATAATTCTGATTAATGTGCCGCTGTAAACAGGTTTTTCCAACCAACGGTGATCCGGTACTTACTTTCATTTCGGTTAAATAACCACCTAAATGATAGCTCTTGGTAAGACTGGAAGTCACGGTTCTGGAAGGCAGTAATTTTGGTCCAACCAAAAGAACATACAGCAGACCAACAGTTATGTTAATTAATCCGAATTTTGCAAATTCAAACATACCCAGCGGTTTTACACCGCCGGCGTTGAGATAAATTGAATTTACCAAAATATTGGTAGAAGTCCCGATAAGGGTCAATGTACCCCCCAAAATTGCAGCATAGCTCAACGGAATTAGCACTTTTGAAGGGCTCATCTTATATTTATGGGCCAGACGGATTGTGACCGGTAAAAAGATGGCCACAATCGCAGTATTATTTACCAGCGCAGAAACCAGACTGATAGTAATAAAATAAACTGCCAACCCCCAGAAACGGCTTCTGCTGACTATCTGGTTAATGCGTACGACCAGATACTCCAATATTCCGGTTTTCTGCAAAGCATGACTTAAAACAAATAACAGGGCTATAATAATTACCGCTGGATTGGAAAAACCGGAGAGCGCATCCAGCGGAGATAACAACCTGCCGGCAAACAGAATACTAAGAATCAGTAAGGCCGTGACATCCAGACTGAACAGTTCGGTAACAAACAGAACAAAGGTCAGTATAATAACAACAAGGACAAAAATAATTTCAAAATTCACGTTATTTGAATACCTGGATTATTATTTTCAGAAAAATTATCTACTTTATTTTTAACTGAACTAGCGTTAATCAGATATTAACGGTGTCGATCTGGGATGAATCCAGATGTTGTTGCGCATAATGAAGATAGATTTTTTCTTTAATGAACACATCGAATAAATCCGCATCAATATGAGCATCGTTTTTCATGAAACCAAGAATACGCATAGCCTCGCTGAGTTTTTTCCCCTTTTTATATGGGCGGTCACTGGCTGTCAATGCTTCAAAAATATCAGCGATGGCCATAATTCTCGCCTGGACTGACATTTCATCTTTCATCAATCCTTTGGGATAACCGGTGCCATCCAATTTTTCATGGTGACCACCGGCTAATTCCGGAATGTTGCGTAAATGCTTTGGATAGGGTAATTTTTCCAGCATCTTGATCGTCATTACAATATGATCATTGATGACTTTCCGTTCTTCCGGAGTAAGTGTTCCCCGGGGAATACAGAGATTGTATATCTCTTCTTCTGAAAGAAAATTACTCACCTGTCCATTCAATTTTAAAGGATATTGTGCGATTTTCCGAACGTGAGCCTGTTTATCTTCAGACATAAATTCACCACCAACGTTAGCTTCTTTGATAAAGGCTGAATCGACTTCCAGTTGTTTAATCTTTTCCCGGTATTTTTTTCGAAGTGCGCTGGTTTTAATTTTCTTTTCCTGCTCCGTAAGCGATTTAGATCGTTCCAGTTTCACTAGCTTTTTAAGCATTTCGATTTCTGCGTCTCTTATTAAAACTCCAAACCTGGTTTCAATAATATTCACCCGATCAAAGATCGTTTCCAGTTTGGTTCCTTTGTCCACTACATATTCCGGTGTAGTCACTTTCCCACAATCGTGGAGCCAGGCTGCAATTTTTAATTCATATAATTCCTGTTCGGAAAAATGAACATCTTTAAAGGGGCCTTCCTGGGCATTATCCACTGCTTCTGCTAACATCATGGTAATCTCTGGAACCCGTTCACAATGACCACCCGTATATGGAGATTTTTCATCAATTGCCGATGCAATCAGCTTAATAAAGGATTCAAATAAGTTCTCAAGATCGTGGATAAGATTTTTATTTGTAATGGCCACAGCCGCCTGGGATGCCAGCGCCTCTACTGTATCCTGCACTTTGAGCGAGAATGTTATAATTTCGCCTGTTTTCCGATCCTGGGCATTTAATAATTGTAATACGCCAATGATTTCGTCTTCATGGTTTTTCAGCGGAACAGTCAGGAAAGATTTGGATCGGTAACCCGTCTTCTG
>JBHHUS010000112.1:0-1976 GCA_046861615.1 Fidelibacterota bacterium
GGATTTCCTGTTCTACGTGAGCTTTGGTTTTGTGGTGACCAACTCGGTGAAAATTGCCGGCGTACTACTGGTATTTTCATTCTTAATAATTCCCACCGTGGCCGCCATGCTCTTCAGGCAAACAGTCCGCAGCCGGTTGATTTTTGGTCTGCTCTTTAGCATGATTGGCAGTTTTCTGGGAGTCTTCGGTTCAATAGTGCTGGACATCCCCACCGGTGCCACCATGGTGGTAGCCTTTGGCCTTATGTTGGCCATCCTGGGGATCATCCGTCTGTTCTGGAATTGATTTTTGAAAATGACTGATCCAAGCCTATATTTCAACCGATTGCTGAATATCATAATTCCTGATTTATGTCCACCGAAGCCACAAAAGAATCATCCATCCAAGCACGAATTGACGATGTCTTTGAACGCCAGTTAAAACACCGCCGGAAGGTAGCTCTCAGCACAGTTCAGGAACGGAGGGCCAAGCTGAAAGGCATCCTGGATTGGCTGCTGGAGCACCGGGATGAATTGCAAACTGTTATGGCAGCTGATTATGCCAAACCACCTTCCGAGGTCGACCTTTCCGAAATCTGGGCGGTGGTCTCCGAAATTCGTCATATCCGCCGGCGCCTGAAACAGTGGATGAAACCCCGGAAGGTTGCCCCAACCCTACCACTGCTGACCGCCGAAGCCTGGATCCAATATGAACCCAAGGGAGTTGTTCTGATCATTTCCCCCTGGAATTTCCCCTTTAATCTGACTTTGAGCCCTTTAATAAGTGCCATTGCCTCCGGGAATTGTGTAATTCTAAAGCCCTCTGAACTAACCCCCCACTGCGCCACGCTGATGGAGAGAATGGTGACGGACCTGTTTGCAGAAGAGGAAATCGCTCTATTTCAGGGGGATCGAACAGTGGCTGAGTCGTTGCTGGTGAAACCCTTTCACCATATCTTTTTTACCGGAAGCCCTCAAATCGGGAAAAAGGTGATGACGGCAGCTGCCCGGCATCTGGCTTCGGTTACCCTGGAGCTGGGGGGTAAGTCCCCCACGATTGTCGACCGGACGGCCAATTTGAAAGTGGCAGCGGATAAAATCGCCTGGGGCAAGTATTTCAACTGTGGACAGGTCTGCTTGGCACCTGATTATATTCTGGTGGAAGCATCTGTGGCGGAACTGTTCGTGGATGAATTGAAAGCAACCGTGAAACACAAGTTTGGCAGGGATGGCGATTTTAAACACTCTCCGGACTACGGCCGGATTGTGAATCAACGTCATCATAGGCGCTTGACGGAAGTGTTAACCAGGACGCTGGAACAGGGGGCTGAACTGGTCCTGGGGGGTGACCTTGATCCTGGAGAATCTTACATGGAACCGACGATTATTGGTTCGGTGTCCCCAGATTCACCCATCATGGAGACGGAAATTTTCGGTCCGATTCTGCCAATTCTAACATTTGAATCATTAGATGAAGCCCTCGCTCTAATCAACCAGAAACCAAAACCGCTGGGTCTGTACATCTTTAGCCGGAATCGGAAAAACATTAAACGGATTCTGGCTGAAACATCCGCCGGCGGTACCTCCATTAATGAAGTAATTCTCCATTATTTTCAACTGAATCTTCCATTTGGTGGGATTAATAACAGCGGTTTCGGACGGAGTCACGGCGAATTCGGGTTCAAGGCCTTCTCCAACGAACGGGCTGTCATGCGAAATATAGAACACAGCCCTTTGAAAATCCTCCACCCACCCTACACGCCATTCGTTAAAAAAGTGATCGACTGGGCCCTGAAATATTTCTAGTCTCTGATCTGTGATCGGTTGCCAGGAGGAGAACATATTTCGTAACCACCACTACCGAAAGTAATCTAATACTTCTATGAAGGTCTATTTAAAATCGATTTGTGCCTGGTTGGTGCTGACCGTACTCCTCTTCGGGCAGGATTCCCTTGTTTCCTACCCGCTGGACCCGTTGAACAGTCGGTTAGTCTGGA
>JBHHUS010000064.1:0-7637 GCA_046861615.1 Fidelibacterota bacterium
CCGTCAATGCCAGCAGGATTAATCCTATGGGGGTATTGATTTGATTAAAGAAGGGGGCTCCGACCGTTATCTTTACCCCCCGGACCGCTTCAGAAATAAAGGGAAATATCGTCCCCCAGAAGACGGCAAACGCCAGACTGAGAAAAATCAGATTATTAAAGACAAAACTGGATTCCCGGGAGACAAACGAATCCAGTTCATACTCGCTTTTCAAAAGGGGAAGACGATGGATTAACAGTCCGATGGATAGCAGGATGGTCATTCCCAGAAATCCCAAGAACAGCGGTCCCAGATTGGAGATGCCGAAGGAATGGACGGAACTGATAATGCCGCTGCGGGTAATGAATGTCCCAAAGATTGTCAGTACAAACGTGAGAATAATCAGGATAATGTTCCACACCTTCAGCATGCCCTTTCGTTCCTGAATCATGACTGAATGGAGGAAGGCGGTAGCGGTCAGCCAAGGCATGAGGGCGGCATTTTCCACTGGGTCCCAGGCCCAATAGCCGCCCCATCCCAGTTCCACGTAAGCCCACTTCGCTCCCAAGAGATTACCCAGCGTGAGAAATAACCAGGAGAAAATAGTCCACCGGCGGGTGGTGATAATCCACTGGGGATCAATCCGTTTTTTAATCAGAGCCGCGATGGCAAATGCAAAAGGAACTGAAAACCCGACGTAGCCTAGGAAGAGGGTCGGCGGGTGCATGACCATCCCTGGATTCTGTAACATGGGATTTAAGCCATTCCCGTCTGTCACCGGGGTCGGAAGCAATTCAAACGGATTGGAGGTAAAGACGAGCAGTCCGAAGAAGAAAAAGGAAATTGTGGTCAGAATACCGATGACATAGGGCAGTAAATCCCGATTCTTATCCCGGTTCTGAAGCACCACAATCGTGGAAAACAGGGACAACAGCCAGCTCCAGAATAAGAGGGAACCGGATTGACCGGCCCACAGGGCTGAAATGGTGTAGAACAGTGGCAGGGTTCGATTGGAGTAGGCGGCTACGTAGCGAATGGAAAAGTCGTGAGTAATAAAAGCGTATACCAGGATGCCCACAATGAGAGAAGCGAGGAAAAACAGGGACAGGACGATGCGTTCTGCACTTTTTAACCAGCGGGTATTTCCTCTGATTCCCGATTGGAAAGCGATCACGGCACCCCCTCCTGCCAGCAGGAAAGCGAAAACCATTAAATTATTTGCCAATTGATGCACTGTTTACTCCAGATAAAGGGTTGAAAGATTCATGATCCGTGGCTCATCGTTCGGTAAGAAGGACACGGAATTCCCCGCAACACCTCAATTAAAGGCGGTCACGGCGAAAAGAGACAGGAGTAGGGCTAAACCCGGAGGGGGATCAAATGCCCGGGAGGGGCATCAGCATCAACATTTAAAACGTATGTGGGAACAAAAAATAATTGATCATTCAAAGGTTCAATCATTACCGTCTGGGGAAGATACCCATCTGCCGGTCCGTGGTGGTGATCCAACTGGACAGCAACCAGGGGCAAAAACACCGGGTAGTTGCACTGTCCCACGGACATTTCGCAACCATTCGCCTCCATCTCCCCCACCGCCGTCATCCTGCAACAGGATTCGGGACAGGTGCTTTTGGGAATGAAAGGCGCCACCGTAATTCCAACGGTGAAAACCAGGGTTATGATTGAAAATACCTTCTTCATCTTACGGTGAATATTACAGGAGGTTTATACTGGACTTCAATATCTTTTTTTTACATGATTCCAGTACAATTTTATAAAATTTTGGTTCGGCGATAAGCAGTACTACTGTGCTTTAACTCCCCAACGGGATCCGGATTCGGGAATTCCATTCCCCAACATCACCGCCGGTTTCAACGATTTCCAAAGCGGTGAACTGGTAAAGCGGTTTTGGATGCAATTGCTTAATGATCTTTTCCCGCTGTGCGGAAGAAAGTGTTTTATAAATCAGACTGATGTGCGGTTGAAAATCGTATTGCACCCACGTAAGTTGTGTAATTCGCTGATATATCCGCTCCAGGGTCTGATTTCTTTTTAATTCGATAAACACCGTTTTCCAGATCCAATCAGAATAGTTAATTTGCTCCATTTCAACGGAAAAAACCGGAAATTCATTAGCTCTGAATGCCCGCATTAGAACATCGGGGTCTTCATCCCAAGGACTGAATATGGTACAGTGGGGTCGAAAGGCCGGAGCCGAATATTCCCGGGCCAGATTATTGATGATTCCGGAGAGGAATTCCTCATCTGCTTCGGACAGAGTCAACCAAACAGAATATTTCACCCTGGAATTGAACGGATTTTGGTCAGTGAAAGTTGGAGCTTCTATTCCGACGCTTTTTTCCCGATTTCAGCTTCTTAATTGCAGCATCAATCGCCCGTTGGTTAAAGGGATCATCCAGATTTTGTAAAGCGGCAATATGTTTCCGGTTACCCTGATTCCCAATTGTACGGATACAAATGCTGCGAACCCGACGATTAGGATCAGTTAAATGATCCTGGAACCAATCCAGTAACTCCGGATTATCGTCAATTAAACTCACTAATTGATAGACCGCCGTAGAGCGGGCATCCCAGGTAGTACCGCCGTATTCAGCTAATGCTTTCAACCGTTCGTAATTTTCCGGCGTTTTATCCTGACCCAGGGCAGAAATGGCCGCCCGGAGCAGGATGTCCTGGTGAGTTCTCTGTTCCATAGCCCAGTCAATCCAGTTTTCAGCCTCTTCAGGATTAACCTTTACCAGCGCGTTGAACGCATCCCGTAAAACGTAATCCTTCGGGTTAGTTTCCAGAACCTGGACCAGGAAATCACTGACTTTTTCATTCTTTTTATACGCAGCCAGGGCCCGGATCCGCTCCCGAAATACCCTGGAATCATCCTCCGGAGACATGACCAGCAGAATCTCCGCGCCCCGGGGCGGTTTCAGTTTTGCAAACGCCCGGGTGGCTTCCTTCCTGACTCCCCAGAAAGGATCTTTTTCCATGGCGTTCAATAAAGCGTCGGTAACCTTCTTCCGGGCATAACTATTACCTAATTCATTAGCCGCCCAAATTCGATCCAGTAAATGGGGAGCATTCCCCAATTGGTAAATCAGTTCATTGACCGACTTTTTAAACGTTAGTTTTTTCGGAATTTTCATTCCTTCATCCACTACTACCATCTTGGGCGGTGAAGAACTGGGAAGGAAAAATTCATCCTCCGCTTTATCAAAAATAATCCGTTTTCGTTGGAGTTGACCGTCATCCACCAGCAAGGTCAGCGGTAAACGAAATAACGAATTTTCCTCCATATCCTGGGTCTGTTTTAATTTAATAATAACACGATCATTACGGCGGTCGTAGCGATAGGAGGCTTCAACTTCCGGAAGGCCCTTCCGGTAGGCCCACTGATCGAAAAACCAGTACAGATTTTTCCCTGTAGCCTCCTCAAAGGCTTTCTTTAAATCGGCTGTTTCCACGGTTGAAAAAGCATTATCGTGAACATACCGCCGCAATCCGCGGTAAAAGGCATCGTAGCCCAGGTAATCCCTTAGCATATTCATGACCACTGCTCCCTTGGCATAAACATTACCATTAAACAAATCGTTAGCATCCTGATAATCGAAATAAACCATCGGCCGGGGGTCCATTTTCGCCGCCCAGTACATACCATTCAAATCACCATAACGGTAATACTCCATTTCATCCACCCCTTTATCGGCCTCTACCCACACCAATTCCATAAAGGAGGTAATCCCTTCATTCAACCAGATATTGGCCCAATTACGAGTGGTGAGCAAATCCCCGAACCACTGGTGTGCCAGTTCATGGGAGACCAGTCCATCACTGGTTTGATCGGGACGAGAGGTTTCATAGTGCATGGTCCGATCCGTCTGGTGGGTTAGGGTCACATTCTCCATCCCACCCCACATAAAATCTTCAATCAGGATCTGATCATATTTTTCATAGGGGTAGAAATAATCGGTGATATCACTGAATACCTGGATCATTTGAGGTGTTTTCCCGAAAGAGCGGAGAGCATCCGCCTGTGAATGTTCCGGATAAACCCAATAATCCACCGGTAATTTCCCCAGGGAATCCTCAACTTTTTTATAATTCCCCACAGCGAAGGAAATCAGGTAACTCACCATGGGACTATTTTCCCGCCAATGGTAAGTACGGGTTTTCCCATGATCCTTCACGGATACCAGTTCGCCATTGGAAACCGCCACATAAGGTTTTTTTACCGTCAAAAAAGACTCGAAGGTTGCCCGGTCGTTGGGATAATCGTAAAGTGGTACCCAGTGGTGATTTTCCATTTGCTCGCCTTGAGTCCAGGCCTGGGAGTGCTTGTTGGGATATACTGAATCGGGATGAACAAAGTACAATCCCCGTTGGGGTGAACCACTATAAGTAACTGAAACTGAAAAAGTATCCTCAAAACTGTAAGTCTGATCCAGGAAAATTTTCAGTTTAGTCTCTGATTGATCAAAATCCAGTGGTTTTTTTCCATTAAGGACTACTTTGGAAACAACTAGATCCTCACAGTCCAGGGACATAGCAGTCAAATTCGAAGAAAAGGGACTGAGACGATGTGTGACTATTCCCTCCACCTGCTCTTCTTCAACATTAACATTTAAAACGATTTTAGTATGGTGAATGTCGAAATCCCGATCCGGGGTCGGATGCAGTGGCGATTTTTGACTCCAGAGTAATATGGTAGTGACTAATACGATAAAAATTCTGTTCTTCATCGGTATGCTCTTTCTTGTGAGGATTAAATAAACTTGGGGTATGAAAAATACGTTAAAGTTAGTCATCCCTCAAGTGATATCCCCTCACGGTTACTACATTAAACTGAGCCTTTTTTGTTTGCAGAAAAACAGCGGATACCATATATTCAGATAAAGATATCTGATTATATTCTGTTTATTGACAATTTTCTTCCGGTACTGACTGGAATCGAACACCAGAGAGTTTCATTTCTGTCCTTGTATCCCTCCTTTTGGTTGCTTAATGAGTTCAATCATCAAGTTAACAGGAATGAAAAAAAATCTTCTCCAGTTCGAATAATCAAACGGTTTGGTTGCCACCGTTTGCTTCATTTTGTATTTTAAAATCTGCAAATGAAGTAGTCAGTACCGGAAAAATTTTCCAAGCCCGGAAGTAACATCAGGCAGAGAAATCAATAATCCCAGAGCGGGGGATATCTCGGTTCGCTCTGGGGTAATGGACTTCATTGCAGCTCCAGGGATTATTGATTATCACATTTGCCGTCCCTCACCTCTGAAAGTAAAAGAATGTTTCGGCAGTTTTTTCAATCTACCGATGATCTCAATTTCTTCCGGGCTTTTTCTTCTTCTTATAAAGTCAAAATAAGTCTTTATGTCTTCTTTTTGACACCTTTAGTTTATGATGTAAAAGAAAAATTGGATTTAAGCTAAGCTGATTTTTTCCTTCCAAAGAATTAATCTTGTGAGATTGGTCACAAATACAAATTATTTTTTATCGTAGATTTAAAGTCTATTTTGGTGAATTATAATTTATTTCTGGACGATCAGCACCGGGCAGTGAACATTATTCACTATGCCTTCATCAACAGAGTCAAAAAAATTCTTTTTAAAAACATTCATGCGGCGGTGACCCAAGACCAGCAAATCCGCATTATCAATATGGGCACCTATGGTTTTGGGAATCGATGATCCGGTCACTATTTTTATCTGGATTTTCTCACACCAGTCTTCACAACCCGCAGCTTTAAACCAGTTACGAATATCCGCTTCAGTGTGTTTGTCTTCCGGGTTATCCATCATCATGGACATTTCTCCGGCATGGGGATCATCCACATGTAAAACGGTCAATTCCGCTCCATGGACCCGGGCCAATTCAACCACCTCCTGAATAACTTTGTTTTCATCCCCCCGTCCACAGAGTCCAACCATGATCTTTTTGTAGGACATTAATTACCTCCAGACAGTTTCCTAACGCTAATTTACAGCATAACAAATATTTATTCTACTGATGGATGACGTTTAACCGGGACATTCAGGATTTCTACTGCCCATTGTAATCAATTTGGCCTTAGATTCTGGTAAGGATCACCACTCACCGTTATAAAAATATCTTGGAGAACAGATATGGATGATGACTATAAGAACGACCCCGAATTTCAGCAACTGATAGTGAAATATCTTGATTATGTAATGGGGAATATCCCGGACGTATTATCCAATTTAGCAGCCGGGAATTTCAAAGCAGTCTATAAATTCGGTCATAATCTGAAAGGAACTGGTGCCGGATACGGTTTTGACCAGTTCACGGCCACGGGAAAGCAAATAATGGAATTCGCAGAGGCCGAAGATGCTGATGCGCTGACTACGGCCCTGGATCAACTCCAGCATGATTTAAACGTTGAACACGCCCACCTTTCTTCCGGTTGACAGCAAACCCAATACTTTTTAGACTAAATTCGTCAATAATCGCTCGAATTCAATCTCCCTGATTATGTATTCGTTTATTCTCTGTTAATTATTAACGATACTGTTTTTGCAGAGTATTAGGAAGTATTGATTTAAAAGGCAATCAAGAGCGTAATCAGAATAAAAATGGCACCCGCCGTAAAAATAAAACCGAAAATCTGATGGTGTCTTAAAATAAACGCTTCCAAGCCATAATGCTTCTCTGTGAGCGGTTTCAACATCATCCTGGTAGAGACCCAGCGATCAAACACACCGGCAACTTTTTTTGACCACTCCAGGGAAACAATCCGGAGGACCAGGAATAATACCGCCAGCACCAGGAATGTGATGAAAAAAGTACGAATGGCGGGATATGAAAAATTAATGACGAGCTGAGCCCGTGGTGTAAAATACTGCAGGTCCCAGAAAGGATCGGGAGGGAATATAAAAATAAATGTGTACAAAGCGTACAACGCTCCTAAAAATAAAACCCAGATCCACCCGATGTGTAAATTGAAGAAGAATTCTCCGGTACCGCGAATGATGGCATAGGGTCTTGTGATCCGGCGCAGAGAATACCATTTATTGAGGGAGCGGTTTATTCTTTGAATTACATCCGGTCTAAAAAATAAAACGCTGCCGACAATAATAGCGGCTACAGATCCGACCAGAAACAGAAGGTATAAACTATCAAAAAATATTTCAGTCATGCCTTATCAAAACTCCGTTATTTGTAGTATCATACTGGGTTAGGGTGTCAATAGTCCGGATAATCTGCTTCTGAAAAATAAGGCCGGCAGAATTGATTTGCATTTAAAAATAGTAAATATCGGTGGAGGCATTTATCGGCATTTTACAAGGTAACAGGGATACTTTATTTTCGATCATCATTTACTATTGAAACCACCCCTCTCCCGTAGCCAGCACATAGAATAAATAGGCCCCGGCCAGCAGCAGAAAAATACCGAAAAACCTGCGTCTGGTAAAGACGATATCTTCAGTAATGAAAACCCGGTTAAAAAATTCGTCCATTCTGATAAGAATATCAGGCGCTACAATGAGTAATAGTCCAAATATTATGGCCAGAATCGCGATGATTAAAATAATGATATCCATTGAATTCCCTGATTTACTTGAGCTGTATTTTACTAGTATTCAAATATTAAATCGAGTTATTTAGCGTTTCATCATTCCCGTACTGGT
>JBHHUS010000113.1:0-1948 GCA_046861615.1 Fidelibacterota bacterium
GTGAACCAGCAACCCGCGATTATTGATTAAATAGGTATTGTGGGAAAGTTTCGGCGTGAACAGGGTATAGCCTACATAGGCACTGGAATCATCAATCATGATGCCTACATTTCGATTTTGCGAGTAGGAAACCGATAAAATAGTCAGCATAAGAACTATTGAACGAAGCTTAACTCGAAGCAAAATTGACTCCTTTGGATTAAATTTCTATTCTAACCATTATTCCACATCATTTTAAATCGGAATAAATGGATTATATAAAATTAATTTAGGACTCGAAGCGTTAGAATGAAATAGCAGCTGTTAATATTCATGAAGGGGATTGGTCAGGTCAATTCTCCTTCCATGGATTCTTCCAATTGACGGGCTTCCTGCAGGAATTCATTCACCGTCAAGGACCTTAAAAACACCAGGCCATGGGTAGCCCGGAGGCGGGGATGTTCATGCCGGTACCAGAAGTCCCGGCCCAGGACCAATTCCATGAGCGCGTGCTGTTCCACCCAGATCTTTTCGGTTAAATCGCAAAAGGGTCCATCCAGTTCATAGCTGGGAAAAGAAGCCTCCTTCTGGCTAAGGTAACAACTCATGAATGTATCCCTTAACATCGCCATGGAATTCAAGGAAACCGGAACAATAATATCGGCCTCCGCCGGGTTAAACCGATACCAGACATTCCGGTAGCCCCAGATCTGAAGTCCGGAAAGATCGGTTTCCTGTTTCCACAATCGGAGCGCTTCTGCAATCGCCTGTAATACCTTGTAATGGGTATCGGGGCCACTGCCTTCAGGGTCCATGGCCAGGGAAATGACAGTCGGTTTTACTTTCCGGATCAAATTCAAAATTGGTTCTACATCCCGGACTTTTTCTGGTTTAGCTGTGAAAATGTCACCGGTATAAAAACCCAACCTTAAATTGTGAACATCGCGGACGCGAACACCAAAATGAGCCCATACCAACTCCTCCTCAAATTCCCGAATCATACCCTTTAATTTCTGCACCTGGCGTTGGTTCTTTTCACCGTCGTAACAATCCTTTAGATAAGATAAAATTTCATCGATCCGGTCCGATAATTCTTCCCTGGAAGTAATTTGGTAAATTTCAACCAGAGCCCGCACCACCCGGTGACTCAATCCACGTTGTTGACCGCGTTCATTCCGGGAAGCGATCCGGTCCAGAAAATGGTAAACATCCTTATCCCATTTACGCTTATAGCCGTGGGAGAAAAAATCAGGGTATTCCACCATTTGAATTTCCCCATTCATAAGAAATATTTTTGTCAACTCCAGAACCGAACTGATAAACTGGTTGGTCACCGAAGTGAATCCGGAGGTCATGATAGCAAAATGGTGCTGATTCCGGGGGGACCGTACAAGATGAGTAATGTGGGGTAAAAAGCCCAACATAATGTCATCGTGATGAGGGCCGGTGTGCAAAAAGGATTCATTCTCCAAAATGGTCACACCCCGCTCTAACTTTTTCTTGAGGGAGTCTAAAACTCCTGTCACTGTTGATTCACTGAGATCAGGAATCTGTGAACAAACCGGATCATTTTTTAGATCCTCTAATGTGAGGCGATGACCGAATTTGTTCAAGCGCCGGCAAAGCTGAATTACAGCCCCTTCCACCTGCTTAGGGTTCCAGGGAGTGTGGGATAATTCATAAGTTTTTACATCTTCCAGCTCACTGGCAGCACCGTGGGTTAGATAAAAACGGCTGTTTTTCAAGCGCCGCAGGACCGTCCCGGGATAACGGTTGTCTGGTTCATTTTCAAGAGTTGCTTGTACAATGCTGGCTTTGGACGCACCGGCGGCAAAGATAATTGCGACCGTGTCAGGATTAAAGGTGATTGTCCCCAGGCCAATGGTGATCACTAATCGCCGGCGGGAGATTTCGATACCACCCAGATCAACGGCGGCGGCAGCTTGAGTTTCAAAATTGGTCTCCATCA
>JBHHUS010000065.1:0-7551 GCA_046861615.1 Fidelibacterota bacterium
TATTGGCAAAAAATATTCGAGGGGATGCATATCCGGAAATTGTATTCCAGAATCAACTTAATGAAATAGTAATCCTGGACTGGCAGGGGAGAGCAATATCACGATTCACCGGACAACAGGGAACTGGATTACGTGCTTTAGGTGAATACAATGGAAATTCTTGTATCATTACTGACCAGGCTATTTATTTATTTGATGCAGCAAGTGAAGATTATGGAAATCACTGGCTTTACCCAGACGGAGCGCCCGATAACGCCAGAAAAATAGCTTTAACAACCGATCCACTGAACCCCGATCAAAGTCGACTGATTAACTGGAAAAAGACCTACACCTATCCTAATCCCAGTTACGGTGATAAAGTCACAATCCGGATGGCGATTGAAACGGCTTCAAAAGTGGAAATAGAGATCTACGATATTGCTGGTTACCCGGTTAAAAAAATGCGTCTTTCTTCTTTGATAACTGGTACTACAAATGAGATTTCCTGGAATCTGGATGGTATTCAGTCCGGTGTCTATTTCGCCCGGATTCAAGTTTCCAAAGGGAATAAAACCGATGAAAAAATAATAAAAATCGGTGTTATTAAATAATTCGTTCGATGGTGTATAAAGGTTTCATTTTATCCTTATTAGCGGTCATTGCTTCCGCCCAGGTTCGTTACAACCATCCTGAGATTGATTGGAAGACAATTGAAACCGATCATTTTAAAATTCATTATTACGACGCAACTGAAATGTCTGCACGGGAAACCGCCACCGTAGCAGAAACGATTTATCCTAGCGTCACATCCCTGTACCAGTTTCAGCCGCTTGCTAAGACGGATATTATTATCACCGATACGGATGATTTTTCAAACGGTGTTACCTATTATTATGATAACAAAATTGTTATTTGGGCAACACCGCTGGATTTTGAATTACGGGGTAGTCATCGCTGGCTGCAGAACGTTATTACCCATGAATTTGCTCATATTGTATCTATTCAAAGTGCATTGAAATTCGGACAAAAAATTCCAGGTGCCTATTTACAGTATATCCAGTATGAGAAAGATAAACGGAAAGACGTTTTATATGGATATCCCAATGTTATCGTAAGCTATCCCATTCCTGGAATGGTTATTCCACCTTGGTTGGCGGAAGGGGCAGCACAATACATGTATGACGGGGCCGATTGGGATAACTGGGATACAATCCGGGACATGTTGCTTCGGGACCGGACACTGAATGGTCAATTATTGACCTGGGCTGATATGAATACGTTTGGGAAAACCGGAATCGGGAATGAGTCAGTTTATAATACCGGTTATGCTCTTTGCCGGTATTTGGCTGTGAAGTACGGCCCGGAATCCATTTCTAAGGTATTCAGTGCACTCCGTTCTCCCATTGGTTATTCGATTAATCACGCAGTGAAGAGTTCCACCGGAAAGGATGGGATCGAGCTTTACCGGCAGTTTAAGACTGTATTGGAAAAGCGCTATTCTGTATTGACGAATAATATTATGGAAAATCAACAGACCGGTCGAATTTTAGTGGAAAAGGGAACGGCTAATCTATTTCCTCGTTGGGCACCTGATGGAAAACATTTTGCCTTTTTATCAAATGTGAATCACGACCGTTTCGGTGAAACAGATCTTTATGTTTACGACCTGGAGAGTAAAAAAGAAACGCTTATTGTCCGGGGAGTTCATTCGCGACCATCCTGGAATCCAGATGGCACGGTGTTATACTATTCCCGTAGAGCTAAATGGCCTGACAGGACCGGCTCAAAATATTATGATCTATTTGAATACCATGTTAAATATAAAAAATCCTATCGACTGACCAGTGATGCCCGGGCTTTTGCGCCGGTTTTTATTCCCGATGATAGTTCCCTGGTTTATCTGGCTACAACGGACGGTAGTCAGAATATTTACAAAATCGATCTGAAAAATAAGTCTTCCGAAGTATTAACTCAATTTAATGACCATCAAATGATTAGCAGTCTTAGTTATGACTCATTGAATAAATGGGTTCTGTTTGACGTCACATTAAATCATTTCAGGGATATACGCTATTTAAGTCTTGTTGACAGCACTCTTGGGAGTTTATTAACTAGTCCTGAATGGGATGAGCGGAATCCGATAGCGTCGAATAATGGTTTGATTTACGCTGATGATCGCAGTGGTGTTTTTAATCTATATTTAATTAACGAACAGGAACAGGGCTATATTACGAATGTACTGGGTGGTGCCTTCATGCCGGATGTTTCCAGTGAGGGGAAAATTCTGTATTCTCTCTATCAAAATGGCCGATACAAAATTGCAATTATCGATTCGATTGAATTAATCGACGAGAATGTGGTGGGATACAGTTCAGTTTATTTTCAACGGAATCAAAATCTGAAACCACCAGTCGCTGAATTGGACCAGAAACCGTCTGAACCCTATATTGATCATTTTCCACCATTATTTCTGGCCCCCAGGATTCTGGTTGATTATGGAACGGTAAAGCCGGGTTTTTATTTTTATTCCTCCGAAATATTAGATCGATTGGGATTGTTCGGTGGAATTTCTGTGAATCGATTTAAGGATTTGGATATTTTCTTTCAATTTGAATATCGTCGATTGTATCCGACCTTATTTTTTGAAATGTTCTATCAAACCAGAAACAGCGTTGAGAAAAGTAGTTACTCCGTATATCGGATCGACAGCAATTTACGTTTCCGTTTACTGCAATTCAGAGGTGGGTTAAAAATACCGGTTGTGGGGACGGAATTAAGTGTTTTTAGTTCCTGGAATCGTTATCGGGCAGCCATCAAGGAACGGGTTCTCGGCCAATCGCTGGAAACAGGTGTTGGTTATGATTATTTTCGAGGATCGGATATCGGATTAATATGGCGTTTGGAAAATATTGAACAGCGGATCGATGCCAGTATTAATCCTTCCAGAGGATTCCGGATTCAACTTTCAGGTACGCATGAACGGAACCAATTTATACGGGGACTCAATCTTTCAGATGCCGGTACCTTAGTACCGGAATATTCGCCTAATAATTTGGATCGGGTTGCAGGAAATGTTTCTTACTACCTGGAAATTCCTGGAACAAATCGAATGACTATTTCCCTTGGGAACCAACTCGGATGGATTTCGAATTCAAAAGTAGATTCATTCTTTTATTCCTACGCCGGCGGGATGCCCGGTTTGCGTGGATATCCCTATTATAGTCTTGGTGGTACTCGTAAATGGGTTGGTGATTTCAATTTCCGGATTCCCCTTTTCCGGGAGCAGGATTATTCTCTGGGCTGGTTTACTCTTCAACAAAGTGTCATAGGATTTATTGTCCAGGCTGGAGATGCCTGGAATCCGGAATTATCCTCGTTCAACCTTAAACGCTCAGCCGGAGTTCAATTTAAACTCCAGGGGTATTCATTTTATAATTATCCAACCTCAATCGGGGTGGAAGTTCACCGTAGCTTCGATAAGATCACTCTTAATACCGGTGGGACCCAATTGACCTATGGAAAGGATATAAGAACCTATCTCACAATTTTGTTTAATTTCTGATATGAAAAAAGTCCCAGTAATTCTATTCGTTTTTTCAATTGTTATTATTCAGGCCCAATGGAGTCAACCCTTGCCATCGGATCAATTTGATTATTTTACGGTAATTTCCGCCTTAAAAATGGGTGATTTTCAATCATTGGATACTTCGGGGAAAAAACAATCCAAAGCTCTGTTTTTGTCTCTAGTCTGGCCAGGTGCCGGTCAGTTGTATAACCATGATCCCCTGTGGAAACCGATTCTTTTTTCAGCCATAGAAATCGCCGGGATCGCCTCAAATATAAAATGGAAACAAACCAGTAACCGTTTACGTTGGAAATTTGAGTCCTTCGCCGACGACCATTGGGAATTGCAACGGTGGTATGAAAATACGAAAACTATTTTCCCCGGTCGCTGGCAGGAGATGGTTAACGGAACCCATAAACTGACATTGGAAATCGATGGAAATTTTGAAAGTACCAATCATTTAATAGAGCTTCTAAAAAATACTTCCTGGGAGCAGATTCAAGTTGTCAGAGATCGGGATTTTTACGAAAATATTGGGAAATACGATCAATTTGTTGGTGGATGGGACGACCCCTACGATGATCCCTTTGATTCCAAAGGTAACTGGTTTACAGTGACAAAAGGAAATTCCGATGAAACATTCATTTTAACCAAAAGGAAAGACAATTATCGCGGAATCCGTCATCGCAGTAATTTGTATACTTCTTATGCGAAATATGCTGCCACTACTTTAATGTTTAACCATCTAATCAGCGGAGTAGAAGCTTCCGGGTTACTAAAACGGAAGCAGGAAAAAAATAAATTAAAGACTGATTTCAGTTTAATGTTCCTGCCGCAGACCTTACTAGGAGTTGGAGGTGTAAGATTAAACATATATTGGTAAATTCAGCTTCTAAAATTTTAAGGAATCCCTGAAATAATGCGCCACACACCAATTATCATCCTGACGCTGTCTATATTTATTGCCTGTTCAAATAGCTCGGAAGTGAAGGACATAGACTACGAGGAATTATTTAATAAAGGTCAAAAAACGTTAAAGAAAAAACGCTTCTTAAAAGCTCAGGAATATTTCAATTCTGTGGTATTGGGTGCTTCTCACACTGAATTAGGTGATGATGCCCAGTTCTATCTTGGGGAAGCCTATTTTCTTAATAAGGAATATTTGCTGGCAATTGCGGAGTATGAGAGACTCATTCGTCGGATGCAATTTAGTCCTTATGTCGAGAAAGCCCGATATCGAATTTGTGAGGCCTATGTGGCGAAATCACCGAGATATTATCATGATCAGACCTACACCCGAAAATCATTGGAAAAATTACAGGAATTTCTGGATGATTATCCTCAGTCTGAACACCGTGAAGATGCTCAGAAGAACATAATTAAATTACGGAATAAATTAGCCCGAAAATTGTATGAAACCGGAAATTTGTACATTAAACTCGAAGAGTATAAATCAGCAAAGTTGGCTTTCAGTCAAGTAACAGAACAATATTATGATTCTGATTATTTTGAATTAGCGCACCTGAATATTATTCTCTGTCAGATTAAGCTGGGGGAACTTGACGAAGCAAAAGAACACTATAATCAGGTAAAAAACCATTTAGAAAATATTGGTAAAGCAGAAACAGTAGCGGGATGGCTGGAATCGGGAAAAATATTGACAAAAGTAACACTGGAGTGAGAATCTGTCTGTTTGGGGGAACCTTTGATCCACCCCATATTGGCCACCTGATTATTGCCCAAACTGTTTTTGAAGCGGAACACTTTGACAAGATCTATTTCATTCCCGCCAATATTCCACCGCATAAAAATAAGCATACAATTACTCCGGTTGAACTTCGGCTGGGAATGCTAAAAATTGCCATCCGTGATAATCCCAATTTTGAAATATCTGATATTGAAATTCGAAGGGGAGGCGTTTCCTATTCTATTGATACAATTCAATCGATAAAAAAAGAGAAAAATTTGACTCGGGAAAGTTTATTTTTCCTGATTGGCAGTGATTCATTGAAACTTTTTCGTACTTGGCACCAACCAGAAAAAATTCTGAAAGAATGCCAGGTTATCGTAGCAATTCGACCGGGATTCCGTCCCAGCGCTATCCCCAACTGGATTCTTCATAAAATTCAATTTGCCAATATCCCCAGAATTGAGATTTCTTCGTCCAATGTTCGCCATCGCTGGGTAGAGAATAAAACGATTCGTTATATGGTCACACAACCGGTTTGGGAATTTATTAATCAGCATAATCTTTATTCCTGAATGATTCAAAGTATTTTATTTCTTATTATTGGTACGGTGATGTTGTACTATGGTGCCGAGTGGGCGGTGAGAAGTGGGTCACTCATAGCACGACGACTGGGAATATCCAGGCTGGTCATCGGTTTGACGATTGTTGCTTTTGGTACTTCGCTGCCAGAATTGATTGTCAGCATTGTTGCTGCCATTGAAGGCAATTCAACAATTGCTATCGGAAATGTAGTTGGTTCAAATATCGCCAATGTTGGATTAGTCTTGGGTCTCTCAGCTATTATTTTCCCCATCATAATCAATTTTAAGGATATTCAGCGTGATTTCTACATTTATCTTGGAGTCTGTGCCATTTTCCTGATTTTTATTTTTGATGGTCGATTAAGCCGGTTTGAAGGGGGAATTCTTTTCATTAGCCTCGTATTCTATTTATTGATTCGTATCAAGAGTCCTCGTGGGGAAAAAGTGGAAATCACTGAAAACGGCGGGCAGAATTTGGGAAAGCATATTTTTCTTATAATCATCGGATTCGTTTTATTAGCTGAAGGTGCCAACTTGTTTGTTTCGGGGGCTGTGGCGCTGGCCCGGTTTTTGGGAGTAAGTGAAATCGTTATTGGTATGAGTATTGTAGCCTTCGGTACGTCACTACCCGAATTAGCGACCTCAGTAATGGCCGCCTTCAGAAAAGAAGGCGCCATTTCAATTGGTAATATTATCGGGTCGAATATTTTCAATATTCTCTCTGTCCTGGGTTTGGCTGCCATGATTCATCCCTTAAATTCTCCCCGATCGATTTTAAAACTGGAAATACCGTTCATGATTGGGTTTGGATTGGTCATGATCCCAATTGCTTTAATGTCTCAACCGATTCATCGTTTTGTTTCTTTTTTATTACTGCTTGGTTATGGTGTTTTTCTGGTGCTCTTATTTTAGTATGATGGTAAATAGTTAACAGAGGTTTTAGATTTAGTTCATGATTACTTTGAACAATGTCTCCTACACCTTTAAACGGGGGGTCGGCGTTACCAATGTAAACCTGGAAATTACTGATGATGAATTTGTCTTCATTATCGGTCCCACTGGTTCTGGAAAAACAACTTTATTAAGACTGATATATCTGGATCTCTTCCCTCAGGTGGGTAAAGTGGTGGTGAATGGATATGATTCGCGGAAAATAAAAAAGCGGAAGATACCTCTATTTCGTCGGCAAATCGGAATGGTTTTTCAGGACTACCATTTACTCAATGATCGGAATTTGTTTGAAAATGTAGCTTTGCCATTACACGTGACTGGGTATCCCTATGATGAGGTCGAGAGCAGTGTAATGGAAATTTTGGAAACGGTTGGTCTCAACGGGAAGGAGAAACATTTTCCCGATGAACTTTCCGGTGGGGAACAACAACGGGCCTGCATTGCCCGGGCATTAATTAAAGAACCAGATATTATCCTGGCGGATGAACCCACCGGTAACCTGGATCCAGTGACCTCCTTTGAATTGATTAAACTGTTGGAGGAAATTAACAGCGAAGGGACTTCAATACTGATGGCCTCTCATAATTATAATCTGATTAAAGGACGAGGTCACCGTATTATTGAAATTAATGACGGAAAGGTGCGAGCCTGATGATCGATAAAATTCTATTTTTATTATCGGAAGGCATAAAAAATCTATGGCGTCATAAATTAACTGCCTTCGCTGCTGTTTTCTCCGTGTTTCTCTCACTTTTATTAGTGGGTAGTTTGATCATCGTCAGTCA
>JBHHUS010000066.1:0-7529 GCA_046861615.1 Fidelibacterota bacterium
ATAATAATTCACTTTTTTAACATCATTTTCCCCAGTTGCCAGAATCCAACCATCAGACCGACACCCAGGCCAATCAGGGACCATAGTGGACCAGTATCAAACAGCTTGTCCAATCCATAGCCGATGATTCCCAGCAACAGGATGGCGCCCAAAAGCGTATAGGCGGCCCCAATTGCCGGTCCTGACTGGAGTAAATACTGTTGAAAGTAACGAAATGAACGGGCAAAAAAATTCTCAGAATCCTGATCCGAAGTCATTCGTCGGGATAGGATTCCCGCTCTGAATCCATTCCGGTGTTCGATTCAGTCAGTGATTCCGACCCCGCCAGAACACAGTGTCCCTGGAATTGAGCCCCCTCCTCAATGATTAAGGAACGGTATACCAAGTCACCCTTTAAATTGGATTCACTGCCCAGAATCGCACGGTTTTCCACCACTACTTTCCCATCCACCAATCCACCGATTTGAGCATCGCTGGCATGGATATTACCATGGATTTCACCACCTTTAGCAATCCGGACAGACCCTTCGGTATTGACATCCCCATACACCTTGCCAAAGATCGCCAGACTGCCTTTGCAGGAGATATTCCCCTGGATAACAGCATCCGCTCCAATCATGGAATGAACATCTTTCATTTCATCTTTAGCCATTATTTTTTGTACTCACATTGGTTTTAGAATATTCGGGAAAGAAAATCATTGGATCCAGAGGTTGACCATCCTTCCACACCTCAAAATGGAGATGTGGTCCGGTACTCAAACCTGTATCTCCCACATTGGCAATGACTTCTCCCCGCTTAACAAACTGATATCTGTCCACAAAATTAAGTTGGTTGTGCCCATAATAGGTAAAATAATCATCCCCGTGGTAAATCACCACTAGATTACCCAGGTCCGGTGTCCAACCGGAAAAAACCACCTGTCCGGAGGCAGCTGCCAAAACAGGACCCCCTTCAGCCACAGCAATGTCAATGCCGTAATGATTTGTCAGCCAGGAACCGGTATGGAGCTGTAAGGTCTGGGTAACATACCCTTTTACCGGCATCCTGGAGGGGATATTTTCAATAAAAGAAATATGAAAGCCGGCACTGGAATCAACTCCGGAGGGAATTGGTTCCCCCGCCGATGCGACTGCCGGTTGATCGGTTCCTAAAGTTCGCTGGACAATTGTCCCCAGTTGTTTTAACCGTTCCAGATTACGATAGAGTTCCTGCACCTGGGTTCGTTCCCGGACCAGTTCATCGTATTTTGAATTTAATTGGTCATAATTCAGGGTCCGGGGTGTCATGTAAATAACAGTTCCGGTTAATCCCCCGATTAACAGGATTAAAAATATTATAAGGGTAAACAATAGTTTCCGGGAGAGAGAAAAATTCTTATTCGGCCCTTCATTATCGGGAATAACAATAATACTGTAGCGGCGGGGTTTCAAAATTCAAATGTCCTGTTCCAGCGAGCGCAATAAATCCAGCAACCGCTCCAAATCTTCCTGCGAGTAATATTCCATAACAATGGTCCCCTGCTGTTTACTCCCTGGTTTAATTCGTACTTTGGTTCCCAGAATGGAAATCAGTTCTGCCTCCATTTGACGGACTTCCGGGGATTGTTTTTTCATCTTCTGTCCCCGGGATTTGGCTGCTTTTCCTACCTCGGTTACCAGGGCCTCCGCCGCCCGGACACTCAAACTCCGGTTCAGAATTAACCGCCATAATTTCATCATCGCCGGGGTGGTTTTCATACTCAGAATAGCCCGTCCGTGTCCCGCAGAAATGCGACCAACGCGAATACTTTTTTTTATCTCCGGTGGCAATCGCAATAACCGCAGGGCGTTGGTGACAGTTGAACGTTTTTTCCCCACTGCTTTGGCGATGGCCTGCTGGGGCAGATTAAATTGACCCTGTAAAACAGCATAGGCTTCCGCCTCTTCAATCGGATTCAGGTTTTCCCGCTGGATATTTTCTATCAGGGATACTTCCATCATTTCAGCGTCACCGGTTACTTCGATCAGATAGGCGGGGATTTCCTTTAATCCCACCAATTTAGCGGCCCGCACACGGCGTTCACCGGCAATCAGAATAAACTGATCACCGTCCCGCCTAACCGTGATGGGTGTGATCACACCCTTCTCCCGGATTGAGGCTGCCAGCTCTTCCAGGGTAGCTTCATCGAAAAATTTCCGTGGTTGCTGAGGATTAGCCTTAATGCTGGCCAGGGGAATTTTAACTACACCGGCCGGGGTAGTTTCAAGACTTTCGGCAGGGGGTATTAAAGCCTCCAGCCCCCGGCCCAGTCGTTTAGTGACCACGACTGAGCAGCTCCTCCACCAGGGCCATATAGTTTTGGGCGCCGGTGGAATTGGCATCGTATAATAAGACTGGTTTTCCGAAGCTGGGCGCTTCTCCAAGACGGACATTCCGCTGAATAACCGTATTGAAAATTTTATCTTTGAAATAGCTTCGAACTTCTTCCGCCACCTGCTTGGAAAGGTTTAAACGATTGTCATACATGGTTAAAAGTACACCTTCTATCGTAAGATTATGATTCAAATTTTTCTGCACCAGACGAACAGTATTTAACAACTGACCCAATCCCTCCAGAGCATAGTATTCACATTGAATCGGGATAATGATGGCATGGGAAACTGTGAGAGCATTGATCGTCAACAGACCCAGAGAAGGCGGGCAATCAATTAAAATATAATCATATTGATCCCGCACTGTTTCCAGTGATTTTTCAAGCTGGTATTCCCGGGCCATCAAACTGACCAGTTCCACTTCAGCCCCCACTAAATCATTAGTGGAAGTGATCAGATCCAGATTGTCAAACTGGGTTTTAGTAATAGCGTCGCTCATTTTCACACCGCGAATTAATACATCATAAATAGTGGCGGGACTCTGGTCAAATAAGTTTTCCAATCCGGTGGTGGCATTAGCCTGGGGATCCAGATCAATCAACAATGTTTTGACTTCCGTCACTGCCAGGCTCACGGCAATATTTACGGAAGAAGTGGTTTTACCCACACCACCTTTCTGATTGGTAAGAGCGATGATTTTTGACATGTATTAATTCGTATTGTAACAGAAAATAACCGTGGAATTTAGTTGCAGCCCCCTCGGGGAAACAAGCAAGCTAATCACTGTACCCTGCTCTGGTCAATTTTATCTTTTAAATTCGTCTGGTAAATGAGTCGGAATGCTCATAATTTCGCCACCGCTTTTTGGCCCGTTCGTCTAGTGGTGAGGACTCCAGATTTTCATTCTGGCAACAGGGGTTCGATTCCCCTACGGGCTACTAATCTATTTTTCGGATAAAACTTTTATTAAAAAACCAGACCCATTAATTAATCAACCATTTCCTGATGGAATTTCCTCTTCATCCCCTGTTAATTCACTTTCCGATCGCTTTGCTGTACGGCGCTCTGTTCTTCCATCTGCTACAAATGTGGAAACCGGGCTGGATGAGTCGTTATATCAGCATCTGGTTATTAGGATTAACTTCCCTGGTTTCCATTTTCACCGCACTCACCGGAGATAAGGAAGCTGAAATTGCCGAAGGAATGAACTATTCCCACCAGATTCTAGAATTGATTGAAACCCACGAAACGCTGGGTAATCTGGTGACCTGGATTTCCCTGACCTTTTTTATTGTCTGGGTTTATCTGCTGTTAAAATATAAATCGAACCGCCGCATTGACTACCTGGCACTGGCGGTTCTGGTAGGTCTGGTCACCCTGGTCTCCTTTACCGGGTATTTCGGGGGTGAACTGGTCTGGGTCCACGGTGTGGGTATAAACTAAACCCTTTCCCCCTACTCCTCTTTCTGAATGTACACCACAAAATAACTGGAATTGGTGGAAGAGAACAGTCCGTAACCGCCAGCGATATTCCCCTGCGGCAGAAGATAGGAATTCTGGGGCTGACCCAGGGGCTGACCGCGGTAATAATCCTGGTATGACTGATCCGCAACCTGGATTTCAACCAAATGGGGACCGTAATAATTAAATGACATCCAACCAAAAGGTAAAACACTTTGACTCAACTGGGAAACCAGTGGATTAGGACGAAATAAAAATCCCTGTTCATCCACCAGCATGGAGCCTTTGAAAATATTGGCGGAAAAAGAAGTATCCACAATGGCGTTTTGATGGTCATCCTCCAGGGCTCGATTGACCAGCCGGATTAACCCTGGTTCACTTTTGGTCTGCCAGCGAATCAAAAACATGGGCACCGAGGCAAAACTACTGGTATAACACTCGCCCTCCCGGTAAACGACCGTATCCATGACCAAGCTGCTGTAATTATGGGTCAGCAGCGCCAATTCAATTTTTTCAGGTGTATTTTCGAACCGATGAAGGTCCAGGGCTGGAATTGGCACCACTTTCCCGTTACATTTCCATTCATTACTAATAATACTCTCGAGAGTTAACGAATCGGGCACAGTTGTTTGCGCGGTAACAGTCTGGTTTCCCCACGTTACTTCCAGTTTATAGGTACGGTTTGGAATAACCGTGTAGGCTGCATTCGGTGCCACCAGGTCAACATAGCGGCCGGGAGGATCGGCTGACAATACAATTACCGTGTCACCATCGGATACTGTTACGGTTGCATCGTTAATCCATTTACCGACCCTTTCATGGGATTCTTTAATGGCATAGGACCGGGAAACATAAACCGTATCAATGAGGGGTCGGTTGGCCTTCAAATTCCCAAAAATGACCAGTTGTTCCGAATAGGTTTCCGTTTCCGAACCCGGTTCACAGCCGGACCATAAAATCATGGTCAACAAAATCAGAATCAGGTAATTAAAGAAATGCTTAGAAATCAACGGTTACTCCGATGCTGGGAATGATCGGCAATCCATTGATCCGCCGACGTTGGGGACGACCTTCATCCGGTTCATCAATTAGTTGATCATCATCGTCGTCAATGCCGTTGGAAGTACTGCCAAAGGAATAGACGTACCGGAACACATTTTTCCGCCAGTAAGTATTCACGATTTGAATAAACAGGTCAACTTTAGCACCACGAAAGCTCCAGTGTCGAACGAGACCCGAATCCAGACGGTGGTAGAGCGGGTAGCGCCCGGAATTGCGTCCCCCGGGAATTGTGCGAAAATAGGGCTGGTCTGAATCCGGTATTATTTCCAGATAATACCCCAAAATCGGCGTATACGGTTGCCCGGTCTGATAGGTCCATTTCAGGTTCAGGTCCCATTTCCGGGAAATACGGTAACTGCCAATCAGGTTGAAGACGTACCTACGGTCCCAATTAGTGTAATATTCCTGTCGATGAAATTTTTTCCGGGCCACGGAATAGGCCAGGGAGGTCCAGCCGCTCAAGCGTCCTAATTGTTTCTGCAAAAAGAACTCCAGACCGTACGCATAACCATCCCCCACATCCACCAGATCATTCAGGGTTTCGTCCGAAATGAGATCATCCACGGTGGAGCGGGTGTCCACGAATGTGAGCATATTTTTCAGGGTCTTGTAATAGGCTTCAATCTGGAGATGATAGGAACGGCGGAAATATTCTTCATAGCCAAAGACGTACTGGACTGCCGAAGCAGGCTTCACGGAACCATCCACCGCAAACCAGGCATCCAGAACTTTTGGATTGAAGTCATCCTGAATGGTTTCCATGAACTGGTGGTAGAGACCCAGGGAAAAATTCAAATAGCGGTCGGGGGTCAGCAGGATTTTCCCTCCAAATCGGGGATCGGCAAACCATTTTTGCGGGTGTTCCTGATAGTAATAGATCCGCAATCCCGGTTCCACCATCAGGTTGGGCAAGGGCCATAATTTATACTTTCCATAGATCGCCCCTTCGATGGGAGACTCATGGGTATCAAAAATAGTACTGTCCAGGTAAGTATCCCGATAAACAAAATCTAGATCCTTCAATTCAAATCCGAACCGCACTTGATTCTGGTTAGTGATAAAATAGGTCCAGTCCGAGCGGAGGGTCAGATCATTGATGTAATCCTCTTCCTTCAGACCGGAGCTACCCCCCAGAGCAAAATAAATATCGAACCGGCTTTTGGCTAACAGCCAGTTGGAAATCAACCGCGTGGAGAACAGTTTTCGGTAATTCAAACTGTAGGTTCGGTTACCCCAGCGGGCATCCAGGAGTAATTCCTGCCAAGAGAGGTCATCTTTTCCGGCATAGATGCTGAATGACAGACGATCATTTGGAGATAAATCCTGAAAAACGTGTCCCTGGAGGTCGTAAAAATAGTAGGGAAAGTAAAATTTAGTTCCTTTGAACACCTGATCGAAATAGGTACGGCGGGCGGAAAACAGCCAAGCGCCGTTGCCAACGGGACCCTCCAGCGTGGATTGGGCTGACAACAGGGAAAGACTGGCTTTCCCCTCGGTTCGATTTCGATTACCCTCGCGGCTGCGAACGTTCAGAACTGCCGATAGCCGATCACCATATTCCGCATTAAACCCGCCTTTCAGCAGGTCAGCTTCCTTCACCGCATCCAAGATAAAATTGGAAAAAACACCCCCTACATGGGAAGGATTGTAAACAGTAATTCCATCTAACAAGATCAGATTCTGGTCCGAATTTCCACCACGGATAATCAGACCGGTACTGAAATCCGATTCCGTGAGAATCCCCGGCAGACTCTGAAGCGTCCGGAACAGATCCGCTTCCCCCAATTGGGGTACACTTTTCATCTGGCGGAGATTCAGGGTATTCCGGCTGATTTGAAGATTAAGTTTTCGCTCTACCTGCTCCCCCGAGACAGAGATTTCCGACCATTCAATTGGTGCCGGAGTCAGAGCAGCGGAAACGTCAAGGTCAGTATTAGTTGCAAGTTGCAGGGACCGGATGTAATGCTCATAACCAAGATAAGAGATAACCAGACGGTACTGCCCGGCCGGAATCCTGTTAATTACAAAATAACCGTCCTTCGAAGTGGCCGTACCCCATTCCGTCCCCTCCAGGTACACATTCGCTCCAATTAACGATTCCCCCGATTCCTGGTCAGTTACAAAACCGTGGAGCTGAGCGCCCTGCCCGGTCAGTAGGACGGTGAAAAATACAAAACTCAGAATAATTTTAATTGGTAGCTTCATAAAACAGGTTTCACGTATTGCAAACTCACAACAGTTACTCCGCAGTTAAAATAGTAATTACTATTTCATCCAATAGTCATCTGGTAATATGGGATAAATATAGAAATATTCCAAGGGTCTGCTAATGCCCAAAAACTTACTTCAATTAGCTACTATACTCCATCGCTTATAAGAAATATGTAAATAAATACAAGATTAAATTGACATAACTATGTCAATTTAATCCGGTTTAAAATAGCATAGATATGTATAAATAATCCGAAAACCATTAAAATCAATCAAATAAAACCACTTTAAACAAGCTGCTGAGTGAAAAATTATTCTGTCTGAAAAATCCCCGCTTTCTTGTTCTGCCGGTTCCAATAACCACGATAAACCAGTGATGGTTTTTTTTGGACCGGCTCATTTTTCACCTGATTCAGCCATTCAGGAATCCGGTCAAATTCA
>JBHHUS010000027.1:0-26706 GCA_046861615.1 Fidelibacterota bacterium
GGGACCATTTGATAATTTTGCTTTTTTCGCCATAATCCCTAAATGGATTTTATCTTTGGATATGCTCTTTGGACGATTGGAAATATGGACCGTCCTTTCACTTTTTGTCCCGGAATTCTGGGGAATTTAATTACCCCAGGCACTTCTATTTTTAAATTATCGGGTAATTAAAATCAATCATTAACTTGCGAATAGTTAATACGTTAACTATATTCCTGCCAGTGATTTCAAAAGGGTTTTTATTCGATGTTAAAATTCTGTAAGTCAACCAGTTGTAACGGTCTTGAATTGATTCAATGACTGCCATAAATCAGACTACCGGGTTTCTGGTGGTACGTACAGCCAGAAGCATGAAAAAAATGTTGGATGCCCGCCTGGCGGAATTTGGGATTACTACCTCTCAGCATATGGTTTTAAGTACCCTGGCCAAGGATGATGGCCTTTCCCTGACGGAGATCGGGAAACGGGTTTATCTGGATAAACCGGCGATCACCGGATTGGCCGACCGCCTTGAAAAAGACAGGTTGGTCAAGCGAAAACGAATTCCATCTGATCGTCGTGTTATTAAATTGTGGCTCACTGAAAAGGGACGTTCGCTTTTGAGCCGCTTTGAAACCGTGGTTACCGGAACTGATGAGGAACTGGTGCAGGTATTATCTCCGTCCGAGCTAATTATTTTTCGGGAAATGCTGGATCGTATCTGGTGGAATGCAAACGGAAATAGCAATGAACTTCTCTGATTATCCAGCTCTTAGCTCCTACATACGTGAATTATTTGACGATCTTTCATTTGGGTATGCCCAAAAGTGGAAGCAGGAAAGCGCATCCCGCAAAGTCATCGGCTTTTTACCTATTTACATCCCTCGGGAAATCATCCGGGCAGCCGGAATGTTACCGGTAGGTATTTTCGGTGCCGGTGACCGGATTCCTGTTGTTCAGGGGGATGCCTATTTCCAATCCTATATTTGCCATTTACCTAGAACCGTCATTGAGCTGGCGCTGAAGGATAATCTGGACCATTTTGACGGGTTTATTTTCCCTGCTATTTGTGACGTGATCCGGAATTTATCCGGGATTTTTAAACTGAAATTTCCGGGGAAATTCATTCGATACCTTGATTTCCCCCAGAATTTTGATCCAACTATTGGTGGCCAATTTTACCGTTCTGAATTAGAACGGTTGGTGCTGGATTTGCAAAGCCTGAACCAGAAGAAATTATCCACCAAAGATTTAAATCAGGCCATTACGCTTTACAATGAAAATCGTCGTTTAATGAACAAATTGAATGATTTTCGGCGTCAATATCCCCACTTGATTCCGGCAGTTGATTTCTATCTGATTCAACGGGCCGGCAACCTTCTGGCGGTGGAGGAATATAATCAATTATTAAAGAACGTATTAATCTTGGCACCACAGGTGAACCGGGAACCCGAAGATAAGATAAAAATTGTGATCTACGGTTCATTTTGTGAGCAACCGCCATTGGGATTGATTCAGACAATTGAAAATGCCGGCTGTTATATTATTGACGATGATTTTCAATTAGGGTTGCAGTGGCTATTGGAGGAAATTCCAGACAATACTACCGATCCGCTGGGATCCCTAGTTACGGCTTATTTAGAGAACAGTGTTAAGTCAGCGGCTGTTTACGATGGAAAAAATCCCAAAGGGACAGCATTTGCCCGGAGGGTGAAATCCATTGGTGCCGATGGGGTTATTTTTTGCGCTCCCAGTTTTTGCGACCCGGCTCTTTTGGATCGCCCGCAGCTTGAACAGGAAATGGATCGGCAGCACATTCGCCATTTCAGTTTCCAGTACCATGAAAACCTGGGGCAATTCCACGTGATTCGGGAACAGGCAGGAACCTTTGCCGATACTATAAAATTGTGGGAATAAAAACAGGAAAGTTTACTGGAATCAGGTTCTTGATAATATCAAATCAATTTAATTACTGGATCGGACCGGATAATGAGTTCTGAAATACGAAAAGAATCCAGCATGCTAAAACAAAAACAGATGCTGGCGGAGCATTTCATGGAATTGGCCCACGTCCGTGAAACAGGGAAGAAGGTTGTTTACACTTTTGTTCCCGGGAATCTCACCGAATTAATTAATGCCTTTGACATGCTTCCGGTTTATCCGGAAATTAACGCGTTACAATCCGGTATGCGGCAACGTTCCCGGGATTATATTCGTGAGGCGGAGGATATGGGGTATGCCGAAGACGTTTGTTCTTACGTCAAATGCGATATCGGCATGATGCTCCAGGGGAATATTGGTCCTACCGGTCAGCAATTGCCTCCACCGGATATTTTATTGCTCAGTTATACCGGCTGTTTTGTGTTTATGAAATGGTTTGAAAATCTGAAACACCTCTACCCCCAGGCTGAAATTGCCATGCTGCATATTCCTTATCAGGAAGCAGGTAAAATTGAACCGGCCATGATTAAATATGTGGTGGATCAACTGAAAAAGGAGGTGATTCCTGTTTTTGAAAAGGTAAGTGGTCGTCGCCTGGATCAGGAGGCTTTGGAGTCAAAAATGAAATTGGCCGGCCGGGCGGAAGATTTATTAATGGAAGTGTTTGACTCTGCCCGGAATAAGCCTTCTCCAATCGATGCTTATTTTGGCGGTGTTTATTATATCGGACCCATTTTTACCGCCTTCCGGGGAACGAAAGCCTGTGTGGAATATTACCTTGAATTAATCAAGGAAATTAAATCACGCATAAAACAGAGGGTAGGCCCGGTGACACCTGAGGGCTCAATGCCGCCGGAGCGGTTTCGACTAGTCATCGAAGGGCCACCAAACTGGACCCATTTTCGCAATTTCTGGAAAATATTCTATAAACTGGGTGCTGTTTTTGTCGGTTCTAGTTACACCCGTGTTGGCGGCGTTTATGACGATGGTTTTCGCCATGATGAACACAAACCGCTGGAAAGTATGGCTGAATATTGCCTGGGTTGTTACACTAACCGGAATTTGCCCCAGCGGATTGATCTACTGGAAAGCTTCATCAGGAAATATGAAGCGGATGGATTGGTAGTAAATTCTATTAAAAGTTGTAATTCCTTCTCCGCTGGTCAACTGGTGATGATGCGGGAATTGGAAGAACGTCTTACGATTCCGGTTGGTTTCATTGAAACCGACTTAGTGGATCCCCGCTATTATTCTTACTCCAACATTAAAAACCGCCTCGATTCTTTTTTCCAGATGTTGGAACAACGACAATCAGTGGAAATACCAAATGATATCTTATCCGATGATGTGTTGGTTTAATCAAGTTGATTCTATTTCATTCATTGACCTGAAGCAGGAGAGGGCAATGAATTGAAAGTTTACTTGGGAATCGACCTTGGATCCACCACGTCTAAAGCAGTATTGATTAATGAACGGGGGCGAATTATCGGTCGGGGGATTACTAACACCCGTTCCAATTATGAAGTAGCCGCTGATATCGCCCGTATGGAAGCGGAATTCAACTCCCGTTTTACCTTATTACACCAACTGTTAAAAAAGTCAGAAAATGGAAAACTGCCTTTGGACCAACTGTTGCCACAGCTGGAAAATCGTTTTCAATACCTGCAATTTCGCCGTCGTTTCAAAACGCTGATGGAGGTCATGGATAAGAATGCACGAACGATGGAACCTGCGGAAATTCGGAAACCCGTTAGTGTTATCCTTAAGAAACTGTCGGTAGAAATCGATGCGGAAATCAAGTGTCGCTTTTTTAACGGGCAGGTTACTAATACCTCCGAATTTTTTCGGGATTTATTTAGTGGCGTTTATTTGCAACGGGTGCAAGAGGAAGATAAAGAACTGTTTGACCAGTTGGTTGCTCTCTATGATCGTTCGATTACACCGGTAGAGAACCAGGTCATAGAATTTGATTTTCAGGTGCTGATGAAAACGGCCTTTCAATTACTTCCGGAAGAATTCCTCCATCGACAATCAGTAGTGCTTCAGGCGGTAGAAGACATTTCCGGTTTATCCCTGGAACCTGCCGATTACATCGGTACCGGTTATGGGCGCCAATTATTACCCTTTGAACAACAACATATTAAATCGGAAATATTGTGTCATGCCATGGGGGCTCACGCCACTTTTCCGGAAACGCGCACTGTTCTGGATATCGGGGGTCAGGACACCAAGGCTATTCAGGTGGATCAACGGGGTTTGGTCACCAGTTTTCAGATGAATGATCGCTGTGCTGCCGGTTGTGGTCGCTATCTGGGTTATATTGCCGATGAAATGAATGTCAGTGTCAGCGAAATCGGACCAATTGCCCTTAAAGCAACATTTGAAGCTAATATTTGTAGTACCTGCACCGTTTTTGCCGGGGCTGAATTGCGGGAGTATCTGAATCTGGGAGAAAAAAAGGAGAATATCCTAGCCGGTCTTCATGAGGCGATTGTTCAACGAGCCTTCGCCCTTCTGGCCCGTTCCGGTGGTGTTCGTAACGAATTTACCTTTACCGGAGGGGTAGCAAGAAATCCGGCGGTGGTAAAATATGTAAGCAGACTGATAAATCAAAATTATGGTCATCAGATTAAAATCAATATTCATCATGATTCAATTTTTATGGGAGCTCTGGGTGCTGCTCTGTTCAGCGCCTTCAGAAAATAATGGCTGATTATACCCTTGGAATTGATGTGGGGAGCAGTTTTATTAAAGTCGCTCTGGTTGACTACAAGGATTCCCCCCGGGTGATTGACCTGCTGAATGAGAAGATCCGTAAGCGGAATCCGGTTGGAGTCATTGATCAGATCGTCAACTACTTGCTGGACCGGAATAATCTGGAATACAAAGATTTAATTTATGTCGCTTCCACCGGGGAGGGAGAGCTGGTTAAAAAGAAACGGGGTCATTTTTACAGCATGACCACCCATTCCAGGGGAGCCTTCCACTATCATCAGAATGTGAGAACCGTAGTGGATCTGGGAGCACTTTTTTGTCGGATTATGTCCCTGGATTCCGATTCCCGGGTTAAAAACTATGCCATGACTGGTCAGTGTGCTTCCGGTTCCGGTCAATTCCTGGAAAATATCACCCGTTATTTAGGCGTCACTATCGATGAAGTTGGACCATTGTCATTGCAATCTGAAAATCCGGCCCGGACCAGCGGAATCTGTGCTGTCCTGGCTGAAACGGATGTCATAAATATGGTTTCCCAGGGAATTCCTACACCGGATATTATTAAGGGAATCCATCTTTCAATTGCTCGCCGGATTGTAAAATTGCTGAGTAAATTAAAAGCCGAATCTCCCGTAGCCCTGACCGGTGGAATGGCTCTGGATCAGGGTTTATTGGTGGCTATCCGGGAATTAATTCAGGAAAGAAACATTGATCTGGAGGTCTTTCCAGCGGAAAACGGCTATGGGGCCGGTGCCATCGGTGCTGCCCTTTGGGGTGGTTTTCGTCATTATAAATTATCAAAGGCTGAAAAATGAAAAAACGTCCTGTCATTACCAGTAATTACGATCTGCCTGAGTACCTGCCCAATCTGGCCTTAATGTTAAACCGGAATTCGGATCGATTTAGTGATTACCCCATTTATCAGGAGGTTCAGAACGGTCAGTACCGACTATTGTCATGGGACCAGTTTCAAAAGGACGTCATCGCCCTGCAGCAGTTTTTCGTTAAGGCCGGCATAAAACCGGCGGATCGGGTGGCGATCTTGTCCAGGAACCGCCGGGAGATGCTGGAATTGGAACTGGCGGTCATGGCTATGGGAGCAGTGTCGGTACCAATTTTTGCCGGGTATCCGGCAAATCGCGCTGCTGCCTTAGTTGAATTTTGCGATCCCCGGATCGTAGTAGTGGCCGATCAGGACCAGTATCAAAAGCTGGCACATCCGGAATCTTTTCATGGGATCATCCATTTTGACCCGCTTTCAACCAAAGCTTCCAATCTGATTTCCTTTGAATCCTTGTTACAATCAACTACTGATCAATCTGACATTATAGGCGCAGATGTCGATCCGGATACAGTCACTTTAATGATGTACACTTCCGGGACCATGGGAAAACCAAAGCTGGTGCAGTTGACCCATAAAAATATTCTTTCCCAGCAGGCCGCCATGCGGGTTCTCTGGAAATTAAGTAACCACGATCGGTTTCTCTGTTATCTGCCCTGGCACCACAGTTTTGGAGGTATTTTTGAAAAATATGCTGCCATTACCAACGGTGCAGTCCTGTCTTTAGAACATGGTTACGGAAAAAACATTGAACTTCTACTTGATAACTGGAAAAAAGTAAAACCAACAGTATTTTTCAGCGTTCCCCGAATTTACCAGGAGCTTACGACCCGGATTCTCCAGACCCCTGAACTGGAGCTAATTATTTTCCATGATGAATTGCGGTTTATCTTTACTGCGGCAGCCCCATTACCAAAAAATATCTCTGATATTTTTAAATCTCGGGGTGTTCCGGTGTATGAAGGCTGGGGTCTCACTGAAACAGCTCCCTGTTGCACCGTAACTGACCCTGAATTAATCCGGAAACCGGGGATTGTTGGCAAGCCCATACCTGGAATTTCTTTATCGTTAAAGGCAGATGGTGAAATCCTGGTTAAAGGGCCCAATATAATGAAGGGATATTTTCGAAATCCTGAGGCTACGGCTAAAGTATTGACGACTGACGGTTGGTTTGCCACTGGTGATGTTGGAGAATTCACCGCTACGGGATTGAGGTTGATCTCCCGTAAGGATCGAATTTTCAAGCTTAGCAACGCCGAGAAAGTAATCCCAACTGAAATTGAAAACCTAATTACCAAGGATTGCACTTATCTCTCCCATGCTTACGTGGCTGGTAGTGGAAAGGATTATCCAGTGACGCTACTGTTCCCTAATAAGGCTATGTTTTCGCAGATTACCGACGAATCGCGGTTAAAAGTTGGTTGTGCCTGCCCCAATCAACTGGAGGCTTTTGCTGATTGTCTCAAAAATTGTCTAAAAGAAATCAATCAGGCAATTGAGGAGAAATACGCCCGCCTTCACACTGCCATGTTAATTGATTATGAACTAACCATTGAAAATGAAGAATTAACCCCCTCCATGAAATTAGCTCCCAATGTGGTGGGGAAGGTGTTTAAGGCAAACATCGAGTATTTATTCGATGATGGGGAACCCATTAAAGAACCAGTGTATATTATTAATTTGGAATAGACATGGCTCAATTACAATCCCAGAAGAATTTGAAACGTTTAATGCAGGACTATTATAACGGATTGCAATCCCCCGTTGCCTGGTGTACCAGTGCCGGGCCGGTGGAAATTCTGCGGGCGTTGGGATTTAACGTCTATTTCCCGGAGAATCATGGTGCTCTGTTAGGTGCCACCAGAACGGCGGGTAAATACATTTCGAAAGCTCATCAGGTGGGGTTTAACAGCGAAATATGTTCCTACCTGACTGCTGATGTTGGAGCCTGGCTGGCTGGTGAAACACCGCTTACCAATGCCTATGGATTAACTTCCGTACCTAAACCTGATTTAATTGTTTTTAATACCAACCAATGCCGGGAAGTGGCTGAATGGTTCAACTTTTTCGGTAGGGAATTTGACTGCCCGGTCATCGGCATTTACCCTCCCCGATATCTGGAAGAAGTTAGTCAGGCGGATATCGACCATGTAACCCATCAATTGGAACAGGTAATTGAACAGGGGGTTGAAATCATTGGAACTCCCCTCGATGAAGAACGCTTAGTTGAAACTGTACGCTTGAGTTATGAAGCTTCCTGCCGATGGAAGCAGGTCCTGAACATGGCCCAGATTTCACCAGCCCCCTTAACCTTTTTTGATGGTTGTATTCTGATGGCTCCGATTGTGGTCATGCGAGGAACGAAAACCAGTCTCGATTTTTATAATTCTGTTCTTCAGGAGTTGGAGCAGGCCGCGCGAGCCGGCTATGCCCGGGTTTCCGGGGAGCAGATACGACTGTATTGGGACGGAATGCCGGTTTGGGGGCGTCTGCGGTTTCTTGCGGAAACGATGGCTGAAAACCAGGCCGCAGTGGTGGCTTCTACCTATTGTAATAGTTGGGTTTTTGACCAGTTTAATCCCCGAAAGCCACTGGATTCGATGGCGGAGGCTTATACCCGGATTTTCATTAATCGGGGTGAAAATTCCAAGCTGGCAACACTTGTTCAACTGGCTGATCAATTCAGGGTAGACGGGATTGTATTCCACGATTCCAAGACCTGTTTCAACAATGCTAACAGCCGCTTTGGACTGCCAAACCGTTTTCAGGAAGCTACTGGAATTTCAACCCTGTCGATTGACGGTGATTTGAATGATTTACGTTTTTTTTCCGACGGTCAAACCAGAACCCGGCTGGAGACCTTTATTGAACAGTTAAAAGCTCAAACCAGGCATAATAAATAGTCATGAAATCGTTAACACCACTTAAAATCGGGATCATCGGGCTGGGACCGGTGGGGTCCGTTTTGGCCGTCCATTTGAAAGTGGCTGGAATGGAGGTTTTCGGCTGTGATATTGATAAAAAGAAAATTACAGCAATTCAGAAGCAGGGAATCCGGCTGGTAAATGCTATTCAGCGGCATGAATTTCTCTCTTCTGTTTGCCGCTCCATCCCGGAATTAATGAAAGATCAGCTTGATCTGGTGGCAATTGCTGTAAAGGCTCCCTATCTTTCTGCAGTCATCAGTCAATTGGAGGAGTGCAAAGGATCGTTTTTTGTTTTAAGTGCCCAAAATGGGATTGATAATGAACAGGAATTGGCCCGCGTATTTGGCCCGGAGCGCACATTGAGGATGGTTATTAATTATGCCGGGAATATGGTTGATCAGTCCACGGTGCAGGTTACCTTTTTCAATCCTCCCAATTATTTAGCGCCCCTGCGATCTGAAGGCCGGGAGCTAGTCAATGCATTAGTAGCCGGGTTGGATAAAGCCAATCTTGAAACACAAATACCGGAACGCATTAATTATTTTATTTGGGAGAAAGCTATTCTGAATGCCAGTCTGTCCCCGGTTTGTGCGCTTACAGGTAAAACCATGCAGGAGGTTATGGACTATTCCACGGGTCGGGAGCTGGTGACAGCAATAATTAAGGAAGGTGTTCAGGTAGCTGCAGCGGCAGGCATTGTTTTTCCCGCTGGTTTTGTTTCCCATTGTCTCCACTATTTAGATCAGGGCGGGAATCATCGTCCTTCCATGCTTGTGGATCTGGATCTTCAACGCCCTACTGAAATAAATCAATTGAATGGCAAACTGGTGGAATATGGACTTTTGTACGGCATTGAAACACCTATGAATCGAACCGTTACAACGTTAATCAGGCTGTTAGAACAGGAATATCTCAGTAAAAATTAGTGATCCGAGAATGAGCATAAATGACAAGAAACAACGGACTTATCTGGGGATTGATCTGGGTTCTTCCTACACTAAATTTGTTGTGACCAACGCCAAAGACAAACTTCTTTATCATCATGTTATTCCAACCCTCAGCCGCCGTCGGAAGACCTTTGAAGAAACGTTGAATACCATTCATCGACAGTTTGAAATTCATAGTACTTGCACTACGGGATATGGCCGCAGCAGTTTCCAGGCTGATTTACAGAAAACGGAATTGATCTGTGCCGCCGCCGGTGTATCAGTCCTGCACCCGGTTAATAAATGTATCATTGACATTGGTGGTGAAGATATCAAAATTATTGAATCTGATACGGCCGGTGCTGTGCAGCATTTTTATATGAATGATAAATGTTCTTCCGGAACCGGGGCTTTCATTACGGAAATTGCCGAGAAGGCAGAGCTAGATTTTGCAGAAATGAGTGAGTTGGCGAGAGTCTCCAAATCGGACTTGGTAATGAATAGTTTTTGTACTGTTTTTGCTAAAACAGAGATTCTCGGTTGGAAATTTAACGGCGTTCCCATCGAGGATATGGCCCGGGGGATTTATTTATCCATTGTTAACCGGATTTGTAAAATGCCCGTTCGTAGTGATTTACCGGTTTTTCTCTGCGGCGGTGTTATTGCCTTCCACCCCTACTTAAAAGATTTACTGAGTTCTGCTCTGGGCAGTGAAGTTCAGGTGACCAGCCACCCCCAGTACATTGTGGCCTTGGGAGCGGCAGTCCTGGCTAACCGGAGCGGTTTTAATTAAAACTATTATCGGGGATTAATATGAGTGACGATCAGTTAAATATTTTTGGAGCTAAATACGAAGGAGTCTTTCTGTTGGAAGGAGTTCGGACACCCTTCGGCAAGTTTTGCGGCACCCTGGGACACGTTTCTCCCACCGATCTTGGAATCATGGTTGGCCGGGAAGTATTAAAACGGGCCGGTTTAAGTCCGGACAGAATAGACCACGTTGTTTTTGCTAATATTATTCAGTCCAGTTTTGATGCCATTTATTTACCCCGGCACATCAGTCTTTACTGTGGCATTCCTCAACAGGTTCCGGCTTTGATGGTACAACGGATTTGTGGTTCCGGTTTTGAAGCAATCATTGCAGCTGCGGAACAGATTCAACTGAATAAGGCACGGCTGGTTTTGGCTGGTGGGACTGAAAATATGACCCTGGCACCTACTTCGGCCTTTGGAAATCGCCAGGGCTATCGGCTGGGCCAGATTCATTTTGGTGATATGCTGTGGGAGGGACTGAACGACCCGGCGGTGGATTGCAGTATGGGTTTGACGGCCGAAAACTTGTCTGAACACTACGGCATTTCCCGGGAAGATGTGGATGAATTCGCGTCGCAATCCCACCAGTTGGCCTGGAAAGCCTGGGAGGCGGGAATCCTTTCAACTGAAATTGTCCCGGTCAATTCGGGAACCCATGAAGGGGAGGGGCTTCAAATCAGGAAATTCAGAACTACGCCCTCTCGGGCCGTTCTTGATCGAGATGAAAATGTTCGTGAAACCAATCAGGATCAACTGGCAGGACTTAAACCAGCCTTTAAAAGGGAGGGTGTTCAGACTGCCGGTAATTCCAGCGGAATTGTGGACGGAGCCGCCGCGGTAATCGTTGCGGCTAAGGAGACATTGAATTCCATTCAAACTAAGCCATTAGCGAGAATAGTGGCTTCCGCTTCCGCCGGTGTAGACCCCACCATAATGGGTATCGGACCGGTTCCGGCAATCCAGGCGGTTCTGAAGATGACCGGATTAACGATCGCTGATATTGATTTATTCGAAATTAATGAAGCCTTCGGCGCTCAAATTGTCGCTGTAGAGCGGGAACTGAACCTGCCCCGGGAAAAACTGAATGTGAACGGTGGTGCCATTGCCATCGGGCATCCCCTGGCTGCCACCGGTATACGGTTGACCCATACGCTGGCGCTGGAATTAAAACGGCGGAAAAGACGTTATGGAATTGCTTCGGCCTGTATCGGCGGAGGGCAGGGAACGGCAGTGTTGATTGAAAATGTGACTCAGTGAATCCGATGAATAGAATTCCCGAAATAAAAGCCTATCAAATGACCGGGAAGGATCGGCCCCTGGATCTGGTGTCATTCCCCATACCTGAAATAAATCCCGGTCATGCCCTGGTGAAAGTGGCCGGTTGCGGTGTCTGCCATACGGATTTAAGTTTCTGGCATTATGGTGTTCCAACCCGCCATGAACTGCCCTTGGTATTGGGACATGAAATCAGCGGCTATGTGGTGGAAGGGCCTGATGAATTAAAGGGACAACCGGTAGTTGTGCCGGCAGTCCTGCCCTGCGGCGAATGTGAACTTTGCCGTCAGGGTAGAAGCAATATTTGCCAGCGTCAACAAATGCCCGGGAATGATTTCCACGGTGGTTTTGCTTCCCATGTGGTTGTCCCGGTACAGTTCTTAATTCCTTTATCCGATTCACTGCTGGCCGACCATTCCCTGGAAGAATTGGCAGTAGTGGCTGATGCAGTTTCTACGCCTTACCAGGCGATTGTGAAGAGTGGACTTCAAAAAGATGAATTTGCCATTATTATCGGTGTCGGTGGTATTGGGTTGTACGCGGTTCAGATAGCCAGACATTTTAAGGGCAAAGTCCTGGCGGTGGACATTGACCAGGATAAACTGGACCGTTTAAAACAATTTCCGGGAGTTAAAACTCTGAACATTAAGGGACTGGATATAAAAACAATTAAATCGAGGATAAAAGCGCTGGCCAAAGAAGGGGCTGTTTCCCGTTACAATTGGAAAATATTTGAAATGTCAGGGACCAAGCCTGGTCAGGAATTAGGTTATGCGCTTCTTAACATTGCCGGAACACTGTCAATTGTTGGTTTCACGCTGGAAAAATTGGAATTACGGCTGAGCAATCTCATGGCCTTTGATGCCCAGGTAATCGGTACCTGGGGCTGCAAGCCGGAGTTGTACCCCCAGGTATTGAAATTGATTGAAGACCGACAATTGGAGCTAACCACTTTTACTGACATTCGCCCCCTTTCCCAGATTAATACTGTTTTTCAGCAATTGTTAAAACACCAATTACAACGCCGGCCGGTGCTGGTACCGGATTTTTAAATTACAAGCAGAGGACTTTCATCATGAAACAAGATCTTGTAGACCATAATCTAATCCAGACTGAATATAAATCGATCCTTTACGAGTTACGACCCTGCCTGGATCAAAAGGGAGATCCAGTACCAGAGCTGTACAACGCCTGGATCTTTTTAAATAATCCTGAGCAGTACAACTCCTACACCACGGCAGCCGTGAAAGAAATTATTCTGGCCTTTCGCCAGGCTTCAAATGACCGGCGGGTCGTGGCGGTCGTTTTTACTGCTGTGGGTAACCGGGCCTTTTGCACCGGGGGTAACACTAAGGAATATGCTGAATATTACGCCGGTCGTCCACTGGAGTATAAGCAGTACATGCGCTTGTTCAATGATATGATCACAGCCATTTTACACTGTGATAAAGCGGTTATTTGCCGGGTAAACGGCATGCGGATCGCCGGAGGGCAGGAGCTTGGAATGGCTTGTGATTTTTCTGTAGCCAGTGATTTGGCTGTTTTCGGTCAGGCCGGACCCAAACACGGCAGCGCCCCCGATGGTGGCAGTACTGATTTTCTGCACCTTTATGTGGGGATTGAACGAGCCATGCAAAGTTGTACTCTCTGTGAAATGTGGAGTGCTTACGAAGCTGAAAATTTTGGTCTCATTACCAAAGCGGTACCAGTGTTAAAAGTCGGCCAGGAGATCGTACGGAATCCACTGGTGATTACCGATCGGTGGCTGGATTCCAGCGGTGGGCGGGTGTACGGTCGTCGAAAAACAGGAACAGAGTTGGAAGAGGGTAAAAGTATCCTCAAAGAAGGAATTATTGATCTGTCGCCTCTGGACGAGGAAGTCAATACGCTGGCCACTAAATTACTTTATACCATGCCCGACTGTACCAACAAGACCCTTAACAGCCTCCGGAAGAAAAAACTGGAACACTGGGACCGAAACCAGCAATCAAACCGGGATTGGCTGGCCCTGAATATGATGACGGAGGCCAAAGCAGGTTTCCGGGCTTTTAATGAAGGACCCAAAGGGAACCGGGAAGTGGATTTCATCCGGTTACGGCAAATGCTGGCAGCGGGTCACCCCTGGGACGATGAACTGCTGGAAGCGATTCTTCCACGCTGAACAAGAATAAATGGAAGTTTAAATGATGACAGAAAAAGTTGGATTTAATTCGTTTCACGGGGGACAGGTTATCTGCCTGACGCTTCAAGCAGCTCCGGGGAATATTCTGGATCGTGCCATGATGGAGCAGCTCCAGCAGCGCCTCTATTCCCTGAAGGACAATAGCTGTGTAAAGTTGATCCAGTTTACCGGTAATGGCGATCATTTTTCATTTGGCGCCAACGTCCGGGAACATACCCGGACTCAAGTAGGAGCAATGTTGAAACAGTTCCATCAATTGTTCTATACCCTGATGGATTTATCCATTCCCACCGCAGCTTTAATTTCCGGTCAATGCCTGGGTGGTGGATTAGAACTGGCACTAGCGTGTGATTTTTTATTTGCCGATTCCACTGCCAGGCTGGGTCAACCGGAAATTAATCTGGGGGTTTTTCCACCACCGGCATCCTTATTGCTGCCCATTAAAATCGGTCAGCCCCGGGCCAGTGATCTTTTACTGACCGGTCGGACGATTACGGCCGAAGAGGGACAGGCTGTGGGTCTGGTGACTGAACTATTCGATGATCGGGATGCAATGGAGGCGGGAGTGGATCAATGGTTTATCAAATATTTTCGGCCAAAAAGTACCAGTTCTCTACGCCATGCCCTGCAAGCAGCCCGATGGCAATTAAATCAAACACTGCGGGAAGAGCTGCCCCGTATTGAACAATATTATCTTGAAAAACTTATGACCTCCCACGATGCCAATGAAGGGATTGAAGCTTTTTTAGAACACCGGGATCCAAAATGGGAGGACTGCTGATGAAAATCATTAATACAGTGGGAATCGTTGGAGCGGGCACGATGGGTTCCGCCCTGGCTCAGAAATTCGCAATGGAGGGTATGAATGTGGTCCTGGTGGACCGGGAAAACTCATTTCTGGAACGGGGCTTGGGGTTAATTCGCTCTACGCTGGCAGAAGGAGTACAGCGGCGCCTGTTCCGGGAAACGGATATTCCGCGGATATTGGAGCGGATATCGACTTCAACAGAAGTGGAAAAACTTATCCCTTGTCAACTGGTGATTGAAGCAGTATTCGAAGATTTAACGGTGAAAACTGAACTGTTTTCCCGCCTGGGTTCCTGCCTGAAACCGGAGACGATCCTGACCACTAATACTTCTTCTTTTTCCGTAGATGAATTGAGTTCAGCATGTGCTCATCCGGAATATTTTCTGGGATTGCATTTTTTCTATCACGCCGCTAAAAACAGGTTGGTGGAAATCGTGCGGAGTCCCCGAACACAACCGCAAGTATTTGAACATGTATTCTGGTTCCTTCAGCGCTGCGGTAAGGATCCCATCATCTGTCGGGATGCCCACGGATTTGTAGTCAATCGATTCTTTGTCCCCTGGTTAAATGAAGCGGTACGGCTGTTGGAAGAAGGTCTGGCGTCTCCGGCGGGGATTGACCGGGTGGCCTGTCAAGCGTTTGGGTGCGGAATGGGTCCCTTTGCCCTGATGAATGCCACTGGTGTGCCGATTGCCTACCATGCTGCCTGCACCCTGGGGGAAAAATTCGGACCGTTTTATGATCCGGCACGGCGATTACTTAAGCAAATGGAACTTAATCAACCCTGGGAATTGGGAATGGAAGATTCTCTGACTGCTGAGACGGAGAAATTGATTCAGGAGCGCCTTGTGGGAACGGTGTTGTTTGTCTGTGGTCAATTACTGGATGAAGAGGTCTGTAAAGCTGGTGAAATTCACCGGGGGGCGGCCATTGGGTTACGGTGGCGGAAAACACCTTTATTCCTGTATCAAAAACTGGGCCGGAAAGCAGCGCTTCAATTGGTTGGTTCCCTGGCAAAACAGTGGTCGATTCCGGTGCCGGAAGCATTGACATCGGTTTCCTGGCAACCGGATTACATTCAAATTGAAACCTACGGTACTACCGGCGTTCTGGTTCTAAACCGCCCAGAGGGATTGAATGCCCTGAACCCTGAATTGCTTTCCCAGTTGGAGACAACTTTTACTCAATTGGAACAGGACCCCGCGGTTGAAACCATTGTTCTGTTAGGTCGTGGGAAGGCCTTCATGGCCGGAGCTGACATCCGGTTTTTCATCACTCGAATCAAGGGAAGACGACTCGATGAAATTGTAAATTTTACTACCCGGGGACAGAAACTATTCCAGCGTATTGACGACTGTAAAAAGCAGGTAATCGCAGTAGTGAATGGTCTGGCCTTTGGGGGCGGATTGGAACTGGCTCTTACGGCGGATAAAATTGTGGTGGTGGATAAGGCCCGGTTGGCCTTCCCCGAAACCGGTATTGGCATTTACCCCGGATTGGGCGGGACTCAGCGTACCGTTCAGCGGGTGGGAAAAGGATTAGCCAAATACCTTATTTTTACCGGGCGACCTCTGAATGCCCGGAGTGCACTGGCCACCGGCCTAGTCGATCAGGTGATTCCCTGGGAAGCCATTCCGGAACTGCTTGCTGATCCCACCAGTGTGAAATCGGAGCGTCCGTCATTATCCAGGGACTGGCTGGACATTCAGGAGTTTTTTGATTGTAATTCAGTATACCAATTGTTATCCGACACTTTTCCATCGGATCGGGACTTATTAATGAAGTCGGTTCGCAGCAAGGCTCCCCGGGCTCTGGAGATCGCAGAACGATTGATTGAAGCCCAGGCCGGCCCTACATCTGAACTGGAATTCCTGCAGGAAATCTTTTCTACCAAGGATGCGTTGGTTGGACTGGAGAGTGTGGGTAAGACCAAACCACAATTTACAGGAGTCTGAATGAATTTTAACCAAAAGGTAGTAGTCCTCACAGGTGGGGGACGAGGAATCGGCTATACGATCGCTGAATATTTTCTGGCGGCCGGTGCGATCGTACATATCCTGGATTGCGAATTCCCCTCTGATTTCGTTTTAAAAGACGATCTTAACGTTTTCAGTTTTACCGGAGACGTCAGTTCGGCGGTCGATGTAAAGAAATTTATCAGGTCTGTCATAGAGAAATCCGGCCGGATTGATGTCCTGGTGAACAATGCCGGTATTTTCCGGGATCATGTGATTTGGAAAATGTCCGAGGAGGATTTTGACACGGTTCTAGCGGTTAATCTGAAAGGCCCCTGGCTGCTCTGCCGGGAAGCGGCTAAGATTATGCGGAAGCAGGGTTCCGGACGGATTATCAATCTCACTTCCAGGGCCTGGCTGGGAAATTTCGGGCAGTCCAACTATGCCGCTTCCAAAGGCGGTTTGGTGAGTTTAACCCGGGTTCTGGCTTTGGAACTGGCTTCCGCCCAGGTGACAGTTAATGCCGTTGCTCCTGGACTAATCGACACTCCATTAACACGCAGCTTGCCCCCGGAAACCTGGAAAAAACTGGAGGAAGCCCAGCCGGGTAAGAAGGCCGGTACCCCGGATGATGTAGCAACCGCGGTTTTATTTTTAGCATCGTCTGAAGCCCGATTCATCACCGGTCAGGTGATTTACGTGGATGGTGGAAAACACGTTGGGGCTGACCTGAGTTGAAGCTTAACCAGATCTTTATTACTGTCGATGAATAAAGTTTATCTGGTGGATGGCTGCCGCTCTCCCATTGGGCGGGGTCATCCGGAAAAGGGAATATTTAAGGATTTACGCGCCGATGAACTGGCCGCACAAACGCTGGTGGCATTGCTGGAGCGGACCGGTGTGAAGCAAAAGGAAATTAATGATTTTTATTTAGGGTGTGTAGGCCAACACCTGGAACAGGGTAAAAACCTGGCCCGTTTGGTGCTGTTACTGTCCGGACTCCCTGAAACTATTCCCGGAGTGACCATCAATCGTCTCTGTGCTTCCAGTCTTACGGCTCTGGAAGTGGCAGCAGCCAGTGTTCACTGCGGTACCAATGAGTTGGTCCTGGTAGGTGGGGTGGAACATCTGGGGCACGTACCTATGACGGCTGCGGTAAACTATCATCCTGCTCTGTTTAAGGATTATGATTTTCCCTGGACAAATATGGGTTTGACAGCTGAAAAACTGGCACAGGAATTCAGTATTTCCCGGGAAGCACAGGATCGGTTCACATTGGAAAGTAATCGCCGGTATTTTGATGCCCGGGAACGGGGCTTTTTCAACCGGGAACGAATACCAATTACGCTTCCTGATGGACAGGTGGTGAATAAAGATCAGGAACCCCGTAACTCTACCATGGAAATTCTGGGAAATTTGAAACCGGTCTTTAAAGCTGATGGAACGGTTACGGCAGCCAACAGTTCCGGCATTTCAGACGGTACCTGTATGGCTCTGATAGGTAATGAAAAGACTTTAAAACGTTATGGTTGGCAACCCCTGGCAGAAATTGGTCCGGCGGTTACTATTGGGTTAAATCCCATGCGAATGGGCTTGGGACCGGTACTGGCAATTAGTAAACTTTTAAAACGGGTTAAGCTTCAATTAGAAGATATTGACTTGTGGGAGATCAATGAAGCTTTTGCCGCTCAGGTCCTGGCCTGCCAGCAGCAATTGAATATTCCTTCCCAACGCTTAAATATTAATGGAGGTGCTGTTGCCCTGGGTCATCCTTTGGGTATGTCAGGATTGCGATTGGCTGTAACCCTGGCCCACAGCCTGGTGGAAATGGAAAAACAGTTGGGAATCGCTTCCCTGTGTGTCGGACATGGGCAGGGAGTGGCCATGTTACTGAAACGGGCGGGAATAAATTGATGGAACCAGTAACTCTGATAGTTAATGGTGTTTCCAGAACACTACTGGTGGAACCTCAGGAATCGTTGTTGGAAACACTCCGGGAGCGGTTGGGGCTTACAGGGGCTAAATTAGGTTGCGATCAGGGTTCCTGCGGTGCCTGTACTGTTTTAGTGGCAGGGAAACCAGTTCTGAGTTGTTTGACCCCGACCCTTCGTTGTGAAGGACAAGAAATTACTACCATTGAAGGGATTGCCATCAACGGGAACCTTCATCCGGTTCAGGAACAGCTGGTGAAAAAAGGTGGAATCCAGTGTGGCTATTGTACTCCGGGAATGGTTCTGACGGCAGTGGCCTTTTTAAAGGACCATCCTGAGCCCCGACGGGATGAAATACAGGAGGCGTTATCGGGGAACTTGTGCCGTTGTACCGGTTATAAAAAAATTATTGAAGCTGTGCAGGCAGCGGCAAAGACAGGAAAAAATTAATGGGGGCCATTGGTAAACCGACCCCGGCGGTGGATGCTGTTTATAAGGTAACTGGTCAGGCGAAATATTCCGGGGATTTCCAGTTTTCGAATCAATTGTACGTGAAATTTTTACGCAGTCCTTTGCCCCATGCACGGATAAAAAAAATCGATATTTCCCGGGCTGAAAAGCTTCCGGGAGTCCGGATGGTAGTCACGGGAAAAGATATTCCTACTTCATTCGGTGTTTTACCTGCCAGCCATGATGAAACTGCCCTGGCGGTGGATAAAGTACGTTATGTGGGAGAAATAGTGGCCGCCGTAGCTGCAGAGACGGTAAAAGCAGCTCAGGATGGTGTCCGGCAAATCCAAGTGGAGTACGAACCATTGCCGGTTTTCCTGAATCCTGAAGATTCGTTAATTGATTGTTCTCCCAACGAACAGATCCATCCTCACAGTAAAGGCGGTACCAATATTCACAAGACGGTGGAGATGCAGTTCAACCAGCCGGAGGCAGAATTACAGACCGCTTACGCCACCTGTTCAGCCCAATTTCGGTTTGCCGGACTTTCCCATGCCTTTACGGAACCGCTTGCCACCGTGGCGGTCTGGAATCCCGATGATACTTTAACGGTTATTTCTGCCACCCAGATTCCGCATTATTTGCACCGGACCCTGGCGGAAGTCCTGGGAATTCCATTACATCGTATCCAGGTAAAAAAACCAGCCCTGGGCGGTGCTTTCGGCGGGAAAAGTGATCCTTTCCCCCACGAAATCATCACCGCTTTCCTGGCCTGGAAAATCCACCGACCGGTGAAGTGTGTTTTTTCCAGGGAGGAGGTGTTTATTAATAATCATGGGCGGCACCCGACGGAGATGGAAGTAACGTTGGGCTGCGATAAAACTGGACGATTAACGGCCATGAAAATGGATGGAGTTATCGATGGTGGCGCTTACGCCAGTTTTGGCGTTGTTACTGCTTATTACAACGGTGTTTTACTCCAGGGCCCCTATAAGATTGACAATTTTGGTTTCCGTACCCGGCGGGTTTACACTAATAAACCTCAATGTGGCGCCATGCGGGGGCATGGAGCTGTGAATTCGCGCTATGCTTTTGAGGTTGTGCTGGATATGCTGGCTGAAAAGGTCAGGATGGATCCCTGTGATATTCGTAGTCAAAATTTCCTGCCTGCTTACACCGAAACAGTGGGGAAGTTCCGGATCACCAGTAACGGGGTTAAAGCGTGTCTGGATACCGTCCGTAAACGTTCGGATTGGGACAGGCGACATAATCAATTACCGGTCGGCCGCGGACTGGGCGTAGCCTGTGGTTTTTACATTAGCGGCAGCGCCCTGCCAATCATTATGGGAACCCGCTATCCCCAGACAATTGTCCATGCCAAACTGGATTTTGACGGCCGGGTAGTTATTTTCAGTGGCGCCAGTGATCTGGGGCAGGGGAGCGACACCCTGTTGGTCCAGATTGCGGCTGAGGAATTGGGATTAACGCTGGATCGCATCCAGGTGGAATCGGCTGATACTAAAATTACGCCCGTTGATCTGGGGAGTTATTCCAGCCGGGTAACGTTTATGGTGGGGAATGCTGCCCGGGAGGCGGTTATCGCGATGCGTACAGAAATTTGTAAATCAATTGCCAGGCTAAAAGGATGTAAAGAAAATGACTTGCTTTTCAATGACGCTCGTATCCGTTCCGGCGATGGTAAGATAGACCTTTCCTGGGATGAGGGCATTGAAATCGCCCTGGCGCACCGGGGATCGTTCATTACCACCGGAAAGTATGAAGCCCCTGCCATGGGTGGCTCCTTTAAGGGTGCCGGTGCTGGTCTGAGTCCGGCCTATAGTTTTGGCGCCTTTATCAGTGAAGTGGAAGCGAATCCTGAAACCGGAGCCTTTAAAGTTGTGAAAGTCTGGGGAGCCCACGACTGCGGTAAAGCTCTGAATCCGTTGGCGGTGGAGGGACAGATTGAAGGTTGCATTCAGATGGGTCTGGGACAGGTCATGTCTGAGGACCTGTGCTATAATGAAGGTCTGATTTTAAATTCCAATTTTACTGATTACCGGATTCCCACTGCTTTGGAGAGTCCGGAAATGGATGTTACAATCATTGAATCCAACGATTCGGAAGGTCCCTACGGCGCCAAGGAGGCCGGGGAAGGCCCCATTCATCCTGTACTGCCCTCCATCGGGAATGCCTTGTACGATGCCCTGGGAGTTCGGTTGTTTGATTTACCACTGACACCGGATAAGATATTACGGCTATTACAGTTGGCGAAATCAGCATGAAAAACGGCAATTATTTGAAACCCCAAACAGTGGATGAAGCACTCCACATGGCCCGCGGTTGTGAGGGGAATTACATTTACCTGGGCGGTGGAACGGATATCCAGGTTCATCGAAAACAAGCATTGAATTCGGCCTCGACGGTGATTGATTTGTGTTCGATTCCAGCCCTGCATTATTTAAAGCTAAAGCAGCAAGTTCTGCAAATTGGCGCTTTAACGACGTTAGAGGAGTTAATTACTTTCCCGGCAGTTAAAAAATACTGGCCTTTGATCAGCCGGGCAGCAGCTGTTGTGGCCACGCCCGTTATCCGGAAGACCGCCACCGTGGGCGGAAACCTGTTAGTGCGAAACCGTTGTACTTTTTATAACCAGTCCCTCGAATGGCGCCGGGCCATCGGTTCCTGTCTGCGGGACACCGGGAGTAAATGTCAAATCACCGGCAGTACCCAAAAATGTTATGCCCGGAATGTCTCTGATCTGTCCCCGGCTTTGATAGCATTAGGAGCGACTGTTTCAATCCAATCAGGGGAACAACACCAAAAAATGGCTCTGGATCAGGTTTACCGGCCCGATGGCTTGAAACCGTTACGTTACCTGGATGCCGGAGCGATCCTGACGAAAATTGAAGTCCCGGTTATGCCTGGGCGCTGGTGGTTTCAAAAATTGCGATTACGGGAAAGTTTGGATTTTACTTCGCTCACAGTGGCAGGATGCCGGGATAAAGATAATCGGATTCGAATTGTCGTAAACGGAGTCTCACCAGCCCCGGTGCTTATCTCAGGGGCTGTTAAAACCCTGACTCTGTCTGAGATTCAACGTCAGGCCCGGAAAGGGTGTCAGACAATTGAAAATGATTTATTGCCCCGGAAATACCGCCGTGAAATGCTGGCGTTGTACCTGAGACAGTGCTTTGACGCCCTGACTCAACCTTCGGGCTAAAGGTCTATCCGAATATTAATATTTCCCGTAAAATATTTGATTTTACATTGGAAATTCGTGTCTGATTTCTTTTAATTTCTATTAGGTGTTGCAACTCGATGAATCCGTTATAGTGATTATCACGGTCGGGGGATTTTCGTCTCTGCGTCACTGCTGACCCGAGTAATCAGATGGATAATTATATTAAATCAGCAATAAAATCCTTATGTGCGGGGGAGGGGAATAAACTGGAAGTCCGCCAGGTAGTGGATTATTTTATACAGCGGACCTGTAAAATATTGATTCACAAGACGGGTCTGGTAAATGAGTGGAAGGATCAAAAGGGTGAAATTATTGATTTGGCCCTGGATTTTATCGGACCATTATTCGCCCGGGATGACCACGGCGTTTTCTATGAATTGAAACAATATTTTGAATCCCGTTTCTCCCTTTCGGAGGCGGCCTTTAAGCAGGAAATAATGAAATTACTGCTGTCAGTTGTGCGGCAGGAATCCATTCGTATTTTTGCTTTACGGGATCCGGTGGGTAAAATATTCTATCGCAGTCTGCATTACCTACTGAATAAATACCCCCGCTGGCGTAAACAGGAGCATAATTCGACCGGACCGGTTATTTGTACCCAGCCGGAAGCTGAGCTGGTTGGGATGGACACCATACAAACGGCCTTTCAGCAATCGAAGGTCGGGATTTTGACCCGAGACCTGGAACAGGTCTTGATTGAACTGGTGGAAAACAGACAGAAATCGGTTTCAGTAATCGATTTACTGGCATATATCCGTCAGACTGAGTGGGGGCACGCTGGCTTAATCGGCCCCCTCCGAACTGATGAGGATCCAAATCTAACGCTTTCCCTGGATCAGATGATTAGTGCAGTAATCCGGACAGTGGAGAAAAATATTATTAAGCGTTATTGTGAAAAGGGGAAACTAACACCGGAGGAATGCGATCGTTTTAAGTGCGCCCTGGGTTCACTGATGCGGGATTATACCGACGGTGGAATTCACCAGACCTATTTTAATTATCTCAATCATTCATTTAACGGGGAGCTGACTTCCGAGAAATATTATCAGTCCTACCGGCACCCGTTTGAATACATAGTGAAGAATGCCAAAAAGATTTTTTCCGCAGATGCAAAAATCGTTTTTAGGGTATAACTAGAGACCATGATTACTACAGACAAAGTGAATTATTTTACCAGTTCAATTTTGTCATTTACGGCAGAAGCAAAATTAGAGCTTTTTTCCCGCAATAAACCACAGCACCTGGTTTCCGGTTTAGCGGCTGCCGGGGAACACTTAACGACTGGTAACTTAAAACGGTTAGGCGCCCTGAAATTCGGTAACGGAAATACAATCGTCCGGGTCTTTGATGATCAGGAAACGGATTGTTACCGATTATTTTTCATCAGCGACGATCCCGAGACCATCAAATTCAACGTCATTTTTCTGGAAGACCGATCGGATTATTATCTGATTGATGAACAGGGCCAGGCGGTAATTCCAAAAGCGGCCGATATTGATCCTTTGAACGATTTACTGGCCATTGCCAAACCGAAAATGTGTTTTGAAATGGGGACTTTAAAAGCTGGCGAACAGGTAGTACTCAGCGATGGTAACCATAATAATTTAAACCTTTCGACCCGCGATAATCTGGTACATCTGGAACTGGTCCCGGCTGATAACGAGGAGCCGCCTTCCCTGAATAAACTGCTGCTTATTTCCAGGAGGGGTAAAAAGGCAAACCCGGAAACCAGACTGGTTTCAGTGCACCGGAATCTGACCCGGATTAAGTTACCTGAAAATTCGGACCAGCCGGTTTATTTCTGCTTCTACAGTTAAGGGCCTTAAGCCGATAATTGATTTTTTCCAGGAACTGCTTAATTCCGGAGGATGCCCACGCTTTCCCTGCCCGAGTTTGAGACCAAGTTTGATCATCAGTTAAAGCTCATCCGGCGTACGGTCTGGTTGGGGTTGCGATTAAAGGAGCTTGATGCTTTATATCGTATATTAGAGCAGTCCATTCATCCTGAGCAACAGGTTTCCTACCGTTCGGAACTGGATGCAGTTTTAGCTGATATGATTTCCCGGGCTCCGGCGATGGCGTTTGAGACCCTGGACCCTCGGTTTCTGAATACCATCCTTACCCGTTTAGCTTCCACTACTTTTCCCAAACAGCGACAAAAAGTATTTTTCATTCTTATTGAAAGCCTCCTGCGCCTCCGGGCCTACGATCAACTGTTCGATTTACTTGTAAAACAGGGTTTGCTGACCAACAACCGCGAACAATCAGCATCATTATTCCCTGAGAAGACAGAAGTGGATGAACGACTGTTTAGAACTCAGGTCCTGCCACAGGTGGATGATGAAATGAGGCCACATATAGAAACAGCGTTAAATAAGGATATAATTACTACCTCCCGGGAATCGATCTACAGTTTATTTGTTGTAACTCAGGGCGAGCATTCGATTGGTCTATTAGGCCGGGTAAAATTGAGTAATCTGGTTCTTTCCAGGAAGTCGATCAGTGACCAGGTAAGAATTGTTTCCCACCTGGTGGATGAAGGGGATCCCCTTTCGAACCAGACCCGCCGGGTATGTACGTTTATTAAACGGGAATTTGCGATTCCAAACGATACTTCTTTGCGGTTGGAATATTCCATTGATCAACGGGCCACTACCTTGGTAGGGAATTCTATTGGGTTAGTATTGACGATGCTGGCAGGCATGGGTCTGCACATGCACGGCCATAACCGGTCGTTTAAGTATATGATCTACGATGATGTTGCTGTAACCGGTGCTCTGAATGAAACAGGGAAAGTACTACCAGTCGATAAAGAATTATTACGGCCAAAACTGGAAGCGGCCTTTTTCAGTCCGGTGAAGAACGTGGTCTTACCGGCTGAGCAGTTAATCGATGCTCAACAGATGTTGATTAAACTAAAGGACCGTTATCCCAATGGTAGTTTAAACCTGATTCCGGTTAAAAGCTACGATGAGCTGTTAGCAAAGCGGGAGGTGATATATCTGCAGCGTAGGCAGGTGGGGGAGCGGGCCAGGCAGTTTGTTCGGGATCATGCCAATACAGTGACTTTCAGTATTATGGCCTTTGTGCTGCTGCTGATGGTTGGCTTCTGGTTTGGGATTGTAAAGAATGGGATCCCCGTTTCAGCCACGATTGAAGACGGCCGGTATGTAATCAAAAACAAATTTGGTTTTAAACTGTGGAAGACGGAAGACGGGGTAAGTACTAAGAAAATTGTTATCGAAGATATTGACGGGGATGAGAAACAGGAAATTTTAGTTGGCTATACCTGTAATTTTAAGAATGTGCCCTCTTCGTTAGTGGGGAGCCTGGTCTGTTATGATTCTGATGGCAATATTAAATGGCAGGTCAATTCAGGACGGACCATTACCTACGGTGATAACGTTTATCCAAACCTGTTCTCAGTAAATTTAATAAAAGTTGTCGATTGTAATTTTGACGGGATAAAGGAAATCATTTGTGTGAGCAGCCATAATTTTTTCCCCAACCGGTTTATAACTGTCAGTACCGAAGGAGAAGTTTTAAGTGAATACTGGAACAGTGGTGCTATTATGAATATTGAGGTCGCTGATGTATTACCTGATAATGGAGTTAAGGAAATTCTGTTCAGCGGAGTTAACAATGAATACCGTCAGGGAATTTTAGGGGTTCTGGATCCTTTTAAAATGGGTGGCGCTTCACCCCAGAGTCAGGGTTATTACACTAATCGGGATGTTCCTCCGGGGAATGCAATTTACTATTTGAAATTTCCCCAGACCCATTTTGCCCGGTTTTTGGGGAAAAACAGGCGGGATATTACCCGCGAGCTAATAATAAAAGATAACAATATTAAACTTTTGCTGTCTGGCCCTTCAACAAAGGAAAATTTGTTAATCGATGTATTTTATTATTTAAACACCAAGATGGAAGTATTATTTGTTGACTTGGCCGATGGATATTACAGACTTTTCAACCAGGAATTCCCGGATCGGAAACCTCTGGCTTATAATGACCCGAAGACGTTTGCCTATTTTCGTTCTATCCAATACTGGGATGGAACTGCCTGGTCTGATTCGGTGACGATTAATCGCCGGTATTTATTACAGCAATAATTATTATGCTGAGCAGCTCTTCGTAGAAGAGCGTTGTTTAGAAGGAACCCTCACCAGGAGATCTACTGATGTAGATTCCCTCGAAAAGGTTCCTTTGGAACTTCATTGTGGGTTTAGGGTGAGAGAGCAGTAAAAGCCTTGAAAAGGCGGGATGAATAATTACCGGGTTTAACACTGCAATTTATTTCCACCTTTTCAAGGTACAAACTTTTTTCTGAATTTTAAGGGTTTCTTAAGGGTTTTCGAAAGGTCGCCCATCTAATTTTGCCTTTAGTTGTAAGTCGGGAGTCACGGTAGATAATCAATTTCTTGAATACTACTGATTCGACAGCCGAAATAATTCATTACCAATAGTACCAACTCATAGGTAGGCGTAAGTAAAGGAAAAATGAGCCAGCATAGCACAGACTATTTAAAGGTTGACATTTCTTCTTATCCCTGTCTGGATAATGGCTGGACACGGGTACACAGACGATTCCCAGGATTAAAACCATAAAAGGGCGGGAAGAATGATTATTAGGTTTAATGCTGCAATTTATTCCCACCTTTTCAAGATAAATAAAAAAATTTCATCTTTTTTTCCGCAGGCACTGTAGTTGGCAGTATTGTA
>JBHHUS010000067.1:0-7305 GCA_046861615.1 Fidelibacterota bacterium
AAAAAAAAGACCCGGCAAGCGGGTCTTTTTTTAATATAAGATTGGTCAGCTTTTTAAGCGGAAATTAACCGGAATGGAAATCCAGACACCCACCGGTCGCTCCCGCTGCTTGGCCGGTTTGAACCGGACAGCCCGGATAGCGTCAATCGCCGCTTCATCCAGACCTGTATTGGGAATCCCTTTCAGAATAATGGTTTCCTTTACCCGTCCCTTGGCATCCACAAAGACCTGAACAACCACCGTCCCTTCAATACCGGCCTCCTGGGCGATCTCCGGATATTTAGGCTTGATAGGTGCCAGCGGTTCGGGCGGATCATCGTAGGGGATGAATTTAACCCGGGGCCCTTCCGGTGGTGGCGGTGGTGCATCCCAGGATTCAAATTCATCCAGGCTGAACTCATCTAAGGTAACATCATCAGCGATGTCCTCACTTTCAGATTCAATGGGGACGGAAGGTCTTGCCGGTGGTGGCGGTCGATCAAACTGCTGTGTTTGAGGAATATCAATCTGTTCAATTACAATTTGAACGTCTTCATCCAGTTTGGCTTCGCCGGTAAAACGGGGAAAAATCAGAAAACCGATGATCAACAGAATAATTGCCAGTAACCCGGTGGATCGAATTACAATCGGATAAATAAATTTCAATGATGTAGTTGATTCAGAACTCATGGTTTAATCGACTGCTGTTTTGGAGGAGTAGTTCAGTTTCAGGGCATCTGCTTTTCTGAGTTGATTATGCACGTCCGAAATCAGGCCCATTCGCGCCCGTTCATCGGCTTTTAATGATACAACAATCTGTGGATCATCCACCCGTTTGTCATACATAATATTTTTTACGGCCTCGATTTCATAGAGTTTATCCTCAATGGATATTAATCCTTCCTTTGAAACCCAGATGTTGGCCGTGTGCCGTTTGGATTTTAATTTTTCGATTCTTTTGGCTTTTGGTAATTCTATTGGCAATCCTGAGTATTGACGCAGAACAGTGGTTACCATAAAAAATATCAACAACATGAAGATAATGTCCGGCATGGAGGCAGTTGGAATATCACTGCTGATGTTTGTTTTACGAGAAAATTTCATTATTCCGATTCGGCGATTGATATACGGGTGGCATTAGCCATTTTAAGTTGATCAATTACGCGGATATAATCTTTATAGGCGGTCTTCTCGTGCGCTTTAACCGATATGACTAATTTGTTGTTTGCCGCCAGCTTTTGCCGCACTGTTTTATTTATGCTCCGAACTTCAGTTGGTTCCCCTCCCAGCAAAACCTGCCCGGAAGAGTTTATCAGGCAGTTCAAGATGTTTTTCTTGCTGATCTCCATTTCCTGTCCCTCAGCCGGCAGAACGATTCCCAGACCTTTATCCATATCGATGGTAGTGGTAACCAGGAAGAAGATCAGCAGCAGGAAGGCAATATCCGCCATGGAAGCAGTTGGTATTTCACCACCCTTGAATCTGCGTTTAACCAACATAAATCAGCTTATTTCTTCTTTTTTGGACTTTCGAGTTCATAAAGGTGGTCAATCAGTTTCATGGAATTTTCTTCCATATCCAGAATGAGTTTATCAATCCGGGAAACAAAAAAATTCTGAAAGACCTGAATGATCATAGCAACGATTAATCCGAAGGCAGTTGTTAAAAGAGCGACTGAAATACCACCGGCCACAACAGCAGGAGAAATGTCATTTGCTGCTTTTATTGCTTCAAAGGCTGAGATCATACCCACAACCGTCCCGGTAAATCCCAACATGGGGGCAACCGTAATCACCGCATTCAGCCAAATCATATTCTTTTCCAGAAAGGACATTTCCAGGGAACCGGCATTCTGAACGGCTTTTTCTACTTCTTCCAGGCCCCTGGAAAGTCGTGATAAGCCGGCGTGAAAGATTTCGGCTACTGGTCCGCGAGTAGTTTCACACAATTCAATAGCTGCATCAATGCCACCGTTATCAAGTTTTTCAGTAATATCATCGAAAAATTTCTGAGAATTGATCGAGGACATGATTAATGAATACAGGCGTTCCAATGAAAAGGCTAATCCAAAGATTAATGCAATCAGAATCGGCCACATGAAATCTCCACCGTCAATGAAATATTGAACCATTTATTCCTCCGTTTTCATGAAAAGGTTGGCGAAATTATCCCTTACTGTAAAGGAATGTCAATTATTAAAGCCGTTCAATTTAATTTTTTTCCACCAGGAATTCATCTGCCTCCTGGAAATGTTTCATAGCACCTAAAACCTGGTTATCGGCCTTGACCCGGATACCCCAAAGTTGATTAAGACCCCAGCGAGAACCGGCTATTTCTGATTTAAGGATTATTTTCAGGTATTGTTTGTTTTTTGCCAGGGCTGTGGTATCCGTCTCAATATCTTCTTTAGCAACAAATTCCAGAAAATTTACGAAGTCAGAATCTGATATTTCCCAACTATTTTGAAATTTTGAGAAATTGTTTCCTAAATCAGGATGATTACGTACATAGGTTGAACCCCAGTTAAAAAGTGGGCGTTTAGGATTGTTCATTAATTTCAGGGTTTTGGGGTCAAGTTCCAGCTTCCAGGGGATGTGGATATCGGGTGTAATCCCACCACCGCCATAAACTGTTCGACCGGCGCGGGTAGTGTACCGGGGGCGGTTCTTAATGAGTGAATCTAACCGGGCTTCACGGTTTGTATCGAGTAAAGTGTGATAGTATTCTTCATAATCCCCGTTTTTAAACGGGCGTTGGATCAAACGACCGCTGGGTGTAAAATACTGAGCAATGGTTACCCGAATAGCAGAGCCGTCAGTTAAGTTGACCTGGCGTTGTACCAAACCTTTGCCGAAACTTGTTTCACCGACAATAAGACCCCGGTCAAGATCCTGAATAGCACCGGCGACAATTTCACTGGCACTGGCAGACCCGCGGTTAATCAGAACAACAATTGAAAAGTCTTCGTTACCCCGCTGGGGGTTGGCAATAAAAACCTGCTCTGATTCACGACTTTTACCTTTGGTATATACCAGTGTATCTCGATGGCTGATAAAAATATTGGCTACTTCGGCAGCCTGTTCAAGAATCCCGCCACTGTCGTTTCGCAGGTCAAGGATCAAGCGTTGCATGCCCTGCTGTTTCAGGGAGTTCAACGCATCTCTGACTTCTTTCCCGGAGTTAGCCGAGAACCGTGTCAACCAGATATATCCGGTTTGCTCATCCAGCATAACATTGGCCCGGACACTGTAGATGGGAATGTTATCGCGGACAATGGTTACGTCAAATGGTTTTACTCCCAGGCGGCGAATGGTCAAATTCACTTTAGTACCCTTTGGCCCTCGCAGGGATTTAAAAACTTCGTCACGGGTAATTCCCTTGGCATCTTCCCCGTTGATGGCAATGATTTGATCCCCGGGAAGTAAACCGGCCTGCTCGGAGGGACCTCCGGCTACAGGGGCAATCACTGTAATATAATTTTTCAATAAATCGAATTCAATGCCAATGCCCTGGAATTCCCCCCGAAACAATTCTTCAATATTTTCTTCTTCCTTGGCTGGAATGTAAATGGAATGGGGATCCAACTCACCCATGATGCCTTTGAAGGCTCCTTCCATCAACTTATCCATATCTACGTCTTCGTAATACAGTTGATTAACATAATAAAGGATCTGATTCATCACTTTGAATTTGTTTTCAATAGCACCATAAGGATTCTGCTGTCGGGAATAGAGAAAATGAGAGAGGGGGAAAGCAAGCAATAGAACCAAAGTAATGCCGAAAAGCCAGTTGGTGTATTTAAAATTGAAACCAGATTTTTTCATTGGGTGTCCGGAATTATCAGGATTGGTCTCACAGACCAAAGTAAATCATAATTCTTAATGTCAGACCCTGGAAGGCTGATTTTGGGGAGTCGCTGATGGGGGAATAGCTGTTTAGTTTCCAGCTTCCGGCGGCAATAGTACCCTTATTATAGCCAGCGCTGATACGGAGACCCATCCGGTCCAGAAACTGCCACTTGGCAGCGATGTAAGGCTGGAAATTGAAGAAGGTTCCGCTTAGTTCTGTCATGGCACCTGAAATATTAACCGGGCGCAGATTATCTGATCCCAATGCATTGAGAATTTGATCCAGGCTGTCAATTGATGATCCGGTCGTATCAACAGGATAGTAAATATTATTAGTGTCGTCTAAGTAGCCGTACATATTGCTTTCCAATTCGTCCCAGGTCGGATTGTTGAGTTGCTGGTTGATGGATAAACTGTAGCGGCCGATACCCATCATTGCCCCGGCTGTGACTTCCAGATCGCGAAAAACGGGTACCACATATTCAACGGTAATAGCACCCAGCATAAAATTCAGGCGAGCCTCAATGGTTAAATTACTATTTATAATATATTTAGGATCATTCCCGGTAATATCTCCACTGGACCCCGATGGAGGGGTCTGATAGCCCGTTGTATCATTACCCTCCACATAAAGATGAATAGTGGAATACACATTGCTGGTTTTTGCTGAACCCAAACCTGCATAGCCTCCCAGTCTCCAGGGTCCCGCCATCTGGGCGAACCCTTCCCCTCCGTGCACAATGAACGGGCGGCTCTGGATGTTTCCTTTAGGCAGGCCTAAACTTTTCAGAATAGATTCACCGGGGATTGAATCCAAAACAATGTACATGGTACTGAAACCGATGCCCCCGCCATAAACATCGTCCACAGAGTAAATATCACTCTGAGACAGCGCTAAAACAGGCATCAGCAGGAATAATAATTTTTTCATTTGTTTTCGTCTCAATAAGAATGTAGACAAGATACCCCCCAATTTATTGAGTATGTTACAATAGGGAAAAGCTTTATATCGCCGGGCAGAATATAGTCTCTTCGGTAAGAAAACAAATAAGATTTTTGATTTTTATAAAAGGTGGGTGTAAAAAATTAATCATTTACTGATTCAAGTATGCCTTTTCTACTTGGGCTTTCACTTGTATTTTTCGACGATGAAAAACTATATTCGAACAAATCTGAAGGTAAGGGTATTAACTAAAAATGGATGTTTGTCCCCGATATTCCTTTTAAATAAGGAAGAAAGATCAAGTTATGGGTCTCCGTCAAATAGCATTTAAAGCCACCATTATTAACCTTTTTGCCCTGGGTCCGGTTCTAATAGCACAGGATCAATTATATGTGGAAGGGACGTTTGATCTGAATCATAATCAGCAGAGTGAAATCCTGATTGTTGGTGATCAAGCGACCCCGTTGAAATACGTAGAACTGGATTCTTCCGGAAAACATATTTTGCTTTGGCATTACACACCGGTAGAACCCACCATTCGCCAGATTACCGATGCTCATCTGGCTGATTTGAATCAAGACAACATTCCTGAATTGCTTGCAACGGTATCTACTCTTTCTAATGATGGTAAAGCCGCACAACCATGGTTGCTTGTTTTTTCGTGGGAAGGGAATTCTTTTTCCAGCCGGCCTCTGACCATAAATAATTCACCCGGTGCTTTTGACCGCCACCGCCCGGTCAATTTATCAATCGCTGATGCCGGGATTACGGTTTCTTTAGCCAGTCCGTCACGGAAAGCGTTGCTTTTAAATCTGGTTCTGGAAAACCAGAAATTGAAACTTTCTAAAACGCAGGATATTTCTCCAACTATTATTCGCAGTGGTTTTGGGCGTGTTTTTGTCGGTTCTTTTAAGTCCGACGGGGTTCAACATTTGGCCCTGCTAAGCCCGGAGGGAAACTTATTGAAGGCAGCGATTCTTGCTATTGATGGAAACCCCATAGAACTGCTGTCTGACGTTTTAGCCCTCGATGGAGCCCGGGATATTCTGGGTCCTGCAATCATGAGTTATGATGAGCATAAAGACGGCAATGAAGAACTGCTTATACCCTTTGTCACCGGCGAGGTGATGGCGCTTTCGCTCTCAGGTGATAGTTTAACCTTTAGTACTAGTGCGTTCAGTAAAAAGGGGCTGTTCAGTTTGAGTCCTGAGGCCGATGAAGCAGATATTAATTCTGTGTTGCTGGCTCGGGTTGAAGAAGGATTGTATGAAGCACCGTTTTCGAGGGAGCACGAGGAGCCCCCGGAAATAGCGTTAGTTCCAGAGGACACGATATTTTTAGGGGATACACTGGATTATTTTGTCCTGCCTGATAGTAACGCCCAGTTTTACAGCTTTAGCTGGCGTCAACCACCGCCAGCAGGCATGTACTTTAACCCTGGTTTTTTCTCCCTGAATTGGGTTCCAGTGAGAGCTAATCTTGGAGTGGCACAAGCTGCCTACATACTGGCCCTGCGGATAGATGAAAAGTTAGTCAGCACCCATGATGAACTGGGCGATCGCCACCAATTAACCCCGGTACTGGAAATAACCAGCGATTCACTGGTTTTGCTGGTGGCTGATACGGTAAAGGAAGCGATTGAACCAGAACCGATTGTATTGGTACCTCCGCGGAATTATTCCCTGACTATTTTTTCTTCTGACCTAACAGCAGATGACCGTTATCAATTTGATGCTGTTCCCCCCTTTGGCGTTTACAGTGATAGTGTTCCCGGCTCCGTTTATACAACATTTAAAGCGAATCTGAATTCGATTAAGCACAATAAAAGTTCTGTCTTCACGTTGAAATCCACTGTCAACCCACCGGAAAGTTTGGTAACTCTGTCGCTGATTCATGATATGGAGAATAATCTGGTGTATGTCTCCATTTACCCGGCTTTGGATTCATTACCCCAATCCTTTAAACCGGAGGATTGGGATCCTGACCGGTATGCCTTCCCGGAATATTTTTTTGAAGGCTTCCCCAACACCATGCACATGGATTCAGCAGGGCAAAAAATGCGTTTCAAAGCACCATCCAATAAGGTACAAACTGGCAGCCTGATGTTTTCAGCTCCTCTGGCGATAGATCACCATCTATTATTGGATTATGCCGGTGGTCGACCCTATGCAATTCGAGGGGAAGTACAGATAAAAGAGAATGGTACCTATAAAATTATTACTGACATTGACTTTGAAAATGAATTTGTACCCTTACAAATCCTGACCTTTTTAGCCCCTGCCATTTCCACTCCTGATTCGTTAGTGATGCTGCCTGATTCTGCGCTGGAGTATATTCACCAATTGTCGGGTAATCGGATATATGCACCGGCGGAAGTATTACAGCCCTTGCCTAAAAAATTGGCAACCACCATTGATACTATGTCTCAGGTAGTAGCTGATTCTGAAACAGTTGAAGATCAGGTAACTGATACACTTGCTTTGCAGATAACAGCGGCAGATACACTTGCTGCTGCCGAAGATACGCTCCAGGCAA
>JBHHUS010000028.1:0-26601 GCA_046861615.1 Fidelibacterota bacterium
GAATACATGAATTACCGGTCTATTAAACCAATCAAGATGTCGTCTGTTTAATGTCCCAAATAAAAAAAATATTCTTTTACTTTTTATGTGTTTCAATACTGGTTGGGCAATCAGCAACGATTAGAACAATTCATGATATTGGGACTGAGCAATCTCCCAGTGGATACTATAATTACGACGCTAGTACATACAACTCTACTGGTGGTTTTAGAATTACAACGAGTTCATTCTCTGATAATACGACCTATGTCATAAAATACCAGATAAATGGAGGAACAAAAACACAGTTGACAACTGGAACGCATACTGGTACCAGCATGAACATTGATATTCAGAATGCCAGTTTGCCAAGTCTATCCAATGGTGATAAAATAATTTTTTATATAACAAATGATGCTTTCGGTACGAACACAGAAGTAACTGCTCAAGCTGACGATAATGGTTATTATTATGTTACAACCACATCAGGAGATGAAGATTATTTCTATTATGATGTTACAGTGCCTACAGTTTCTAATGTCACTTCGGACAACACAGATGCCACAAAAATCATTGGAGAAACTGTTGATATTAAAATCACTTTTTCCGAAATAGTGGATGTAGTCACGTCAGGTGGTACACCAATATTAACGTTGGAAACAGGATCATCCGACGCAACCGCCAGCTATAGTAGTGGAACCGGCACTACTGATTTAGTATTTCAGTACACAGTTTCTTCGGGGAATACCTCCAGTGATTTGGACTATACTAATACTTCTGCTTTAACAACCAATGGTGGAACGATTAAAGATAAAGCAGGCAATGATGCTACATTGACTTTAGCAACGCCGGGTCAATCGGGGTCTTTAGGCGCGAATAAGAATTTTGAAATTGATGGTGTAGCTCCAACAATATCGTCGATAACTCCACCAGACGATGGTTCATATATGGAAGGAGAAATACTGGATTTTACGGTTAATTATAGTGAAGCAGTGACTGTTACTGGGACACCGACTCTTTCCCTGAATGTAGGCGGAACTGCCGTTAATGCAAGCTATAATTCAGGCTCGGTTTCAACAAGTTTAGTATTTCGTTATACCGTTTTAGACGGTCATAATGATTCTGACGGACTTGCTCTAACAAGTCCAGTAGTGCTTAACGGTGGCACTATGAAAGACGTAAATGGAAACGATGCATCTTTAACTTTTTCCCCTCCAGTTACATCCGGGATCATAATTGACGATACGGCTCCTACAGTATCTTCCGTATCATCAACACAAGCAGATGGGTATTATCAGGCCGGAGATGTTATTCCGGTTACCGTTACATTCGATGAGACAGTCTATGTTACAGGTACTCCGCAATTAACTCTTGAGACCGGTACCAGTGATGCAGTAGTAGATTATACCAGTGGTTCAGGATCATCGGTATTGACTTTTAACTATACCGTGGCTTCTGGGCAGACGAATAGTGACTTAGATTATGTAGCAACTAATTCTTTATCATTGAATAGTGGCACTATAAAAGATGTTGCTGGAAATAGTGCAGATTTGACCTTGGCTAGCCCGGGCCAAACTGGTTCTTTAGGCAATAACAAAAGTCTTATAATTGATACAACCGCACCCACCGTTTCCTCTGTTTCATCATCATCCCCTGATGCTACTTATAAAATTGGTCATGTGATCCCATTAAAGGTAACGTTCGATGAAACCGTAACCGTGACGGGAAATCCACAACTTGTTATTAATACGGGTAGTGTTAATACTGGAGTTACTTACAGTAGTGGATCGGGTACAGTTAATTTAGTTTTCAATTATACTGTTACTGAGGGACATTCTAGTAGTGATTTGGCCTACGTCAGTACAAGTGCACTCTCTGGTACGATTAATGATGCAGCCGGGAATAGTGCTGATTTAACATTACCCACTCCCGGAGGAAATAATTCACTAAGTGCAAACAAATATTTTGTTATTGACGGTATTCGGCCTACTATTTCCAGTGTCACTTCCACTAAGGCTAATGGTTCCTATAATGCGGGTGTGCAAATCGATATTACAATAACTTTCGACGAAACTATAAATGTTACTGGAACACCACAACTGACTTTAGAAACTGGGACAAGCGATGCCGTTGTTAACTATGCCAGTGGTTCTGGAAGTAATACACTCACGTTTAGTTATGTAGTTTCCAGCGGAGAATCCAGCTCTGACTTGTCTTACCAGTCTACCAGTGCATTAGCTCTAAATGCTGGTACTATTAATGATGATGCCGGGAATTCAGCCACTTTGACTTTACCGACAATTGGATCTTCCACATCTCTTTCGGGCCAAAAGAGAATCATTATTGACACTACTGCACCAACTGTATCTTCGGTTACTTCCACGGCAGACAATGGATATTATAATGCCGGTGATGTTATTCCGATAACGGTGAGCTTCAGTGAAGATATTGTTGTGAGCGGGACGCCAACGCTTACTTTAGAGACTGGTTCATCCGATGCAGTAGTGAATTATTCCAGTGGAACCGGAACCGATGTACTAACTTTTAACTATACAGTGGCATCGGGAGAGAACAGTATTGATCTGGATTATTTGTCAACATCTGCAATACTGCCGGGGACTTCCATTCAAGATTCAGCCGGAAACGATGCTGATTTGACATTAGTCACACCGGGGAATAGCGGTTCTTTAGGAACTAATAAGGATTTGATTATTGACACAACGGTTCCCACGGTAGACTCTGTTTCATCTTCCTATAGCAATGGCTCGTTTACGGTTGGTGAAGTAATCCCCATTAAGGTTTATTTCAGTGAATCAGTTGTTGTAACCGGTACTCCGAAACTGACCTTGGAAACTGGAGATAATGATGCTGCTGTGAGCTATACCAGTGGATCAAGTACTAGTATTCTTACTTTTAATTATACTGTTTCGTCTGGAGACTCCAGCCTTGATTTAGATTATAAATCCACTTCTGCCTTAGGTTTGAACGGGGGAACGATTGCGGATTCTGTTGGTAACAACGCTACCCTTACTTTGGTCACTCCTGGACAGCCCAATTCTTTAGGGGCTAATAAAGCCATCATTATTGATACTTCAGCTCCCACTGTCTCTTCTGTTTCATCTGATAAAATAAATGGTTCCTATACCACCGGTGAAATAGTTGACATCACTATTCTGTTCAACGAAGCAGTGACGGTAACCGGCACACCGCAACTAAAGTTGAACACCGGCACAGACAGTACGGCCATAGACTATTACAGCGGTTCTGGATCAACGACCCTTGTTTTCCGCTATACCGTTGCTGACGGGGATTCCAGTTTAGACCTGGATTATGTTTCTGGTGGATCTCTTTCTTTAAATGGTGGGACTATTAAAGATGGGGCTGGAAATGCTGCGGTATTGACCCTGGCAACCCCAGGTAATGCTAATTCGCTGGGAAATAACAAGGCACTAATCATCGATGCTATTACACCCAAAGTGCTCTCTGTAACTTCCACTACTGCTGATACATCCTACAAAGCTGATGATGTTATCCAGATCACGGTTACTTTTCATGAAGCAGTTGTTGTTACTGGAACGCCCCAAATAACCCTTAATACCGGCAGTAGTACTACTGCTGTTGACTATTCCAGCGGAAGCGGTACTACAACGCTGACATTCAGTTATACGGTGGCGGCGGGAGACTCCAGTCTGGACCTTGATTATAGTGCCACTAATTCACTTGCTTTGAACAGTGGGACGATTAAGGATGCAACCGGAAATGACGCAGTACTGACATTGCCAACTGTCGGCGGATCAAACTCCATCGGAGGCAGTAAAAATATTATTATCGATACCAGAGCTCCAACAGTATCTCTGGTAACTTCAACCAAAGACGATGGATCCTATAAGGCCGGAGTTACTGTACCGATTGATATTGTATTTAGTGAAGCGGTTACTGTTTCTGGTACGCCTCAAATCACTTTAGAGACAGGAACCAGTGACGAAACCATCAATTACACTAGCGGATCAACTACGGATACTTTAGTTTTTAATTACACTGTTGCCACTGGAGATACAACTTCTGACCTGGACTATTTAACCACCACCGCATTAGCTTTAAACGGGGGCAGTATTATTGATGCTGCCGGGAATAGCGCCGTGTTAACCTTAGCCAGTCCAGGGGCCGCTAATTCGTTGGCGTACAATAAGAATATTATTATTGACACATTAACCCCCCGTGTTGACTCAGTATCCTCAACTACTGCAGACGGTAATTATATGATTGGGGAAGAAATCGCAATTGAGGTTTATTTTGATGAGAATGTATATATAACCTCCGGTACACCTAAAATTTCGTTGGAAACCGGTTCCACCGATGAGACCGTTAATTACACCAGTGGTTCCGGGACAAATACATTTTTATTCACCTATACGGTTGCTACTGGTGACTCCAGCGATGATCTGGAATATTTATCAACCTCAGCCCTGGATGTGGATGGCGGTATTACTGATCTTGCCGGTAATGCACTCACCGCCACTTTACCGACTCCCGGAGCTTCCGGATCTCTGGGGAACAATAAAGCCTTAATAGTGGATGGTATTATTCCAACCATTACCGGAGTTACCTCTTCCAACAGTAACCAGGCTTATAAAACAGGGGATACACTTCAAATTTTAATTTTAGGTACTGAAAACCTGGTAGTAGCCGGAACACCAAAATTGACACTCGAAACAGGAACTTCAGATGCAGTGATCAGCTATACCTCCGGTTCGGGAGATGATACACTTGTTTTTCAATATGTGGTGAACAGCGGGCAATTATCTTCTGATTTAAACTACAGTACCACCAGTGCTCTGGTATTGAATGGGGGAACGATTAAAGATGAAGCCGGTAACAGCCTGACCTTGACATTGCCCGGTTTAAACAGTGACAGTTCCCTGGCCGGGCAGAAAGAGATTGTTGTTGACACCCAAGAGCCGTCGGCAGTTCTCACCTACGATGATACCGATAACCTGGTTCGATTTGAAGATGGTACGCTGCTGATTACATCTACTTTTTCAGACAGTATTAATATTAATTATTTACCAACTATCTATATTAATCTTCCGGAAACATCCAGTGATATTGATAATGCTGATATGAGCCGTGTTTCCAGTACGGTGTATACTTATTCTCTAAACTTGCTGGATAATATCGACGGTGTTATTGCCGTTGATTCGATTATTGCCTACGATAAAGCCCTGAATAAGTTGGGTGCCGATTCTATCTCAAATAAAGCAGTTGTTACTATAGATAACACTGACCCGGGAGCTTTTGCTACCGGTGAGGTAATTGCCATAGGAGATACGGTTGTTGTTAGTTGGTTTAACGCAGCGACAGATAATCTGCAAATCACGGTCCCGCTTCCAAAATTAACTGGAAATCAAAACGATAACTCCCTCTTAAACGGTGGTGACGTGGATATCCAGATGCGGATTGCCCAGAGAATGTCTGAAACAACCTGGGTTAGTATCCCCACCAGTGACACCGGAAATCCAGGGGCGCCTAAAGACTCAATAAAAGCTTTGACTGATTCATTATTCTCCCGCAGCCGAAAAAATATTATTGATCAACTCACTCCAAATGGTTTGACTCAGGGAGACACTATTTATGTAATGGCGGTTATTAACGATGCAGTTGGAAACACAACTGACGGTACACCCAGCACATCCTTTTTTGTTCTCGACACTTTACCTCCCACCACCGGCACTTTCAGCACCGGCTCTGAATTCACAGTGAATGTGGATACTTTAATATCCAATGATTCGCTGTATGTACGCTGGGAGGGTTTTTCTGATCCGAGTCAAAGTAGTGCCGCCGGCTCAGGAATTGACCGGTTTGAATATGCTGTTAAAGAAGGTTCCGGAGCGCTGGATGGTTTTCGGGCCTGGACACCAATGGACCAGGTTGAATTACAGACTCTAGGAAAAACCGATACCTTATTAACGGATACGCTGGCATTCGAGCATAATAAACAGTATACTATTTCCGTAAGGGCGGTGGATAAAGCCGGCAATACATCCAGTTTGCTTACGGATTCATCGCCGTTTTTACGCTATAATACTGCACCTACTATTTTTACTATTGCCGATACAACCGCCAAAGAGGATATTGAGTATTCTCAGTTGGTACAGGTTGATGATATCGACTTAAATACACTGCGAGGAGATTTATTCAATTACCAATTGGAAACAAGACTGATTGATAAATCCGGTTCCAGTCCTGATACGATTTTAATCGACACACTCAATGCTAACATTTCAAATACAGGTAAAATTTTGTTCACACCAACTAAATGGGATACAGCGGATTATGTTTTCCGGGTATTAGTAACGGATGCCTGGGAACTTAAAGATACGCTTGATTATGGGATAACAGTCTTGGCGGTGAATGATGCTCCAATCATTAATTTAACTGCCGTTGGGAAACTGGAATTCCTGGAAGGAACTAAAAGTGATACGATCAATCTGACGGCCTATTCTTTTGATGAAGATAACGATACCACCGAATTGAAATGGTCAGCTAATATTCTATCTACACTGCCGGATTTACCTGCATATCCATCTGCCCGTATTGATTTTGATCCCGGTCATACTACCACAACAATTCGAACAGTCAGGCGATCATTATTAGAGCAATATCCCCATGCTAAAATTTATCAGGGGATTAATTATGAAACCGGTGGAATATTCCTGTCCCTGGATGCAACCGGTGATAAATTGAAAGTGAATCTGCCTAAAACAGGTGATTCAACCTATGCTTCCATTGCTCCGGTTGATACGAATTATTACAGCACTTCGGATCTTCAAGTGGAATTTACAGTGACAGACCCCGGTAATTTGGAGGGGAAGGATACGGTCACATTTTCGATTACATCTATAAACGACGATCCTAAGTGGACTGGCTTGAGGGATACGACCATTACCGAAAACGATTCCATTTATCTCGATTTCGCCAATTATTTATCGGATGTGGATGATTCCCTGTTGACCATCACGATTCAACCCCTCACGTTCGGTTCCAGCATGACCATTGAACCATCCAAAACCTATAATTCAACTGCTTCCGGGATTGTGTTTTCCAGTTCTACAAAAAACGATACGGTAAAATTCAAACCGATCAAACTCTGGTTTGGCCCCAGCGGTCCCTGGAAACTCAGCAACTCCGATTCATCCCTAATCCAAATTACTGCTGAAGATGATAGTGCAGCTACTGCAATTGATACATTTGTCGTCAGAGTCCAGCGGGTACCTCGTCCTGAGATCCGCATGTACGTTGTCCAAAACAATGCGTTCACCAACTTCTATGAGGTCTTCATCGTGGATTCGGTCGGGAAGACCACTGACTTGACGTTGGAGATCCAATCGAAACAGGTACCCCTGGACACTGTGGCGGCTTTTACCTATGTGGGGCATCATCAATTCTCCGAAACACAGGGAAACTACATTTTTGAAGTCAGTGCCACTGGTGTTGTGGGAGATACAATTGTTTCCAATACGGTTGGACTGGCAGTAGCCCGCACATTTACTTCCTGGAACGGGGCCAGTCCTGACGGGCGATTCCGGGTCATCGGTTCCACCGGGACTGTGGATTATGACCAGACGGTTCTCATTATCGATTCCACCATGTTTGAACCTTATTTCAGTGACCGGGCTTCCTATCTACTGGGAAATGAGATTTACAGTTTCAAACGGCCGGTGGAGATTTCACTCCCCAGCCATGAAACGGAAATTGCCATTTATGAACGGACTACCGGGATGGGCTGGATTGAATTACCCTCGATTACTGAAAATGGCCGCGTTAGATCTTACACGGACAAAATGGGTTATTTCCGCCTGGGACCAAAAACTTTGATTGTTCCAGGGATGACGACTCTGCACCAGAATTATCCCAATCCCTTCAATCCGGTGACCACAATTGTTTTCGATCTCGGATTTGTGGATGGACCCTATCAAAAGGTTCAATTGGCGGTATATAACATTCTGGGGCAGAATGTTAAAACGCTGGTGAACGATGAAAAGGGTATTGGTCGGTACACCGTCCGGTGGAATGGCAAGGATGCACATGAAGTTGATGTAGCCTCGGGCATCTATTTTGTCCACCTGATGACGAATCGTGGTCGCTCCCAGACTAAAAAGATTATGTTGATCCGATGAAACTGATTCCTAAAATTATCTTTCTTATGACCGTTATCTGGTTTGGGCTGGAGGTGCAATCTTGTCGAAAACAGTATTCGGCCCTTCCGGAAGATATGACCGATTACGGCTGGACACTGTATGAATCGGGTGATTATCTAAATGCAAACGACTGGTTTCAACAATCCGTGAAGGAAGACACAGCCTGGAAAGATGGTTACAACGGCTTAGGCTGGAGTTACGGTAAATTGATGGTGCTGGATAGTAGTATTGTCTATTTCACCGATGGGTTGAGTAAAACCCAGAATCCCTGGATGACCACCGATATTCACAGTGAAATTCTGGCCGGACTGACCTTTTCCTATTATGCCCAGGGGAATGCTCGTAATACTATCTATTTTGCCGATAGTCTTTTGACTCGCACAACCAAAGCGTTGAAACCGGGGTGGGCCTTTTCCCATGATTCCCTGTTAAACTACCTGGATGTCCGAATTACCCTGGCTGCAGCTTATTTTGATGTAAAACAGTTTGATTCCACCGCAATGCAAATTGTAATTATTCTGGACAGTTTAGGTAGTTCAGATACGGTAGTAACGGATACTTCTCTGCAGGGCCGAAAAAATATGGCTGCACAGATTCAGTCTCTCCAGGATTTTCTTTTTAAGAAATAGTTCGATTTGCCAGGCCACCATATTCGCTGGATGGAACAGGCCCTTGCTCAGGCGGAACGAGCGTTTGAAGCAGGGGAAGTACCTGTTGGTGCAGTAGTCGTTCAGAAAGACCGCATCATCGGCCGCGGGTATAATCAGAGAGAACAGTTGAATGATCCCACGGCCCACGCTGAAATCCTCGCCATTACTGCCGCTGCCAATACTTTGGCCAACTGGCGATTAAATGGTTGTATTTTATACGTCACTAAAGAACCCTGTTCCATGTGTGCAGGGGCAATTTTGAATTCTCGGTTAAAGATGGTCGTATTCGGCTGTTATGATGAGCAGGAGGGATGTTGTGGCTCACTTTACCAACTCTGCAGTGATCCTCACTTTAAAATCAATGTAGCTGTAAAAGGTGGAGTGTTGGAAAAACGCTGCCTGACGTTGATTCAGGACTTTTTTAAATCCAGACGTCTGGTTTAATTTTCATCCCGGTTTCCGGAGAGGTGGCAGAGTCTGGCTGAATGCGCCGCACTCGAAATGCGGTTTCCGTTTTTCGGAACGGGGGTTCGAATCCCTCCCTCTCCGCAATCAATCATGTGGAATGTTTACGTTATTCGTAGTCTAAAAGATGGTTTTATTTACTACGGAATGAGTGAAAACGTTTCCAATCGATTGAAGGCTCACAACCGGGGTAAAGTGCGTTCTACCAAAGCTCACAGACCATTTGAACTGGTGTATTCCGAACCTGTAGGAGATCGGCAGGTAGCCCGTGAAAGGGAAAAGTATTTCAAGTCCGGAGCCGGTCGTCGCTTCATTAAACGATTGTTAAAGTCTAACGGGGGTTCCCCGCCCGCCTGACCAGCGGTCGGGCGGGGAATCCCTCCCTCTCCGCAATCAATCATGTGGAATGTTTACGTTATTCGTAGTCTAAAAGATGGTTTTATTTACTACGGAATGAGTGAAAACGTTTCCAATCGATTGAAGGCTCACAACCGGGGTAAAGTGCGTTCTACCAAAGCTCACAGACCATTTGAACTGGTGTATTCCGAACCTGTAGGAGATCGGCAGGTAGCCCGTGAAAGGGAAAAGTATTTCAAGTCCGGAGCCGGTCGTCGCTTCATTAAACGATTGTTAAAGTCTAACGGGGGTTCCCCGCCCGCCTGACCAGCGGTCGGGCGGGGAATCCCTCCCTCTCCGCACTGAATTAACCAAGCGAAATTTGTAGATCAAACGGAAGCTGTAATGATCAATAGTTTGGTTTATCCGGAGGTTGCAGGTACTCACATTTTAATTAGCTTCATAATGAGTGAATTGATAAATTAAAACATGAAAGAGTCAGAGCAGTTTCATCTTACTGAGACAGACATTCAGCGCTACCAGCAACGGATTGCTAAAATTGATCTGGTTAAAATACCTGAAGTTTTAAAACAAATTCCTCCCAAAGTAGAAGCGCTTGTGAAAAACCCCGATCTGGCTGATTACCATATTAGGTTAATTAGTGACATTTCCAAATTGTACACGCTGCTGAAAAATTACCCGGAAATCTCCGATGATATAAAACGTAGAATTCTGTTTGCGCTGGAATATTTTCTGGATGAAAAAGACGATATTCCCGATAAAATCCCGGGAATTGGTTTACTGGATGACTATGTACTGGTCCGGTGGGTAGTGGATCAAATTATGGTTGAATATAAAGAAGTATTTCAGGCGTGATCAGGAACGCTTGGTTTTCTTTAAATCTTCTTCAGAAAACTGCCATTGGCAGGAGGGACACCACCAGGGTTTTCCGGAATACTCCGGAACATTGTTCTGCAGTTCCAGGGGATGATCACATTTGGGACAATTCCGTACCGTACCGGGTTTCGGCCATTGGTAATCAGGTTTGAATTTTACGGTAATAGTGGATTCCGGTGTTTTTTCCATGACTGAATTTAAAGTTGTTACTCCTCCAGAAAACACCAATAAAAACTTAAAGCGCTGATTGATAATGAATTCTAACGCATCGATTACTACCATTGCTCTGGATGCCATGGGCGGTGACCAGGGACCTACCCCAAACGTTGCCGGTGCCGTACAGGCAACCACTGCAAATCCGGTTCGGATTATTCTGGTTGGTGATGAAAAACTATTAAAACAGGAGTTAAAACAGCATCATTACAAAGATGACGTCATCGAAGTTGTTCATGCTGCGGAAAATATCGGGATGGATGAATTACCGAAAGAGGCGGTAGAAAAAAAGACTGATGCTTCCGTTCTGGTGGCTGCCAAGCTGGTTCAGGAGGGTAAGGCTGATGCTTTGGTTTCCGCCGGAAGTACCGGTTCCGTCGTTCTATCCGCAGCGAAATACATCCCCAGGATCCAGGGAGTGCGCCGTACGGCCATAGCCACGGTGTATCCTACGATGAATGAATTTAAAAAAGATGACCATCTGGCATTGATGGTCGATGTGGGAGCAAATGTTCATTGTGGACCGGAGGAATTGGTCCAGTTTGCCATTATGGGGGCACGATATGTTGGAACCGTAAGAAGTGTTGATAATCCCACCGTTGCCCTGTTGAATATCGGGGAGGAAGAGTCCAAGGGTGGCGAAATTATGCAGACTGCTTTTCAATTGTTGAAGCAAACTCCCCATCTGAATTTTATCGGCAATATTGAGGGAAAAGATATTTTACGCGGTGTTGTGGATGTAATTGTGTCGGAGGGATTTGTGGGGAATATTGTTATTAAAACGCTGGAGGGGGCGGCTCATGCGGTAGGGGCCCTGAGTAAAATGGCCTTCAAGCAGAAATTCATCTGGAAACTGGGTTTGTTAATGTTACGGAAAGGCTTGAGCATGCTCCGGGAAGTCACGGATTATTCGGAATATGGCGGTGCACCACTATTGGGATTCGATAAAATGGTTATTATTGCCCATGGCCGATCGAGCGGGAAAGCTATTTCCAACGCTATTAAAGTTGCCGGAAAATGTATTCGCGATGATGTTTGTGGTGAAATTGCCCGGAATATTCATGATTTTGAAACCCAGCCGGAACTGGAATTTCAACGCTTACGCCAGGATATTTAAACTGCCAATAGCCAGGTTAGAACTAAAGCGAATAAACCCATTGAAACACCAATAATTGTCGTCCGGTAACGGTCTTTCCGAAGGGCAACTAATTCCTGTTGATGGTCGGCAGTTATTAGTATGATTTTCTGCGTAGCTCCCGGCGTGACGTAGATTTGTTTTACTGCAGCGGAAAGACCTAACTCAGAATAATAATTTTGAATTTCTCCTGGGATGAAACTAACAGTATGGTATCCCGGGATCACCGGAATTGGGTTATTTAGCGGGGTATGACCGATCAAAATTTTATCGACATAGATCGGAATATTAGCGGAATCGGATTCAATATTTAAAAAGGCGATTGAATCGATGGGAGATTTTGATTGCGCCGTCAAAAAACTAAATAAAAATATCCAGAGGAGAAAAGTAATGGTTGATTTCAGAAGACTCATTTTGAATTATCCGTTTTCAATTCAGGATCACGGTCATAATCAATTCGTAAGTTAATTCCTCAGTAATCAGGACTGAAAGAGAGAATTATTAAGTCTAAATTCGTATTATGAAACCGGTGAATCACAGTCAATTATCGCCTATCTGGTTCCTCTCCGTTTTTTTCGTTTGTTCCTGCGCTTATTTTAATACTTTCTACAATGCTCAGGAATATTTTCAAAAAGCGGAAAAGGCCCGTTTGAAAAACCGTGGTGAATCACTGCCCAAAGCGGCTGTGGACGATTATGAAAAAGTCATTGAGAAATCACAATTTGTACTGGATAAATATCCTGAAACCAAGCTTAGAAAAAATGCCCTGTTTCTAATTGCCAAAGCGCATTTTTACCGGGGAGAATATCGCCAGGCAGAAACTACTTTTCGCCAGCTTAAAAATGAGTTTAAGGATTCTGTCAGTGATGAGGTCGGGTACTGGCTGGCGTTGATAAAGTGGAAATTGGGTAAACCGCAACCGGCGGTGGATGATCTGGAAGCAATTTTAGAAAACCCAATTCCCAACGAATTAAAAGCACGTAGTCATTCCGCTATCGCTGATGTTCTTTTGGAGATAGAACTGAATTCAGAGGCGATGGATCATCTGGAAAAGGCGGCTGTATTCTCCAAAGAACGCAGGGAAAAGGGTCAGATCTATTACCGGATAGCAGTAATTTCGTTCAATTCTCAGGATTATGATCGGGCGCTGGAAGCCTATAAGCTGGTCACTAAATATTCCCTTTCCAAAAAAGAGGTACAGGAAGCCAGTTTAAAGACGGTCCAGATCTATCGGCTTCAGGGAGATTGGGATAAAACCGCCGGAACAATCAAATCCATGTTACTTGATGAGGATTTCACAGCTATCCATGGAAGCCTGGAACTGGAATTAGTAAAATTGTATCAATTGCAGAATAAACACTCTGCAGCCAGGGTTCGATTGGAATCCATTGTTCAGGATTACGCCAAGACGCCGGTTTCAGCAGAAGCCTTTTACCTGTTGGGGGATTATTCGTTGAGAACTGACTGGGATTTTGAAACAGCTAAAAAGAATTACAGCCGGGTCGGAAAGGAATATCCACAATCCCGTTTTCTGGAACTGGCACGGACCAGAATGAAGGAGATCAATGCTTACCAGAATGCCCAGGAAAAAGTAGCTGAATTAACCACTGTCAATACTGAGATGATTGATTCGACCGTTACTGACACCGCACAATCGGATAAAACCCCTGAATTTCAAAATTCGTTGGGAAAACAATTATACACACTGGTTGAGTTGGAAGGATTGCATTTTGACCAGCCCGACAGTGCCATGGCTCATTTGAAACAATTGCTGGAACAGGCGCCTGAATCAGAATTGGTTCCCAAAGCATTGTTTACCTACAATTACCTCTTGGAACAGGCTGGTGATGACAGCGCTGTGGCACTAATACGAAAACGCTTGTTAACTCTGTATCCTAACAGCGAATATTCCCAGGCACTGATTAATCAGGCAAATCAAAATTTGGAAGTGGAGAATCCAAATAGTCAATTACTGCGGGAAGCGGAATTCTCATTATTAACCGATACAACCAAGGCGTTAGAAAAGTATCGCCAAGTTACAGTTTCTGATACAGTTTCTGATTCAGGGTTACTGGCGGCCTATTTCTTAGGCAATTATTTTGATTATGAAGCCAACCAGGTGGATAGCGCCAGTAAATATTATCAGCGGATTCTCCAATATTATAACGATACGGAACAGGCGAAATTGGCTAAAAAAAGACTGAATGTTCTTTCGACATTGAAGAATGAAACCGATCGTATATCAGCCGAATGATTTTTGAGACTGGTCGTATATCAGCTAATGGTTCCATTGCTGAATTACTCTGGCGGATGGAAATCCACGCTCCCCGGATTGCTGCTAATTACCGGGGTAGCGGACAATTTTTAAATATTTTAGGCTCTCGTCACTGGGAACACCCTCTGCGCCGACCCATGAGCATTGCTGGTGTTACTGGTACCCGAATTCAAATCATCTACAAACAGGTTGGTCCCATTACGTCTTTGCTGGCGTCGAAAAAACCGGACATGGAGATTGACCTGCTGGGACCGATTGGGAATCAATTTACCGGCTGGAATATTGAAGGTATTCATCCTGTTCTGATCGGGGGTGGAACTGGAGTGGCTCCCATCCTAAATTTGCATTATGAATGTCAGCAGGCCGGCGTGAAACATAGTACTATCTTTGGGGCCCGAACTAAAACCGGCCATTTTCTCCAACATGCTCCGAAAAAGGAAATTTATCTCACAACTGATGATGGTAGTTTAGGAATTTCGGGGACGGTAATGGCGGCGTTAGTGCCATTGGTGCAAAACCTAAATCAGCCAGCAATCTATGCCTGCGGTCCGCAACCAATGCTTAAAGTAATCCAATCATTTGTTCTGAGCCGGAAAATACCAGCCCAATTTGCTGTGGAAAGTTACATGGCCTGTGGTCTGGGCCTATGTCAGGGCTGTGTAATTAAATTGAATAAACCGTTAACCAGCCGGCATAGTTACCATGAAAAATATTCCCTGACCTGTGTGAATGGTCCGGTTTACCGGGCTGAGGAGATCTGTTTTGATTGATCTGACTACCAATATCAGCGGTGTAAGTTTTTCTAACCCGGTTTTTGTTGCTTCCGGAACCTTCGGTTACGGAACGGAATTGCCGGAAGTAAATGTATCTGCACTGGGAGCCATTATCACTAAATCGGTTACCCGGTACCCCCGGGAGGGTAATCCACCACCGCGCATCGTTGAATCAGCCTCGGGAATGATTAATTCAATCGGATTGGCGAATGTAGGTATCGAGGAATGCATCCGCACTATGTTTCCCCGATTTGACCATCTGGGTACAAAAGTGATTCTGAACGTGGCTGGGTCAACCATTGAAGAATATTTATCCGTTGTCAATTTAGTAGAACGGGTATCTTCCAGTATTGTCGGTTATGAGATAAATATTTCCTGTCCTAATGTAAAACAGGGGGGAATGGAATTTGGCGTGGATCATGATCTGACCGCCCGTTTGACCGCGGCATTGCGGGAAAAAACAGAACGGCTGTTAATCATGAAACTCAGTCCCAATGTTACTGATATTGTTTCCATCGCAAAGGCAGCGGAAAACGCCGGGGCTGATGCCCTTTCTGCTATCAATACTATTGTTGGCATGAGTATTGATTCAGATTCGTGGCGGTCAAATATCTATACTACCTATGGGGGTCTGTCAGGATCGGCCATAAAGCCGGTAGGACTGGCAGCCGTTCATAAAATATTCCGGAAGGTTCGAATTCCTGTGATCGGAATTGGGGGAATTGTCGATGTGAAAGATACAGTTGAATATCTGCTGGCAGGTGCAACGGCCATAGAAGTGGGAAGCGCCAATTTTCGGAACCCCCATACAGCTCCTCAAATTGTTCCGGAATTGATAAATTATTTACGGGAAAAGAAATTGAAATCAGTTAAAGACCTGATCGGAAAAGTAATCATAAATTCCTGATGCAAAGACAAATCGCCACTCTGATATTGATATTGAGTTTTTTTATTCTCCAGGCTTGTACCAATGCACCACGTTACCGGACTGGACCGGTCATCAAACGTCCTACTGAATTGAGTACTAAAGCACCCTATCGTAAACAGAAGACTTTCATCGGGATCAGTTCTTACTACGGTGAAGATTTTCATGGAAAATTGACGGCCAATGGTGAAGTTTTCGATATGTATGGTTTAACTGCCGCTCATAAAACGCTACCACTGAATACAATTGTGCGGGTCACTAATTTAGAAAATAATAAGTCCCTGATATTGAGAATTAATGACCGGGGCCCCTATGTGAAAGGACGAATCCTGGATTGTTCCTATGGTGCCGCCTTAAAACTGGGATTTGTAGGAAAAGGGACAGCCAAGGTGAAGGTTGAAGTGATCGAATGGGGGGATGACCAATATATGAAACACAAATCATAAAGGCGAAAGTATGGGAAAATATTATGTAACGGTGAACCCCCACGGCGGTGTGAAAAAAGGATTAGATATTCTGGAAAGGGTCAGCCCCTTGTTTAAGGAAGCCGACGCTGAAATCACGGTTTTGGAGACTGAATATGCCGGGCACGCCCGGGAATTCGCCGAAACCGTTGATCTGGATGGGTATATTGGTTTTTGCGCCATCGGTGGAGACGGAACTATGCATGAAGTTATTAATGGAATTATGACCCGTCCTGACAACTGCAAAATACCCATCGGCTTGATTACCGGTGGAACGGGAAACTCGTTTATGCACGATATGAATTGTCTCGAACCGGAATTGGCGGTGAAACGTATTCTCACTAACCGGATTCGTGAAATTGATATTTTTAAAGCCGATGCCAACGGAGTAGTGTATTATGGTTTTAATATTATGGGTTGGGGGCTACCTACCGATGCCGGTTTATTGGCCGAAAAATTACGTTGGTTGGGAGTTCAACGCTATAATGTGGCTATTCTGTGGGAAGTAATTCGCCACCGACAACGCCTGGCAAGAATTGTTATTGACGGAAGAACTTCCGTGGCTGATTTCGGGTTCATTATCGGTTGTAACACTATCCATACCGGTCGCGGAATGAAAATGGCACCATTGGCCCGTATCGACGATGGCTTGATTGATTTGCTGATTGTACGGAAAGCAGGGCGTTTAAAACTATTACGACTCTTCCCGAAAGTATTTAAAGGAACCCATGTAGGATCTTCGGTTGTGGACTACCGTCAGGTAAGCGAATTTTCCATTTTACCGGAAGATCGGAACACCCTTAATATTGATGGTGAATTGCTGGGAAGTACTCCAATTCACGTTAAAGTGTTGCCACGGGCCCTGGAAGTGCTGGTTTAAAGCGAATCCCTGTTGTTTTAAGGTGGAAAAGAAAAGTACTTTCCCGACTCTTTATTAGGTATTCAGTGATTAATTGGCTTAAAAATCGATTTCCTGTCATCATTCTGGGTGTTCCAGCTGTTCTATATTTGTTGTACCTGGGTGGATATCCATTCGCTATTTTTATGAACCTGGTTATTATTATTGCGCTGTATGAATTTTATAAGTTAAAAAGTGATTCCGATACCTCTCCCATTATCTGGTTGGGGTTGGTAGCCACTATCCCGATTTCATTTATTTATTTCCAATTACCGGAAGTAAATCTTAATCTGGTATTGATTACCTTTTTTGGCCTCCTGTTGGTGGCATTATTGTGGGAGTTATTTCGAAACGTACCCAATCCTTATGGTAACCTAATGACGACCCTGGGTGGCCTGCAATACGTGGCATTATTGCTAGGGTCCCTGATCGCTTTAAGAAATTGGGATTCGGTACACAGCGCTACGGTTACAATGGGGATGGTTATTGCAGTCTGGATCTGTGATTCAGCTGCTTACCTGTTCGGGAAAGCCTGGGGGAAGCAAAAATTGATTGAACGCGTCAGCCCCAATAAAACAGTAGTTGGTTATTTCGGGGGTATATTGGGGGCTTTTTTGGTTTTCTGGTTATTGGACTCCCAAGAGTTTTTTGGCATCGAGTTCACTTTCATTGACATTGTTGTAATGACAATAATTGTTGGTATTTTTGGTCAACTGGGCGATTTTGTCGAATCCCTGTTCAAACGTGATGCCCAGATAAAGGATTCAGGAAAGATACTGCTGGGACATGGAGGTGTTCTGGATCGTTTTGATTCGCTTATGTTTACCAGTCCCCTGACATTAATCTATCTTTTAACTAAATTTAAATAAATTGGATTAAATGGAACTAAAATCGATTTTAGCGACTGATTGCGGTAGTACTACTACTAAAGCCATCTTGATTGAGCTGGATAATGGCGAATACCGACTTAAGGTAAGGGGAGAAGCTCCTACAACAGTGGAGGCTCCCTTTGAAGATGTAACCAAGGGTGTTTTAAACGCTGTCATGGAAGTGGAAGAGCTGTCCGGACGAAAACTGCTGGAAGCTAATCAGATCATTACTCCCCAAAAAGGTAATGATGGAGTAGATGTCTACGTTTCCACAAGTTCCGCCGGTGGCGGACTTCAAATGATGGTGGCGGGCGTGGTTAAATCCATGACGGGTGAAAGTGCCGAGAGGGCAGCTTTAGGCGCCGGATCTATTGTAATGGATGTGTTGGCTTCTAACGACGGGCGGTTACCTCACCAGAAAATCCAACGGATTCGGCAGCTGCGTCCGGACATGATTTTACTTTCCGGCGGAATTGATGGTGGAACTACCAAGCATGTGGTTGAACTGGCGGAAATCCTGGCAGCCGCCAATCCAAAACCGCGATTAGGTACCAACTATAAACTACCGGTCATCTATGCCGGGAACAATAAAGCTCAGCAATATATTCAGGAAACTCTGGGTGAAATTACAGATTTAGATATTGTGGATAATATCCGTCCGATCCTGGAACGGGAAAACCTGCACCCATCCCGGGATAAAATTCATAATTTATTCATGGAGCATGTGATGCAACAGGCCCCGGGGTATAAAAAATTGATGTCCTGGACTGATGCACCGATTATGCCAACCCCCGGTGCGGTTGGTTCGCTAATTGAAATGATTGCTAAAGAAGAGAATATTACCGTCATCGGTGTTGATATTGGTGGTGCGACAACTGACATTTTTTCCGTTTTCCAGGGTCAGTTCAATCGAACCGTAAGTGCTAATCTCGGCATGAGTTATTCTATCTGCAATGTCCTGGCGGAAGCAACACTTACAAATGTTTTACGGTGGGTTCCCTTTGATATCGATGAAAAAGATTTGAGCAATCGAATCGGCAATAAAATGATTCGTCCAACTACCGTTCCACAGTCATTGGAAGAATTGATTATTGAACAGGGAATAGCCCGGGAAGCATTACGGTTATCTTTTATTCAACATAAGAATTTTGCTGTTAGTTTGAAAGGGATCCAAAAGGAACGGACAATTTCTGATGCCTTCGAACAAACTGCCACCGGTCAATCTCTGGTGAATATGATGGAATTGGACCTGATTGTAGGTTCCGGTGGTGTGTTATCCCACGCGCCCCGCCGTGAACAGGCTGCAAAAATGCTGGTGGATGCTTTTTTACCGGAAGGAATTACCCAATTGGCGGTAGATTCGATTTTCATGATGCCACAATTAGGGGTTCTGGCCAACATCGATAAAGAAAACATAGCCACAAGCGCCAGGAAAGCTGCGCTGGAAGTATTTGAAAAAGATTGTCTGATTCGCCTGGGAACCTGCATTAGTCCCGTTGGTAAGGCGAAACCGGGGTCGATCATATTGAAGGCCGAAATCAACTTACCTGACGAAGGAATTCAAAAAGTTGAAATAAAAGCCGGTGAACTGCTGGTTATTAAGGCGCCCTACCAACCGATTCAGGCCAAATTGATCCCGGCAAAACAAATTGATATTGGAAGCGGTAAAGGAGTGGATATTGATACCATAATCCATGGTGGTGTTGTTGGAATTATTTTTGACGGGCGGGGCCGTCCGCTGGTTCTGCCGCCTGAACACGACGAGCGGATTGCCGCACTAACCAAATGGTCCCGGGCAATTAATGAATATCCAGAATATCAAAGGAGTAATGATCAATAATGGCACACTCTTATACCCCTGGACTTAAAGTTCTGCATGATACAAAAATAAGTAAAGATCGAATTCTTCCTTTGAAAGGTAAGGTGGTGGTTGAAGCCGGTCAAACCGTTCAACCGGATGATGTGGTTGCCAGGACTGATTTACCTGGCAATATTCAAATGGTGAACATTGCCAATATTTTAAACATTGACCCTGACGATGCGAAATCAGTATTGACAAAGGAAGTGGGCAGTACTGTTAAAAAAGGTGAAATTATTGCCGAGACGAAAGGTCTGTTTGGACTATTTAAATCCAATGTTACCGCCCCAATTGATTGTACCATTGAAGCCATCTCCGATGTTACCGGCCAGGCCGTGTTACGGGAAGCACCGATTCCGGTAAAAGTAGATGCTTACATGAGTGGCAAAGTAACCAGGATCCTGCCTGAGGAAGGGGTCACGATTGAGACCGAAGGTGCTTTTATTCAGGGAATTTTTGGAATTGGAGGCGAAAACAGGGGTAAATTGAAGCTGTTAGTGGATTCCCGGGATCAGGAAATAACATTGGATATGATTACGCCTGATCTAAAAGATTTGATTATCGTTGGAGGTGCATTCATTGGTTTGGAAGCTTTTAAAAAAGCGATTGAATTGCAAATAGCCGGTATCGTTGTAGGTGGATTCAATTATTCCGACCTAAAGTCAATTTTAGGGTACACTCTCGGAGTAGCAATTACTGGTTCGGAAGATATTGGAACTTCGTTAATTGTGACGGAGGGATATGGCTCGATTAAAATGAGCGATCGCACTTTTGACCTTCTGAAACAATATGAAGGAAGTTTTGCTTCAATCAACGGCGCCACTCAGATACGAGCCGGTGTTATTCGTCCGGAAATTGTTATTCCGCTGAATTCTGATGAACTCACCGGTAACGTAAAGGAAATCCATGCGGCGGAGGGTGTAACGATTGGTAGTCTGGTGCGGATTATTCGTGCACCGTACTTTGGATTGTTAGGGAAAATTGTTAAACTTCCCCCTGAATTGCAGCAAATGGAGTCCGAAACGATGGTTAGAGTAGCAGAAGTGGAAATCGACGGTAAAATTCATTCAATCCCGCGTTCAAACCTTGAAATGGTGGAAACCAATTAATACACACACATCCACTTTGAAACCCGAAATAATTATACGATCTGCTGCAGACGAAGCATTTTTAACACGTCTTGCAGATAAAATTCTCAATTCGGGATTAATAACACCTGCCGTCTTTTTTCTGGAACTAATGAAACCGTTAGCCTTGCTTGGTTCACACGCAATGGTTTTCTTCGGTCCGATAATCAATGCCTTTATCCGGACTGATGGTTATTACCGGGCGGCTGAATTATTTGAAGAACCACAAAATGTTGAATTCCTGATCACTGAAATTGAACGTCTGGATCAGGCAGCGAATCAGAATAAAGAGGAGAGACCTCAGTGAAAGATAAACAATACTGGTTAGTAGTAGGAGGCTTTGCCCTGGCCTTTCTCATTTACTGGCTATTGGGGCATCCGTTCTTCAAGTTTGAACGGATTGTCATGTTTTTTGCCATTCTACTGATGGTAGGAGTGTTAATTTATTACATTAGAATGGCAGAACGGGGGGAATCGATTTTTCTGAGAACAATCCCCGGGTTGAAGGCCATCGAAGAAGCCGTTGGTCGCAGCACCGAAATGGGTAAGGAAGTGCTCTACGTCCCCGGAATAATGGACATGGACCAGGTGGAAACAGTAGCTGGTGTCATAATTTTGGGCTATGTCGCCAGAATGACCTCCCGCTATGAAACCAACCTGAATGTACCCGTTTCCCGTTCCATTGTTATGAAAGCGGCCCGGGAATCCTGTAAGGAATCGTATCTGCTGGAGGGTCGCCCGGATATGTTTCACGAAGATATGGTCCATTATTTAACTGATGACCAATTTGCCTATGCTGCTGGTGTGAATGGAATCATGAATCGTGAGAGGCCTGCAGCCTGTTTGTATATGGGAAAATTTTACGCGGAGTCCTTAATTCTGGCTGAAACGGGAAATTCTATCGGGGCGATTCAAATTGCCGGAACAGCTTCTCCGTCACAGATACCCTTCTTTGTAACTGCCTGTGATTACACACTCATTGGTGAAGAATTTTTCGCTGCCAGCGCCTACCTATCTCAGAAACCGGAGTTGATTGGGGGTGTAAAGGGGCAGGATATTCTGAAGGCAATTATTATTTCTGCCATAATTCTGACAATGGCATTCAGGTTTATCCACGAAATGGGATGGATTGACTGGAATGTCCTGGAATTTTTAACCGTCCAGTAGGAGAATACTATGTTTTGGAAACGGCAAATTCCGATTGCGATTGTTGCGGTTGTAGGTTTTATCACCCTGTTTGGCTGGTTTATTGACCATCCGGCCATTGAATCCTTTGTTAATGATGATGCGACTCAATGGTTTGATATTCTGGCCAGCTTTGCCATCTTCCTTGGTGCGTTGAATTTATTAAAACTGCAATCTCAAAAGATTATTAAAAGGCGTAAGGGTTGGCAGTACAGTGTTCTGGCAATTTTAGGCTTTTTCTTTGCCATGACTGCCGGTTTTGTCCTTCGTGGTTCCTACACCGTGGAAATAAAACAGGTAGGTAATAATCCTGAAATAGTAGCAACTATTCTTGCACCGGAGATTCATAAAGATGTGGAAGCAACCCAGTCAATTGTTTCAATTATCGACGAAGAGAATCCCTTTTCAATGGATTACCCGTACTGGACAGAAAAAAATGCCGATAAATTTGTAGCGACGCTCTCAGAAGCCGGGGCGTCAGCCAGAGTAGTTCCGGCAGAATGGGGGTCCCACATCACCACCCGGGGCAGTCTGTTTAACTGGATGTTTTATAAAATTTTCACCCCTCTCAGCGCTACTATGTTTGCATTGCTGGCCTTTTTTGTCGCTTCAGCCTCCTATCGTGCGTTTCGGATCCGGAATTTTGAAGCAACGCTGTTGCTGGTTTCCGGGATCATTATCATGTTAGGGAGAGTCCCGGTGGGGAGTAAAATATCCAGCTGGTTCATCATGTATATCGTTGTTTTAATTTGTGGTATCGGTGTAAACCACTGGTTTAAAAATAAAAAAATTACCTTTTTTGCCGTAGCAGGAGGGTTGCTGTTAGTAACCATTGCCGGCTTCATCTCGGGTTGGCCGGTGGAAAAACCAGCCATTTTCTACCTACCGCTGTTACAGGACTGGATTTACAATTTTCCCAATGTGGCCGGTGCACGGGCAATTATGATCGGAATTGGACTTGGGATTATTTCAACCTCCATTCGGTATATCCTCGGAATTGAAAAATCCTATATTGGAGAATAAAAATGAAATTTCTTGAAGACCTGATATTAAAACTTGGGCATGTTGATCGTCGATGGATTTTTCTCATTATTGCCCTGGTAGTAGCTTTGCCGCTGTTTTTCCCCCTGGGATTGCCCATCCGTCCGACCAATGCAACCCAAGTGGTTTACGATGCGGTTGAAGCACTGCCACCTGATTCAAAGGTATTAGTGTCGTTTGAATACGGACCCAGCACTAAACCGGAGATTCATCCCATGGCAATTGCTATACTGAGACACCTATTCAGAAACGGCCACAAAGTTTATGTTACCTGTTTATGGCCTGACGGCCAGTTCATGGCTGAGGAAGCTTTAAATCAGGTGGCGGAAAAGGAATATAATTTGACTTATGGCCAGGATTATGTCCTCTTGGGTTTTCGTCCCGGAAATGAAGCAGTGGTAAAAGGTGTCGTCAGCAATTTAAGAAAAATGTACACGGTAGATGCCCGGGGTACATTGATTGATAAAATCCCGATGATGGACGGCGTAAATAATTTTGATGATTTTGCTTTTCTGTTTTCAGCCTCAGCGGGTTATCCCGGAACAGTAGAGTGGGTACAGTATGCCTCCGATCCAACGGGAGTGCCCATGAGTACGGGAACAACTTCGATCCAGGTGAATGAAGTAATGCCCTACATCCAGTCCGGGCAGGTAAAAGGAATTTTGGCGGGGATGCCCGGGGCAGCCGAGTATGAAGCGTTAATTAACAAACCAGGTATTGGTACTAGCGGAATGGATGCCCAGTCCATTGCGCACCTGGTTATAGTCCTTTTTATTGTCCTCGGTAATATAGGGTTCTTCATAGAACGCAAACGTGCAAGAAAATATTAAGGTCAGGAGAGAATTGATATGAATGGAGCAGAAATTTTCGGCGGATGGGTAGCAGCCTTCCTGACATTGGCCATTTTTTCCTATCTGTACAAGGACAATCCTTTTTATAAAATTGCTGAGCACATTTTTGTAGGTGTTTCAGCTGGGTATTGGACCTCCATGTATTTCTGGACCCAGATCCAACCCAACCTGTTCGGCCGTCTGTGGCCTAAATTAGAGGCTGGATCCTTAGACAGTGGGATTATGAAATTCTGGTACGGTATTTATAATACCCTTGGGGCGGTGTTACCTGCCGTGTTCCCTACCGGTGGGATTGATAAAGGTCACGGAATGCACTTGATTTACATTATTCCCTTTATTCTGGGAATCATGATGCTGCTGAGTGTTTCCTCTAAGATGAGTTGGTTTGCCCGCTGGGGGATTGCCTATACGGTTGGGATGGCCGCAGGATTAAGGGCCTATGGATTTTTGAACTCAAATGTTATTGGACAGATTAAAGGCTCTGCCGTTCATTTTGTAGGCGATTTGCCCCTATTCAGTTTGTTGGGGGACAGTATTTTTAACAGTTTGATTATTATCGTCGGCACTATTACCGGATTATTGTATTTCTATTTTTCCCGGGAACACACCGGTATATTGGGTAAAATCAGCCGCTTCGGAATTTATTTCCTGATGATCAGTTTCGGTGCCTCCTTTGGTTTTGCCGTCATGGGGCGAATTTCACTGTTAATTGGTCGATTTATTGATTTGATTGACTTTTCCGGGGCCAGGTATTATCATGCCACACTTTGGTTATTAGTGTTAATGGTACTGCTCCTTGGTTACAGCGCCTTCAAAGATCAGAGCGGTAATAAGCCTACAACCGATGAAGCATGACCAGTTAATAAATATCCGCAGTCTCACCGTTTCCTTTCCGATTAAAGGAGACCTGATCCCGGTGGTGGATCAGGTCTCCTTTTCTATTTTAAGCGGAGAAATTCTAGCGTTGGTGGGAGAGTCCGGTTGTGGAAAATCGCAAATTGCCTTAGCACTTATGGGGTTGAACAGTCAGAAAGCGGTAGTGAAACTACAGGGGGAAGGATTAGAGCGAACCAAAGCGATGATATTTCAGGAGCCCATGACTGCCTTGAATCCGGTGATTTCCATCGGAGAACAGGTTCGAGAGGCCATTCCCCAAAAGAAGGAACGAACTAAAGATAAAGTTTATGAGTTACTCCGGTCCGTCAGAATTACACGCCCCGAAAAACGATATAATCAGTATCCCCATGAATTTTCCGGCGGTATGCGCCAACGGGTACTCATCGCCGCTGCTTTAGCCCGTCAACCACAAGTCTTGATTGCAGACGAACCTACAACAGCACTGGACGTGACTATCCAAAGCCAGATAATTGCTTTACTTCGGTCATTGAATCAGGAAATGGGACTATCGATATTATTTATCACCCATGATTTAGACCTGGTGAAAAAATTCGGTAACCGTATCATGGTCATGTATGCCGGACGTATCGTTGAGTCGGGACCAACGGATCAGGTGTTAAACAATTCACGGCATCCTTACACTGCTGATTTATTACGACTGGCTGCCCTGGAAAAAAATGAGGAAGGAAAATTTCCTGCTATTCCGGGGGCCGTACCCACACTCCGCGATTATCCATCCGGTTGCTGTTATCATCCCCGCTGTGTTCTGGCTAAAGAGGACTGCAAAACCGGAATCCCGCTGAAAAACAGCGAGGGGGCCCATCACTGGGACTGTAATTACAGTTTGCCCGGAAGGGTTACTTCCAATTGACTTGAAATCCAACGTAAATTTTACCTTTGGATTTACATTTCAAATCATTCAATGGATTCGTTACAATTCCATGACATAATAACCATTGAAAATAACATCGACATATTAGTATAAAATTAAAGGGTTATTCCGTGAAAACAATTTTGAATGAACTGGGAATTCAGACTGTCAATCAAGGCGCCTGTTCTGGTCAAGGATTATGGAGCGCTTCGAAAAAAGGCGGTTTACTCGAATCGGTAAATCCGGCCACTAAAGAAACGATCGCTTCCGTTTATCTGACGGGAGCGGCAGACTACGAAAAGGTAATTCAACAGGCAATTAAAGCCTTTAATAATTGGCGAACCGTACCGGCTCCAGTCCGGGGAGAACTGGTACGGGAAATGGGCCTGGTCCTGCGAGAAAAGAAGGATGCTCTGGGCAGTCTGATTGCGCTGGAAATGGGAAAGATCAAACAGGAGGGGGATGGGGAGGTACAGGAAATGATCGATATTGCTGATTTTGCTGTCGGTCAATCCCGAATGCTGTATGGTAAAACGATGCATTCGGAACGCAGGGATCACCGGATGTATGAACAATGGCATCCGTTGGGGCCGGTCGGTGTCATTTCCGCATTTAATTTCCCGGTTGCCGTGTGGGCCTGGAATGCTTTTATTGCAGCCATTGCCGGGGATACAGTTATCTGGAAACCATCTTC